>JBAUTX010000326.1:0-10274 GCA_049582405.1 Occallatibacter sp. | reverse complement strand
GGGTTGGGGATTTGCGGTGCTGCTGCCGACGAGCGTCCAGGCGGACAACGGGGCAGGGCTGACGGCAGGCATCATCGGCCTGATGAACAGGGGACAGCCGCGCAAGCCGGACGACTGGGGCGCGCTGCGGGCGTGGGCCTGGGGCGCGAGCCGGGCGCTGGATTATCTGGCGACGGACAAGGCGGTGGACGCGCGGCGGGTGGGGCTGGTGGGGCACTCGCGGTTTGGCAAGGCGGCGCTGGTGGCGATGGCCTATGACCCGCGATTCGCGATTGCGTACATCAGCTCGTCAGGCGAGGGCGGCGCGAAGCTGTACCGGCACATCTTTGGCGAGCAGATTACGAACCTGGCGTCGGCGACGGAGTATCACTGGATGGCGGGGAATTTTCTGAAGTATGCGGGACCGCTGACGCCGGGGGATCTGCCGGTGGACAACCACGAGCTGATTGCGCTGTGCGCGCCGCGGCCGGTGTTTATCGGCGGGGGCGCGAGCGTGGGCGACGGGTACGCCGACCCGAGGGGCGATGCGTGGGCGGATTCCAGGGGGATGTTTCTGGCGGAGGGGTCGGCGGGGCCGGTGTACCGCCTGCTGGGGCACGAGGGACTGGGGACGACGGAGTTTCCGCCGATGGGGACGGCGCTGACCGCGGGGGATCTGGCGTTCCGGCAGCATGCGTATGGGCACACGCCCGCGCCGAACTGGCCGGTGTTTCTGGAGTATGCGAGCCGGTATCTGGATGGTTCGGGGGCGAAGCGGCGGTAGATGGAAGGCGGTGGTAGGACTATTCACTCCCGCTCATGGCGCCTGCTCAAGCATGCGCCATGGATTGGGCACGCCCTGAGGGAAAATCAGGACTTCAGGGGCAGTTTGCCCGACCCGCAACGTTCCCATGCAGTGAAGGTTCATCGAGTTCCAGGCATGTCCCGGCGCGAGGCATCACAGCGCTGAATTTGCAATTGAGCGCATAATAGCGCATCCGATGACGGACAGAAGTCCTGCCGTCAGACGGGGTGGGGCTGTCTTTCCGGTGTAAGCCGCGCGAAGGAAAAGTGCCAATTCGCCCGACCGCTGCTGCATGCCGCCAAGGCCGCAAGCCTCCGTAAAGGAAGTAGTTGGTTCGCAGCTGGCAGGAGGTAAAGCCCATGAAGCGCGTGGCTTTTTTAATCTCAGCGTTTGTAGTGTCCATGCTTTTAAGCGCCAGTACCTTTGGTTACATCCAAAAGCCGCAGCAAGACGACCAGAACAAGCAGCAAGACCAGGGCAAGCAACAAGGCCAGAACAAGCAGCAACAGCAGAGCAACCAGAAGCAGGCTCAGCAGCAGCAGAAGCAGCAAGAGCAGAGCAACCAGAAACAGGCTCAGCAGCAGAAGCAGCAAGAGCAGAACAGCCAGAAACAGGCTCAGCAGCAGCAGAAGCAGCAACAGCAGAGCAACCAGAAGCAGGCCCAGGAGCGGCAGCAGGAGCAGAACAAGCAACAGCAGGGCCAGCAGCAGAGGCAACAGGAGCAGAGCGGCCAGAAGCAGGCCCAGCAGCAGCACCAGCAAGAGCAGGGCAGCCAGAAGCAGGCGCAGGAGCGGCAGCAGGAGCAGAACAAGCAACAGCAGGGCCAGCAGCAGAGGCAACAAGAGCAGAGCAGGCAGCAGCAGCCTCAGAATCAGCATCAGCAGCCGCGGCAGATGCAGTTATCGCAGCAGCAGCAGCGGCAGCAGCAAGCCGAACAGCAGCGTGTCTGGCAGCAGCGGCGGGCCCACCAATGGGATTCCGAGCACCGCAACTGGCACCAGCGCGGCGGCTACCACGGCTACCGAGTGCCTGACAACTACTTCCGCCAGTACTATGGCCGGAATCACTGGTTCCGCATCTACAACCTTCCCTTCATGTACGTGGGCGGATATCCGCGCTTCCAGTACGGCGGCTATTGGTTCATCTTTATGGATCCGTATCCAGAGTACTGGGGCAATAACTGGTATCAAACGGACGACGTGTACGTTGATTACTACAACGACGGGTATTACCTGTTCAACCGGAGATATCCGAACCGTCCTGGGATCACAATCAGCATCACGTTTTGATCGGGCCTGCAGTACGGAAAGGAGCCAGGCATGAAAAGCATCTTCGCGTTGTTCCTGGTAACGATGTTCGCAGGATCAACGGCATTCGCCCAAAAGGATGAAAACAAGCGCATTGAGATTACCGGGCAAGTGATGGTGGAGATTCTCAATGTCCCCGACAATATTCCGCAGGATCTTCTGAACAAGGCAGAATGCGTGATCGTTCTACCTTCGGTGACGAAGTTTGCGTTTGGGTTCGGAGGCAGCTACGGTCGCGGCGTGATGACCTGCCGCAGCGGTAAGAACTTCAGCGGCCCGTGGAGTGCGCCCGCCATGATGGCGCTTGAGGGTGGGAGCTTCGGTCTGCAGTTGGGAGGTGAAGCGACAGACTTCGTTCTGTTGGTGATGAACAGCCGCGGGGCCAAAGCGGTTCTTTCCAGCAAGGTCAAGCTCGGAGGGGACATGTCGGCTACAGCCGGACCGGTAGGACGCACTGCTTCCGCTGCAACGGATATCACGATGCGGGCGGAAATTCTTTCGTATTCGCGCTCGCGTGGATTGTTTGCGGGGATATCTCTGGAGGGTTCAACTCTCCGTCCAGACAATGATGGCGACGAGAGGCTATATGGGAAGGGTGTAAGCGGCGAGGACATCGTCATCAACAGTAAGATCGCCCCGCCGGCCTCAGCGAAGTTGCTCCTTTCCACGCTTAACAAGAAGTCTCCAAGCAACAAGTCCGGTAACTAGGGAGCAAAGGCAGATTGGGCAGCAGGTCAGCGCGCGGGTGATTTCTCAGCGCGGTGATATGAGGTTACGCCCAGGCCAAGGGCAGGGCGTAACGGTAACGAGGGTTGCCAGGTACATCTTTGCGAGCACCTGGCAACATAACACTCACCTTTGACCGAACTGCAGGAGGATCCCAATGCTTTGGACCATCTTCGTGATTATTGTTGTCCTGTGGCTCTTGGGTTTCAGCTTCCATTTCGGCGGGGGATTGATTCATCTCCTGCTGGTGATTGCCCTGATCGTCCTGATCTACAACCTTCTCAGTGGCCGACGCTCACTCCCGTAGCTGTCATCGTCATCGAGAGGATGCGGGGCGGATAACTCAATCTTCTTTTGCGATTCCTGCCCCAACCACAAAGCCGGGTGCTATCCCAGAGTGACAGGCTTTACAGACGCAGGTGGCGGGCTCGCCCACGGTTTCTGCCTTTACCAGGCATAGAACATGGGTGCCCCCCGACATTGCGCATGTAACACAAGCTTAGAGCGAAGCATCGGCTTTGCGGGCCGGGATTTGTCTGGGTCGTTTGCGGAGAGAAGTATGCAGATATTTCGCTGTGCATCCTCAAGTGCGTGGGCAGGGGCCGAAGGTGGGCGCAGCGGGTGAATCGGTCCGGGCCTGAAGGCCCTTCTTGTTTGAGCTGGCTTTCCGGGAGCTGAAGCTCCCGCCTCCCTCCGGTGCAGCATCGTGCTTTCCCACTCATGGCGCCTGCTTTGCGGACGTCATGAATGGAGCACCCGAGTTGTTCTGATGTTGAAGGTCTAAAGCGCATGGGTGGGCTACCCCGAAGATGCCGACCCAGCGCAGTTTGGGGGTTCCGCTCAAGAACTTGGAGCAGCTTTGCTCAAAGGAGCGGATTAAGCGGGTGAATGTTGCTTATTGCTTGGCGGTTTTGATCCCTCAGGCATTGAAACCTCCAGAGTTCCGTTGCCTGGGGCGTCTTCATCGCTGTCGGGGCCTTGCGGGAGGAAGCTGGATCCGAGTTCTAAGTTGAGCCCGCGAGGCGGCGCTGCTCCTTTCCAATAAACATCAAGGAATGCCGCTAAGGCAAAGATGATGACAAGCAGGAGGCCAAGGCCCCCAACTAGGAAGTTCGTCTCCGTCAAGTAGTCATTCATGCGTTCTCCATTGAGCGGGGGTAACGGCAAGACATAGCGACGGGAGCCAGCCCCGTAAAGGAATTGTGAATCGGGGAGGGGGAAGACGCTGTTCAGAATTGCTCAGGTGGGCAAGAGTCGCATATCAGATGAGTGAAATCGCGAAGTCCTCCACGCCAAACCCGTGAAGACCTTCCACTCATAGAAGTATCCGGTCCTGCTCCGCTTGCGCTACGAGCGCCCTCCACTCCCCCGAGGCAGCAAGAATGAATAAGGAAGAAGTGAGCAGTATGGGACAGTCGCTGCCGAAAAATCAGCATAGAAGTAGTGAATTCTGGTCTTTCCCAAAACGCGCAGGACATGTCTGCAAAATTCGGAGGTCTTTATGCCCGTCACGGCTGTCCTCGCCGTGGGAGCTTTGCGGACGCGACCATCCGGAATGAGCGGGACCATCTCCTGCAGGTCATTGGAGAGCTATTGGCCCAACAGGTAAAAACACATGCGGTGGTGCAGCCATGCGAAGCAAGATGATGGGCCGCTGCTCCATCTGTTGATGGGCGTGCGCGTGTTACAGATGCTGTGGTCGCGGAACACTTCAAAATTGAGCGGGGGAATCCGATGAGAAATACCGCAGGATCAGGTTGGGGTCACATCTCCAGGACCGAGAGAACGGGCGATTTCACTGAGCGATTGTCGCCGGAAGAGCGCCTCGAATTTGAATCTCTTAGAACCTCTTCCGACTACACACCCAGCACGACTCTTTTTGCTGAACAACAAATGCCGGACAAGGTCCTCTTCTTGTTGACGGGACAGGTGAAGATCTCCATGAATTCGACTGCGGGCAGGCGAATGATCCTCGGCGTCGCCTGTCCTGGAGAAACGCTGGGGCTTGCCTCTGCGTTTTCCGGAAGCCGGTACGATATTACCGCTGAGACGGTATCCCCATGCATGGTCGCGTCGATCGCACGTGAGGACTTTCTTGGATTTCTATGGCGCCACCCTTCGGCGTACATAAACGTGGCACGCGAGCTCTGTCTGGAATGTGCCCGAGCCTGCGAGCAGGTGCGAAGACTCGGCCTGACGGTAACGGCATCGGCGAAGCTCGTCCGGTTCCTGCTGGAGCAGTGTGCCGTGACCCAGCAAACAGAGCGCGGCGCACGTTTATTCTGCGCGCTCACTCACGAAGAGATCGGCGAGTGTATCGGTGTCTCTCGCGAGACAGTCAGTCGCCTCTTATGTGACTTCAGATCCCGGGAGCTGCTGGAATCACGAGGATCGACATTGATCATTTCCGACCGCAGAGCATTGGAAACATATGCCGGAATTGAGTGAAGCGACCATTGCATTCGATGTCGGCTTCGAACATGGAGGCACCGAGCTCACAATCACACCCCCCGGCCGCTTCCCAGTGACGACAAGCGTTGGAAAATCGTGAACGGCACCATGCGCAAGGATGGATTTGCCCGTCATGCTCTGATTGAGCCACTCCATACCGTACAGTCCTCGTTCGGATATCTTGACGCCGCGAGTCGAACCGTCGACGGTCTAAGCAAATGGGGAAGCCCCCGGCTCCGAGGCTGTTACGAAGCCGGAAAATCCTGAGCTTTGACCACAATCTGCAGGGATTCGTGCGAACCGCAAACCCTATATGCGCTCTCGATTTTGAGTTTCGTAACAGGCTCCTCTGACGGGGGAACTTTACCCGCTGCGCAGAAGGCGCGCATCCCGGCATGGTGGAGCACTCGGGTGTTCCCCAAAGCGGTCAGGGTTGGAGGGGGCCGGTGGCTTTGGGGAGCAGGCCGCGGTCGACGAGGATGGGCGGGCGGCGATGGTGGGTGTGCTGCTCGTAGTCGTAGGCCCAGGCGAGGAGGTCGCCGTCGCGCCAGGGGCGGGCGCTGATTTCGATGCCGAAGGGCAGTCCGCTGGGGTAGAAGCCGGCGGGGATGCTGATGGCGGGGACGCCGAGCATGTTGACCCAGGCGGTGTCGCTGTGGGGGCCCCCGCTGAGCTGGCCGTTCTGGGGCATGGTTTCATCGGGCGGCGGCATCTGGATGGCGGGATAGACGAAGCCGTCGAGGTGGAAGCGGCGGAGGGTGTCGAGGTACTGGTCGAGGGTCTGCTGACGAGGGCGGAAGTAGTTGGCCTGGGCGTCGGGGTCGGACTCGATGCGGGCCTGGCGGATGCCGGTGGAGGCGAACATGCCGGTGGTGTCGCCGCCGATGATGGTGGCGGGCAGGGGCGAGCCGACGGCGCGCTCGTATTCGGCGGGCGAGTGGACCTGAGGCGGGCCGAAGGTGGCGAGGAAGCGCTCGGTGCCCTGGCGGATGTAGGGCAGGGTGCAGATGTGCGAGGCAGCGACGGCGAAGCTGGCGGGGAGGATGTCGGGCTGGATGAGGACGGTGGCTCCGGCGTCGCGAAGTTCCTGGACTGCCTTCATGAAGGCGGCGCGGGTTTCGGGTTGCAGGGGCAGGAAGGCGTCTTTGCGGGCCTGTTCAAACTGGGCGGGTGAGGCGCTGGCGCAGACGCCCTGGAAGGGCGTGGCCTCGCCGGAGAGGATGAAGGCGGGGACGGCGAAGCGCTTTCCGCGGAGCGCGCCGGGCTTGAGGTATTGGGTGTAGGGGCCGGGTTGGGCTTTCTGCTGCGAGCCGAGGGTAGCGGGGTCGAGGGGGTCTTCGCCGGCCATGACGGTGAGGGCGATGGCGGCGTCGCGGACGGTGCGGGTGATGGGGCCTGTGTTGTCGAGGAGCCAGTCGAGCGGGGCGATTCCGGCGATGCTGACGAGGCCGCGGGTGGGAAAGACGCCGACGAGGTTGCTGGTGGCGACGGGCATGCGGATGGAGTTGCCGGTGTCGGTTCCGTTGCCGAGGACGGCGAGGTTGCCGGTGACGGAGGTGACGGTGCCGCCGGAGGAGCCGCCGGGGGAGAAGCGGACGTCGTAGGCGTTGCCGGTGCGGCCGAAGGCGGTGGAGCGGGTGGTGTCACTGGCGGCGAAGTCGGGCATGTTGGTGATGCCGAGCAGGACGGCTCCGGCGGCGCGGAGGTGGGCGGCGATGGTGGCGTCGCGCGGGGCGATGAGTTCGTGGCCGGGGAGCATGTAGCCGCGCCAGCCATCGGTGGTGACGAGGCCCTGGACGCTGGTGTTGGCTTTGAGCACGATGGGCACGCCCCAGAGCGGGCCGGGATGGAAGCCGGGTTGGCGGGTCTCGGCGTCCTCGCGGGCGGCGGTGGCGAGGGCGGCCTGGGCGTCAACGGTTTGCACGGCGCGATAGACGCCGTTGTAGCGGGCGATGCGATCAAGGTGCCACTGGACGACCTGGGTGACGGTGTAGCGATGCTGCTGGTAGAGGGCGTGGAGGCGGTCGACGGTGACGTCGAGGAGGTCGCGGTCCACGGCGGAGGTGGCGGCGGCGGTTGCAGTCTGCGCAAAGGCCGCAGCGGGCAGCAGGAGAAGCAGCAGGAGGGTCCGCATAGGGGCACGATAGCACGGGGTTGAGGGACGGCCTTCATGCTATGCTGGCGGCACCTCATTTTCCCCTCTTCATCATTGGCCCGATCGATCGTTATCTCTGGCAGGAGGAGCAGTTGGCCGCCACTTCAGAAGTCACTGCGCATCCACCCAGACGGCTGCCCGGCCGCAAGTACGACCGCTTCTTCTTTTCAGGACTGACGCTGCTGATTCTGGTTGCCGTGGTGGTGGGATTTGCGCCGAAGTACTATCTGGCGGGCGTCTTTCGCGCGCCGCTGCCCAGCCCGCTGATTCACATCCATGCGGTGGTGTTTTCGGGATGGATTCTGCTGCTTGTGGTGCAGACGGGGCTGGTCTCTGCACGGCGTGTGGCGCTACATCGCACGCTGGGGCTTGCAGGCTTCGGTCTTGCGGTGCTGGTTCCCATTTTCGGATTCCTGGCCATGGCCAGCCAGCTGCATTTCCGCGCCTACAGGCCGAACATACTCACGTTTTCCGCCGTCTCCTTTGAAGGCGTCTTTCTCTTCTCGATCTTCGCGGGACTGGGATACGCTACGCGCAAGCGCGACCTTGCCGCCCACAAGCGATACATTATGCTTGCCACGCTCGGGCTTTTGGATGCGGCGCTGTTTCGACTGCCGGTGCCGTTCCTGAGCAGTCAGCTCCCCCATGACCTTCTGGCTGTGGATGCGCTGGTGATTCTGATGGCTGCGTATGATCTGTGGTCCACGCGGCGGATTCATCGGGTCACGCTGTGGGGCGGAATCTTCATGATCGTGGTTGAACAACTGACCATCCCTGTGGGATCCACTGCGGCGTGGCACGCCTTTGCCCGCTGGGTGCAGGGTTGGGGTCTTTAGACGGCGCGCGGCGACAGCGCGGATGCTGAGGCTCGCCATGAGGAGGCCCCGTGAATCTGCGACAAAGAGTGCTTGCCACGCTCTGTTTGGCCCCGCTAGACTCGTGCCCATGAAATGGACGACACTTCGTATTCTTCCCCTCGTCGCCGGCGTTCTGCTCGGTTGCATGGCACCTCCATCCCTGCGCGCCCAGGATTGGGCCAAAGCGCGGCTGGATGCCTCACCTCGTCACCGGGAATATGTTCCCCTGAAGCACGGGAGCCGCACCGTGCAGGCTTTCGTTGTTTATCCGGAGGTGAAAGACAAAGCGCCGGTGGTGGTCATGATTCACGAGATCTTTGGCCTGAGCGATTGGGCCAAGGAGATGGCGGACGAACTGGCCGCGCAGGGCTACATCGTGATCGCCCCTGACCTGCTGAGTGGGTTCGGCCCCAACGGTGGTGGGTCGGATTCGTTTGCAGGCCAGGACGCAACGGTGAAAGCCGTGTCGGGATTGGACCCGGATGTGGTGACGGCGGATCTGGATGCCGCGGCGGACTATGGCAAGCATCTGCCGGCGGCGAATGGCAAGCTGGCGGTGGTTGGCTTCTGCTGGGGCGGGGGCAAGTCGTTCGCTTTTGCGACGCACCGCAAGGACCTGTCGGCTGCGTTTGTGTTTTATGGGCCGGGGCCGGCGGATGTTTCGGGGATCACCGCGCCGGTGTATGGCTTCTACGCGGGCAACGATGCGCGGATTGGGGCGACCGTGCCGGGCACCACTGCCGCGATGAAGGCAGCGGGCAAGAAGTACGAGCCGGTGACGTACGACGGCGCGGGGCACGGCTTTATGCGCGCGGGCGAGGACCCGGGCAACACGGTTCCGGGGAATAAGACGGCTCGCGAAGAGGGCTTTGCGCGGCTGCTGAAGCTGCTGCAGGGGATGTAGAGGCGGAGGGGAAGGTTGGTGGTCTCCCACCCATGTCGCCTGCTGCGCACGCGCCATGGATGGGACACCCCGTGTAGCTGCTGCAGGGGTGCAGGGGCGGTCCGTGAGGTTGATTTTTTTTGCTTTCCTACCCAAGGCGTCCGGCGCCATTGGGGTGATTCTGGACAAGGCGATTCCAGGGCTTTGGCGTTCGTGGGGCGGCCGCTTCACTCTGGATGTACCAAACGGGGCCATTGGCTGTATGCTGGCGAAGTCTGGGGCAGGTCAGAACCGGAACTCCGGTTCGCGCATTTTTGGCAAGCGAGTTCGGCAACACGAAACTCAGAATCGTGTGGTCAATGGGATCGCTTGGGGGAAAGAGTGGAAGGCTTCGTCCGGCATTTTGTGGTTCCCATCCTGCGCAGGCGGCATTGGAAGTCGATCCTGGAAATCGGCGCCAGCACTGGACGCAGTACCGATGCACTGCGAAGGCACCCGCTGAGCAGCTACACGATCATCGATCCGTGCCTGGACAAGGACCTTCAGGCAAAGTATGCCAGCGACCCCCTCGTTCAGGTGCTCAGATGCAATAGTCTCGATGCGCTGACGGTGGATGGCGCGCTCAGAGACGGCTCAACGTTCGACTGTATCCTCATCGACGGCGACCATAACTGGTACACGGTCTTCAATGAACTGCGCCTTATCCGGGAACGGAATCTTCTTCGGCGTGGCGGATACATTTTTCTCCACGATGTGGGGTGGCCGTATGGCCGTCGAGATATGTATTACCAGCCGGACAGCATCCCGGCGGAATTTCGTCGGCCTTTCTCGGATAAAGGGGTCATCCGCGGCCAGAGTGAGCTCAGCGAGGCCGGGAGTTTTAACCGCATTTTGATGAAAGCAACGGAGGAGGGTGGTCCGAGGAATGGCGTGTTGACTGCTGTAGAAGATTTCCTTGCGCAGCACCCGCACGAGTACAGATTCTGTCGTGTTCGCATGCAGTATGGTTTGGGGATTGTGCAGCTCCGTTCCGGCGGTTTGCTGTCCAGCATTTCTTTCACCTGGCTGCGGATGAAAGCGCTTGCCTACAGCATCCTGGGCCAGCCGGCCC
>JBAUTX010000325.1:0-4404 GCA_049582405.1 Occallatibacter sp. | reverse complement strand
GTCCCGCCGAGGGACCACTCTATGGCATACAGCTGCACATGGACTTAATGGAACTGTATCGAGACCTGGCGGACGATGGCGCTTCCAATCGTCAGCTCCAGATAGCCCAAACGGAAATCAACAGGCTGAGTGAGCACGCGCCCGCTAGAGGACAGTACCTGCGTCTGCGAGCACTGATCAAGATGAATGCCGGCGACCTCGACGGTGCGCTTGCAGACATCAAGGAAGACCTCGCACTCGGCGCCCAGGATCGCAATAACCTGCAGCTCAACGGAGATATCTTGATAAGACTCGGGCGCACCAATGAGGCGATCAGCGTGTATAAGCACATCCTGCTGAGTGACCCTGTCAACCGGTTCGCGCTCACCTCCCTCGGCTATGCTTCACACACAGTGGGGCGCGACAAGGACGCAGAAGGGTATTTTCAGCGCCTCGCTGTAGCCGATCCTTCGTTGTACGTTCCCTATCTCGCGCTCGGAGATCTTTACACAGCTCGGCACGAATTCACAAAAGCTCAGGTTGCCTACAGCAAGGGCTATGCCCTGGATCCACGGAAGCCCCTGATCTTGGCAGGTGGAATGAATGCAGCAATTGAGGGGCATGACCTCGATCTGGCCGCAACGTGGCTGGGACGCGTCACAAACGGAATGCAACAGAATCCTCAAATCCTTCGGGAGAAGGAGAGATACCTGAGCTTCAAGGGTCTGTATCAGGAATCTGCTGCAGTAGGCAGGAAGGCAATCACAGTGCTGCCTCGAGATAGAGATGTGGTTGTCTATCTCGGCTATGATCTTCTCCGTCTCGCGCAGTATGACGAACTTCTGGCCTTAACATCGAAGTACCTCACTGTCTTCCCAAATGAGCCTGACATACCGCTGCTTGGAGGCTATGTCCACAAGCATCAAGGGCTGTCGGAGCAGGCTCGGCGCGACTTTTCTGAAGCTCTGAATCGCGATCCCAATGTGACTACAGCCTACGTAAACCGCGGATACATGCTAAACGACCTGCACCAACCCCAGGCTGCCGGGGAAGATTTTGAGGCAGCCCTCAAAAGAGAGCCAGACAATGGTGAGGCGCACCTGGGGCTGGCCTACGCAAGCCTTGATCTACATAAGCCGCAGGCTGCTCTGCGACAAGCAGAGCTGGCAGAGCGGGCTCTCGGCGATTCAAGGGACATTCACGTGATTCGCGCTACCGCTTATGGGCGGGAGGGCATGCTGACCAAAGCTGCCGGTGAATACAAGGATGCCTTGAAGTTCACTCCCGATGACGGAGCGCTCCACCTCGGTCTGGGGAATACATTATTCGCAGAGCGGCGGTATCACAATGCGATTGACGAGCTCGAACTCGCAAAGGAAGATTCTCCAGAGAACGCTGATGTATATGCATTGCTTGCACGGTCTTATGCGAATCTGCAAGATCGAGATCAAACACTGCAATATGTCCAGCTAGCCGAGGAGCATGCCCAGCCTGCGCCCGGTGCGGCAATCAGTTCGCAATCAGGAGGACAGAGCGAAACTCTCATCTCGACCGGAGAAGCGCTGAGTACTCTCGGGGACCAGCGAGCAGCCATGGAACGCTTTCGGCAAGCGCTCGCAATACCAGGAAGCAATCGTGTAAGCACGCGTCTGGCAATCGCTCAGGTTCAGGCGCAGCAGGGTCATTCAGAAGATGCGGAGAGACAGATTGCTCTGGCCCTGATGGAAGCTGAGGCAGGTGAAACTGTCCCGCCTACAGGTAGTCAGTTCATCGCGGCGGCAGATGTTTTTCGGACCCTGCATGATTACCAACTTTCACAGACCTACCTCCAGCGCGCGAAAGCCACAGGCGCACCCGATGCAGAGGTACGCATTGGACTTGCCAATAACTATCTGGCACTGGGAGACACCACCAGGGCTCAGGCGGAACTCGCGGCGGTCAGTGCCGCTGCGGACAGTTCCTCTGACTACCAGTATCTTCTGGCGGAGGCCAACGTCCTTCGTCAGCAACACAACAGCGCGCAGGCGCTCACTTCCTTTGCGCAGGCGTCCAACGCAGAAGGCGAAGATCAGACAGCCCAGCAGGCTTTGCTACAGGCAGGTGCGGACGAAGGATTGAGAGTAACACCCATCCTCAGCCTGCTCTCGGATTTTACAGTCGATCCAATTTTTGAAGATACGACGGTCTATGTTTTGGATTCCAAGCTGGATGCTTCATTTCCAGTGCCGATTAATGATACTTCCCTGCTTCCACCGCCGCGTTCCTCCATCGAGACACAATGGACGAGTGCATTCCATTTGCATCTTGGTCACATCCCCACCCCTACCGGATTCTTCCAGATGAGGAACTCAAGGGGACAAATATCGGTCCCCAGCACAAACTCAGTTGTTAGCCGCAACACAACTGACCGCACGTTGAACTTCGGGCTGAACCCTACGGTGAATCTGGGGGGCAACGTGCTCACGTTCAATAGCGGCATTCAGGCAACTGTCCGCCGCGATTCAGAGTCTCCGGTCGCAATGAACCAGAACCTCTTCCGGGTGTTTGCCTATATGTCCACGAGTGCCTTCTTCAATGCCGTCTCGGTAAGCGGTTATGTGATCCGGGAGGCTGGCCCTTTTACTGAAAGCAATCTGCATTCGCAGGCGCTTACCGGTGCGCTTGATTTTCGTGTCGGCGCGCCTTGGGGAAAGACCGCCATGGTAGCTGGATGGGGCGCCAATGATCAGAAGTTCTCACCAGTAAATTACCAAGACTACTACACATCGTCCTACCTGGGCATCGAACACCGGTTTTCCGGGCGTTTGAATGTCAGGGCTGTGATCGAGGACCTTCGTGCATGGAGAGTCGTAGGAACAGCTTCGGGCAATGCACAGAATCTTCGCCCGGCTGGCACTGTCGACTTCATTCCAAGACCCAACTGGGCTCTCCATCTGTCGACCGCCTACTCCAGCACCCGCAGTTTCCACGTCTATGATGCGACCCAAAACGGTTTCTCCATCTCGTATGCGAGACCTTTCCGCCATAAGTTCAACGACGATTCCAGGGATGTTGTCCTGCAATATCCGATTCGATTTTCGGCAGGCCTCCAGGAAGAGGACTTCTTTAACTTTAAGGGCGGACAAACTCAACAGCTCAGACCATTTGTACAAATCACTCTATTTTGAAGGGGAATCCGATGAAAATTTGCCTAGTTGCTACATTTCCCCCCAGTGGGCGCCAGTTGAACGAATATGCATTTCACATTGCGCGCGAATTACAGCGACATCCAGACGTCGACTTGACGATTCTCGCCGACGAATTGGACGACTATGAATTCGCGACCGACGAGAAGGGCAATTCGCTGAAGGTCGATCAACTCACAGAGCTGCCGGGATTCAAAGTAATTCGCTGCTGGAGGTTCGGCAGACTGGCAACTCCGATACGCTTGTTGAACACCATCCGGAGGTTGAAGCCCGATGTCGTTTGGTACAACCTGGTCTTCTCCAGCTTTGCCTCACCAGAGAATCCTCTTGCAGCATTTTTCGGGCTCTCGGTGCCCGCTCTTACACGGGCCGCCGGATTTTTCACGCATATCACCTTGCACCACATCCTCGAGCATGTCGATTTTTCCGCTGCGGGAGTCCGGCAGGAGAGGCTATTTCGAATGGGAACACATCTGGCAACCAAGGCCTTGCTCCGAGCGCATTCGGTCTCTGTCCTTCTTCCCGCCTACCGCAATACCCTGATTAAGAAGTATTCCGCTCACAATGTGCTCCTGGGAACGCACGGAACATTTGAATCCGTTCCCTGCCCACCCGATTTTGCGAAGCGCGGCAATCCGGATCTACGCATTCTGGCGATTGGGCACTGGGGAACCTATAAGCGGTTAGAGACGCTGATGGCCGCCTTCCCAGCTGTCCTGCAAAAGTTTCCAAACGCCAGGTTGATCATTGCCGGCGCGAACCATCACACCAGGGCGGGATATTGGGAGTCGATACGCGACGCGCAGCCTGCAGGTCTGCCGATTGACTTCCGGGGATACGTCCCGGAAGAAGCTATTCCTGAGCTGTTTCAGACAGCGTCGGTCTTGGTGATGCCCTATGACTCGGCAACTGGATCGAGCGGTCCGGCCCATCAGGCATGTGATTATGGCGTCCCGATTGTATGCGCAGATATCGACGATTTTCGAGGGATGGCGGCGGGGGAAGACATGGCTATCCGTTTTTATAAAAGATCCGATGTCGCCGACCTCACCGAACAGGTCACTACCATTCTGCAATCGCAGGAGCTGCAACGGCAGATGGCAGAGCATAATTTTGCAGCGGGAATTGAGATGACTTTGACCAGCGTCGTCAAAAACTATCTTCGCTGGTTTGAGCTCAACAAATGCAAAAGGGCGATAAGCAGTGCCGGAGCGAGTGCAGGCCCGCGACGACTCTGGCT
>JBAUTX010000324.1:0-2974 GCA_049582405.1 Occallatibacter sp. | reverse complement strand
AACTTCTGGTCTGCTTACCATCGCCCCAAATCTCAATTTCATGCTTGCCAGACATCTTGGCTTCCAGCACTTTGCGACAAATTGCTGCAGGCGCCTTTTCTCGACCGCCAGTCCAGGTGCCAAATGGGCCATAAACGTTGTGGTATCGGGCAACGCGACACTGCAATCCGAAGTCCTCTTCAAAGTGGCGGCACATGCGCTCGCTAAAGAGCTTCTCCCACCCATAGCCATCTTCAGGCAGGGCAGGGTAAGCATCCTCCTCTTTGAGGGGAGCGACTTCAGCGACCTTCTGCTTTTCGCCGTTGTAAACACACGCGGAGGAGGAGTAGAAGAAACGCTCCACGCCGCTGTCGCGCGCGGCTAGCAGCATGTGAGTATTGGTGAGCACACTCAGCATGCAGAGCGCTTTATTGTTCTCAATGAACCCCATTCCGCCCATATCGGCGGCAAGCTGAATCACGACGTTGACGCCTTTTGCAGCTTGATCGCAGTTCTCCTTCTGTTGCAGATCAAGCACAAGATTCTCGACATCGGGGGCAGCCTGATACCACTCATCCACGGGCTTGCTGTCAACGGCTCTCACCACGCCTACACCATCAGCGAGCAGAGTCTTGACCATGTGGCCGCCTATAAATCCGCCGGCTCCGCATACGACAACTTTCTGACCTTTCAGATTCATTGCTTCATCATCCTTTGCCGCCAGATGTCAGCCGTGCACCGGCGCCACAACTTCTGTTCAGGGTAGCGTGTACTCACTCGCTCAACCTTGGACCGTAAAGACTGCCTGGCAATCGAAACCGTCAGGCAATGCAGGAGAGAGAGTATGCTGCAAAAAGTGCTGGTAAGTTGTCCGCTCCACCATTGAATACTCGGTGCAGCGGGCCACGACCAATCACGATCGCAATAAGCGTCAGCACTAGCGCTTTTGCGCTGGTGCAGCACAACTCACCGCGCTGAATCCACGGATCAAGGTAGCGTGCAATCACCTCGACCTGTTCTCCAAGATGCCTCCGCAGAAGGGGATCCAGTTCGTCACTCAACTCGAGGGCACTGAAGCTCAGCAGGCGAAGTAACTTGGGCTCACGCAGCATCGTGCTGTCAATCAAGTCAAACGCACTCGCTAACGCAGCCCTGCCGTCCTGCGCCTCGGCCAGCCGTGTCAACGATTCGCCCCGCAGGTGTACCTTTTGCACTTCCGCGCTGAGGACTGCCAGGTAAAGATCGCGTTTGCGCGGGTAGTGACGATAGATCGTCACCTCGTTCACTGCTGCAGCACAAGCAATCTCGCGCGTGCTGACACCGTTGTAGCCAAACTGCGCAAATAGAGTTGCTGCGCTGTTGAGGATTCTTTCCTCTGTCCCATTACGCGTTGAACTGGAGATAGCTGCCATGTGTGTTCCTTGGGAGTGAGCTGGGAGATCAACGGAGGCGCCAGATTGGGTGGTTCAGAAGGGCCTGGGTAGGCGTCTTGTGGAAACTGAAAGAGATGTGGCAACATCCGCGGCTGCCATGCTGCGGAAAATGCGAAAACAGGATCCGGCCTGCAGCCTGTCAATGGTGCAACAGTTCTATATACGGAGGCTATTTCAAGCTTGAGACTGCGGGACTCAAGCTCTGCACTCCCAAACATTTGTGGGTTGCGACGTGGCTTGCACGAGACCGTCCGTCATGGGTGTGATGGGCTCCAGATCGGCTTCGCTCACCTCTACGGCAATGCTTTGCATGATTTGCTTCAGAGTCAGGACGACGCGCAAACCGTTCCGCCTGCGCACGACCACCCCCTCCATGCCTGCAAATGATCCCGCACGAATGCGGGCATGCTGGCCCACTGTGAGAAGCTGATGGGGCTCTACGTCTCGTTCTCTCAAACCTGCCCGAAGAGCCTCGATGGCGCCCTCGGGAATTTGCGCGGGTACGCCGCCTGTGCCATCTACCATGGCCACCGTGCCGGGTACGCTCAGAACTCCGCTGCGGTCCATGCGCGTGATGTGGACAAAAATGTAGCCGGGGAAGAGCGGGAGATCCAGCGTGATGCGGGAGCCGTCACGCCAACGGCGCTCCGCTCGATAAAGCGCCAGAAAGTGTTCAATACTACGCTGCGCAAAATGCTGCGCAACCTTCTTTTCATGGCGGCTGGCAGTGTAAACCGCAAACCAGGAGCGGGAAGCTGAAAGCGATGGACTACAGGGAGCAATCATCGCACAAGCATCAAGAACTTCTACCGTCTGACTTTTCTGCAAGGCTTCGCCATCCTCACTTGGGTGAAGTGCTTTTCCACAGGGCTTACGACCTCTGCATTGGACCAAGTCCTGCACTTGTGCAGAAAACAAATGAAAGCAGGTGCTTTCATCAGACTGGCCGTTCGATTTCGAGTCGAACGGGGAACGGCCAACAAAGTCAATATAGCAGCTTGGCGGCCGTTGTCCATCCAATTTTGCCCCAAGCCAAAGTGTTAGCGGCACCACTTCTTTCTACTCCCTGCAAGCAACTGCCAACATGAATCTTAAAGAGCCCGACGGCCTGGTGCTCTGCTTCAAGCTGGACGCAGGGTAGCCAGACGTCTGCCGAGGCGAACCCGAATTGCCCTGTGGTAGGCTCCAAGTGGAGGATTCCGCCATGTCCACCGGCGCCCGGCCCGGAGGCCGCGTCTATATGGACGCCAATGCAACGACCCCCCTGCTGCCAGATGTGGTCGAGGCAATGCGGCCGTACTGGACAGAGATATTCGGCAACGCATCCTCCATCCATCTTGACGGCCAGCGTGCCCGCACCGCAGTCGATCAGGCCCGAGAGCTGGTGGCCGAACTCTTCCATTGCCACGAAGCTGAGGTTGTCTTCAACTCCGGCGGGACCGAAGGGGACAACACCGCAATCTTCGGACTGCTGCGGCCCGGCGACCATTTGATTACGACCTCGATTGAGCATTCGGCGGTGCTGCAGGCGGCGCTCCGCGTGGAGAGGCACGGAGTGGGGG
>JBAUTX010000323.1:0-8721 GCA_049582405.1 Occallatibacter sp. | reverse complement strand
GAATAAAGCCAAACACGAGACCGACCACTACCGCCAATAACGCAGCCCCTGTACGCAAATATATGAAATAGCCCGGGATTGCAAACCCTGCGACTGACATCAGGAAAAGACCACCGACGGACCACTTGAGATCAGCCTGATACAGGAGGCGACGAAGTCTTGGTGTGAATTCCAACTGGCGTAGTACACGGTCCATCCAAGGGATCGAGCTGGACAGTTCACTCTTTCGGACGTCTACGAGAAGATCGTCCATGTCAGATCTTGGCTTTCCAGTTGCCAGCGCGGAATCAAGGCGCGCAAGCATCTGCTTCGATTCCTGGGAGGCTCCAGTCCCAGACGCCGCCATCAGCAATGCGGCGACGGCAAATACTCCAAGAAACACCATGATGACGATCAGTGTCATTGCGCTCTACTCCCGGTCAAACTAGTTGACTTCCGTGGCCCTTTCGAACAAGCTTGGCGGCAGAAAGATGCCTGACGTACGCAACTGCTCGAGGAATCGTGGACGAATACGGCTCGGCTGAAAAGCGCCAAGAACTTTCCCGTTCGGGCCGATCCCTTTCTTTTGAAAAGCAAAGATCTCCTGCATGCTGATCACGTTCTCTTCCATTCCCGTGATCTCATGGATGCTGACGCACTTACGTGTGCCGTCACTCAGTCGTGTGCACTGCACAACAATGGTGAGAGCGGAGGAGATCTGCTGTCGAACCGTCTTCTCCGGCAAGTTAATGGCGCTCATCGCCACCATGGACTCCAGTCGAGTCAGGGCGTCACGCGCGGTATTGGCATGGATGGTGGTCATCGAGCCTTCATGACCCGTGTTCATCGCCTGGAGCATATCGAAGGCTTCTTCACCGCGGCACTCGCCGATGACAATGCGATCGGGGCGCATACGGAGACAATTGATGAGCAATTGCCTCTGACGGATCGCGCCTTGTCCTTCGACGTTAGGCGGACGCGTCTCCAAACGTACGATGTTTTCCTGCGCGAGCTGCA
Organism: Occallatibacter sp.; assembly: GCA_049582405.1. Classification (GTDB taxonomy): domain Bacteria; phylum Acidobacteriota; class Terriglobia; order Terriglobales; family Acidobacteriaceae; genus Telmatobacter. The sequence goes on along the minus strand of JBAUTX010000323.1, from coordinate 7,725 downwards.
ATTCGGCAGCATCCTCGATCGTGATGATGCGTTCATTTTGTGGAATGTACTGAGAAAGAATATTGAGAAACGTCGTCTTGCCGGCACCGGTGCCTCCTGAGATCAGAATGCTCAGGCGCGCGCGCACTGCCGCAGAGAGAAGTTCCATCATCTCGGCCGAAATACTCTTGAGTTGGACAAGCTGATTTGCGGCCAGCGGTCCAGTGCCGAAACGACGAATTGAGAGAGAGGGACCGTCGAGCGCAAGCGGTGGGATAATCGCATTGACGCGCGATCCATCCGGTAAGCGTGCATCCACCATGGGCGACGACTCATCAACTCTGCGGCCCACCCTGGAGACAATGCGGTCGATGATCTGAAGGAGGTGGCGATCGTCGCGAAACGACGCGTTTGCACGAGTCAATACACCACCTCGCTCCACAAACACGTGGTCTTTGTCGTTGACGAGGATGTCGGAAATCTTCTGATCCTTCAGCAAAGGCTCCAGAGGTCCGAGCCCGAACACTTCATCGAGCAGATCAGTCTGGATCTTCTCCTGCTCGTCAAAGCTGAGTGGGACCCGCCTGTCGCTGATGATCTCGCTGATGATGCTCGAAACGGCCTGGCGGGCCTGATTCGAGTTCACACGTGAGAGCTTCTCGAGATCCAGTTTAGAGATCAGCGTTCGATGCACTTCCGACTTAAAGTTCTCTAAATTGAGGTTTTCCACGCGTCACCATTCCAAATCGAATTCAAATTGCCCTGTTGATTCAGTCGAAGCCGTTTCAACCAAATAAGCTAAAGCCCTTCCGCTTCTTCTTGGCGGGCTCGGACTCCACTCCACATGCTGCCCTTGCCATGTCACGGATCGCATTTGCAATCATCGAATCTTCCAGCGTCAAAGGCGTCGCTTCATTCTGCATCCGTCGTACAGCAACATAGTCACTCGGGATTTTCCATTGCACGGGCCGGTCGAGTGCCTTTGCGATGTGCTCTTCGTCAACACCGCCAGCGCGCGGAATGAACCTGTTGAGCACCAACTCCAGGTTGGATCCACCGGACTTGAAATATTCAGAAATCACACGATGCGAGTTACGCAGCTCCGGAATTCCAGCCTGCATGACCAGGTACACTGTGTCCGCTTGTTCCACCAGCGTGTTGTCGCTCAAGTCAAAACGCGATCCCGCATCAATGACAACATAGTCAAAGCTGGCGCGAGAAATCGCAACCAGCCTCTCCAATGCTTCCCGGTCGATGTCTACCTGGGGGAACTTCCCCGGCGCCGGCAAAACCGAAAGCCCCGAATTGTGGCTGGTCAGCAACTTGGATAGAAAATTTGTGTCAAGCCTGCTGTAATTCTGGAGCGCATCTACGGCAGAGAATTGAGGCGAGATTCCCAGAGTCAGTGCAGCATCCCCGAGCGGGAGATCGAGATCAATCAAGAGAGCGCTTTGCTTGCAGTCATGAACAATGGAAACCGCAAAGTTACAGGCGACGGTCGTAACCCCGGATCCGCCCTTTCCGCCGAGGAAGACCAGCACTTTCCCTGCACCTTCTTTCCCGGTGCGCGGTGCGGGCTTTCTGGCGGCTGCGCGTCCCAGCGCTTCTGCCAGCGTGCCAATTGCAATCGGCTGGGGAAGAAATTCCCTTGCACCTGCACGCATGCAATGCATCAGGACGGTGGGATCTGACTGCGAAGAGCAAACCATTACGGTCGACTCAGGGCTGGCCCCTAATTGCTCGACGAGATTCAGAGCTGCTTCCCGATCACTGTCGAGTTCGATAATCAAAACATCAAAGTGGTATTCCTGGAGGCGCGAGACTTCGCTTGGACCTGTCGGGTAAGCGGTGAACTCCTGCACCGCCGTTATGTCACAACCAGCCAGCGCGTGCGCAATGCCTCTCCGCCGCTGATCGCTGGGGCCGATCAGACCGACGGATAATGTTCCCAGACCGACGGTGCTGCTTGCCTGAAGATTCGCCGACATAGCAGATCCGAGACTCCCTTTTTCTGAGGTTAGTGTTGCAATTCAGTTACTGCTGAAACCAGCCTTACTCTTGTATCGAGCTACTTAACAGATCATTTGGCCAAGAATGACATCAGGGTCCCTATTGCAATGGCTGGCGCGTACGGCATCTTGCGGGCTCGCGCGTTCGCGAGCGTCAATTCTGGATTTCCACGCATTCCCCGCTTTCGCCAGCCGAAAATCAGATCGCCGGTCCCCGTAAAGAGTTCACCCAGGAATCCACCAATGGTCGCCCAGCCAATGGCCATGATGCCTCCCACGATTCCCGTAAGCACAAGTGCCAGAATCAACTGATGAGGGCCAAGCCACGCACCAATCGCCGCGCAAAGCTTCACATCCCCCATTCCCATTCCTCCCATCCATGCGAGGATGCCGAAAAGCAACAGACCAAGACCCAGCCCGGCGAGGCTCTTCTCAAGACCACTCCAGCCATGAAGCCAAGCGCTGACCATAATCCCAGCAACGAAAAACGGAAAGACAAGCCAATTCGGGATCCGGCGGCTGCGGAGATCTGTAGCGGTTGCTACGGCAAGCACAATCAAAGTTGGCCACCACGCAATCGAATGCAAGAGTATGCCCTCCAGACCCTTTTGGAAACTGTTCATTGGTGCCTAATGCAATTGTGAAGCCAAATCATCGCAAGTCAATCCCCTGCTAATTCAATACGATACAAATGGCATTACCTAATTGTGTACACGGGCGTTTACGGGGCCTTCACGTGGTGCATTGCGCCGTATACAGACAACGCACTGAAAATCTTAGACTTCAGGCCACAGGGAAGCACGAGTACGCCGGATTAGGAGGGCCCCAATCTGCTTCGCAACGCCACAGTCCGGCCAAGGGGCACTCCGGAAGATGGGACGGGGGCTAGCGTGAATCGAGTCGCAAACGCTTCATGTCCTCATCAAGGCGGAACCATGCCGCACCAGCCCCCTTAAAGCAGGGCTCAGCCCGGACAAAACCCACAGCGGCATGCGCTTGGTGGGAGCGCACGGCCAATCGAGACGTACCGATTTAAGATAGAAACAGCCTCAACTGACCGCCCGGATGGCGAAACTGGCAGACGCAGCGGACTTAAAATCCGCAGGAGCTTACCCTCCGTGGGGGTTCGATTCCCCCTCCGGGCACCAGCGCACCCCTCACTGGCTTCTTCGCGCAGCCAGTCCACCTTTGCGCGCAAAAAGTCCGGGTCGCCCCGTCCGTCTTTTATGGATAGGCCGTTCGCAGGAGAAGGTGTCCGGATGAGAACTCTTGCGCTCACACATTGCCCGGAACGCTCTCTTCAAGCGAGACCCAAAAGGTAAAGGTCGCGCCCTTGCCCACTTCGCTTGCCGCAACAATCGAACCGCCGTGAGCCCGAGCGATTGCGCGAGCAATGGCTAGTCCCATTCCAGTTCCCTTTCCGCATCGCTTGCCAACCTTGCCTCGATAAAACTTCTCAAAGATGAGCGGCAAGTCTACGGCATCAATCCCTGGGCCAGCATCCTCAATTGCAAATTCAAGTCGTCCGGGTAACACGCGGCTGCGTACAGTGATTTGGCTTCCAGCCACTGTATATCGAGCGGCGTTCTCAAGAAGATGGCGCAATACTCGACTGACCAAATGAGGATCGAACAGCACCGGACGATCCGGGCCCCCCATTTCAATGCGAATCTTATGACCCGCCAGACTTGGCTGCAGCTCATCCATGACATGATCAAGAAATGCGCGGACATGCTGAAGCGTAGGATGCGCTCGGACAACCTCCGCCTGAATTTCTGACATTTCGAAGGCTTCACCGATGAGCGCATCAAGGCGCTTGCTCTCATCATCCACCACCTCCACAAGTTCGCGCCGGCTGATATCGTCCAGCCCTTCGTTGTATTTCAGAGTCGTGGCCGCGGCGCGAATGGAGGTCAATGGCGTTCGTAGCTCATGAGAGAGCGAATCGATAAGAGCCGTACGAAGACGCTCGCCCTCGCGCACAGCTTCAACCCGTGCCGTCGTCTCCAAGGCCATCGCACGTGTCAGCGCAATTGCGACCTGAGCACCCATGGCAGCCGCCACTTCGACAGTGAGTTTGTCCGGCTTCCAGCATATTGCCCCCACAGGCCGCAGCCCCAGCATCAACATTTGTGCCGCGTACCCTTTTGAAACGTGTGGTATGAACTGCGATTCAGTACCCATCTGGCGCAATGCAGCTTGCAGATCCGCCGGAAACTCAGCTGGTGCAGCGTGAAATTCATCATGATCGTGAACGTAAAGCACCACAGATTCGAGGCCAAAGATGTTCCCGATAAGGCGCGGGATCTCATGAACGAGGCTCGTTTCCTCGTCTTGGAGCATCATCTCCTGGCCCAGTGTGTAGAGCCGCTCAACATCTTCCCTGCGCTGCTCGGCATGACGTGCCTGGCTCGAAGCACGCTCGGCAACGCGGCCTGTGACAACACTGCATACCAAAAATGAGAGCATCGAGAGCCAGTCGCCCGCGCCCGCGAGCATAAACGTACGATAGGGAGGAAGGAAAAAGTAGTCGAAAACTAATGCCGCAAGGAATGCAATGGTGAGCGCAAGCACAATACCCGTCTGTGCAGCGGTCCAGACAACAATTGCAAGAAACATCATTCCCGCCGTCGAGGCGCTTGCACCGAACCTGGTCAGCACGACCGTGGTGAGCAACATCATGAGCAAAGCACTGGCCCATCGTGCAAAGGTAGGAAGCTTCATGCGCAAAGGGTGAACCCTCTCAACAGGAATCATACTTTGCCGGTGAGATCATGTAATCTGCCCCTACAGGAAACTTAAATGGCGAACCGAATCCTCGCGATAGACGATGAAGTTCAGATCACACGCGTCCTGCGCGCCGCACTCACAGCGCAAGGCTTTGACGTAAGAACGGCAAGTGACCCGGAAGAGGGTATTCGCATCTTCAAGGAATGGGCTCCGGACCTGGTCATCACCGACCTCATGATGCCGGGCCTGTCGGGCGTGGACCTTTGCCGGATAATTCGGTCCGCATCTGCAACACCGGTCATTGTCCTCTCCGTGCGAGAACATGAACGTTCTAAAGTCGAGGCACTCGATGCTGGCGCCGATGACTACGTGACGAAGCCCTTTGGCATGCCAGAGTTGTTGGCTCGCGTGCGCGCGCATCTGCGCAGAGCTCCGGAACAAACCACATCCGCACTGGCCGTCGGTGATTTTGTGATCGACTCCGCAGCTCACTCAGTTCACCTGTGCAGCAAGCCCGTCCATCTCACTCCGAAAGAGTTTGACCTTCTGCTCCACCTGGCCAACCATGCAGGCAAAGTGATGACTCACCGTTCCCTCCTGACCGCGGTGTGGGGCGGGCAGTCGGCGCATCAGCCCGAGTATCTGCGGGTCTTCGTTGCGCAACTACGCAAGAAGCTCGAAGCTGAAACCGGAAAACAATATATCCAGACCGAGCCATGGGTCGGATACCGCTTTGTGCCGGAGGGCTGGACAGAGTAACGTGTCAGCCCTGAACGCAGATCTTCCGATCAGTTTCCTCCTTACAAATTCTTTACGAAATTATTCCGGCATCCCTACGCCCTTCTCGTGAAAATGAAGTTCATGCAACGGCGGGTTTTTGAGTAGCCGCAAATGCATATGGGCTTTGAAAGCGAGGCACTTTCGATGCAGGATTTGACAATGCTTTTCTTCACGGCGGTCTTCTTCGGGCTGGCATTTCTTTATGTCAAAGCATGCGAGAAGTTGAGGTAGGCCATGAATTGGATCACGGCAGCTGCACTGCTTCTCTCCATCCTGCTTATGGCTTACTTGATCGTCGCCTTGCTCTATCCGGAGAAATTCTAGAATGACAGCGAATGGCTGGCTGCAGTTTGGCATTTTCTGCGCAGTGCTTTTATTTACCGTGCGCCCTGTTGGCACTTACCTCGCCCGCGTCCTGGAAGGCGAGCGAACCTGGCTCGACCCCATTCTTCGTCCCTGTGAAGCAGTGATCTACCGGCTATGCGCAGTGAAAGCAGACCGCGAGATGAACTGGCGCGAGTATGCGTTTGCACTGCTGGGCTTCTCGGCTGTGAGCATGCTCGCTACATACTTCATCGAGCGACTGCAAGCCGTCTTGCACGCCTGGAACCCGCAGCGCCTGGCAGCCGTGGGCCCGGACCTGGCCTGGAACACGGCTGCCAGCTTTACGACAAACACAAACTGGCAGTCATACACGCCAGAGAGCACCATGAGCTATCTCACCCAGATGGCCGGGCTGGCAACACACAATTTCTTCTCTGCAGCGACGGGAATCGTGGTTGCAATTGCTTTGATTCGCGGCATCAAGCGAACCATCTCGCCCACGATTGGAAATTTCTGGGTTGACATGACCCGTACCCTCCTTTACATCCTAATGCCGGGATCGATTCTCTATGCTCTGATTCTGGTTGGACAGGGTGTACCTCAGAACCTGCATGGGTACACAGTTGCGCATACCATCGAAGGGAACTCGCAGACCATTGCACAAGGACCGGTTGCTTCCCAGGAAGCCATCAAAATGCTTGGGACGAATGGTGGCGGTTTCTTCAATGCCAACAGTGCGCACCCTTTCGAAAACCCCACGCCGCTCTCGAACTTCCTCGAGATCCTCTCGATCTTTCTGATTCCAGCCGGGCTGACCTTCGCACTGGGCCGCATGACAGGATCACCGGGCCATGGCTGGGCTGTCTTTGCAGCTATGTTTGCTTTGTTCGTAGTGGGATTCGCTACGGTCTACTGGGCTGAATCGCACGCTCATCCGCTCATTCATGGAGCGGCGCAAGCCGCCACCACCAGTGCCCCTGGTGGAAATATGGAAGGCAAAGAAGTCCGGTTTGGGATTGCAAACAGCGCGCTATTTGCCACCGTTACCACCGACGCGAGTTGTGGAGCAGTCAACGGGATGCACGACAGCTTCACTCCTCTCGGTGGCCTGGTGGTCTTGACCAATATCATGCTCGGCGAAGTCATCTTCGGCGGCGTCGGCTCCGGGCTCTACGGCATGCTGATCTTCGTCGTACTCGCGGTATTCATCGCGGGCCTCATGGTAGGCCGCACGCCAGAATATCTGGGTAAGAAGATTGAAGCCTACGACGTCAAGATGGCGATGCTCTACGTGCTCATCTTTCCGATTATCATTCTCGTGCTGACTGCCGTGTTTGTCCTCTCGCCGAAGATTGGACTTTCGAGTCTCGGTAACAGTGGACCGCATGGGCTGACGGAGATTCTTTACGCCTTTACGTCAGGCGCTGGCAACAACGGATCGGCCTTCGCCGGCTTGAATGCGAATACATGGTGGTACAACGTAGTCCTCGGTTGGGACATGCTCTGCGGCCGATTCCTCATGCTCATCCCTGTTCTCGCCATTGCCGGCAATCTCGCGCAAAAAAAGAGCATCCCGCCATCTGCCGGCACCTTCCCGGTCAGTACGCCGTTGTTTGCTACGCTTCTGGTCGGCGTGGTGGTCATTCTTGGCGCTCTCACTTTCTTCCCGGCCTTGAGCCTGGGTCCAATCCTCGAACACTTGCTCCTCAGAGCTGGTCAAGTCTTTTAACCCAACGCAATTCTGAGACGAAACGACATGGTCGAAAAGAAAAGTCTTTGGAACACGCAAATCATCCGCCAGGCAATCCTCGACGCATTCAAGAAGCTCGATCCAAGGTGGATGGTGAAGAATCCCGTGATGTTTGTGGTTGAAGTCGGCAGCCTGCTTACCACTGCGCTGCTC
>JBAUTX010000322.1:0-13150 GCA_049582405.1 Occallatibacter sp. | reverse complement strand
CCAGATAGCGGTTCACCGTATCCAGCATTGCGCCGCACAGTTCCTGCTTCTCAAGCAGATGCCGGAAGTTGAGGATCGTCGTCTCGTCCGGGGCTGGGGCACGGCCCAGATCGATACCCACAAAGCGACGCAGAACCGCCGATTCATACAGCGCGTCTTCGGCTGCCGGATCGGATAGCGAAAACCACTGCTGCAGGAAATACACACGCAGCATGATCGCAAGGCCCACAGGCTTGCGACCCGTCTCGCCTTTCGGATAATGTGGCTCGACAAGCGCCAACAGCCCAGACCACGGCATCACCGCGTCCATCTCTTCCAGAAACTGCTCCCGACGAGTCTTCTTCGTGTACCGCTCAAAGCTTGCTTGATGGGCCAACGTCATCTGCTGCATCCGCGATCTACTCCCTCAATCCACATTACCCGCGACAACTGTGGATTGGAGAGTTTTTCAGAGGCTCCCTTGTTCCATTCTTTCAGCCGTGCAAGCACTTCTTCCGCATGGCCCTCCGGCGAGACCTTGGGAAAGATGTGAATCAGTGTCCGGTCGGGGCCAATCAAAAATGTGGTGCGCTCAATGCCCCAGACTTTCTTCCCATACATGTTCTTCTCTTTCAGTACGCCAAACTGATTGCAGACTTTCTCGTCTACATCTGCGAGGAGCGTGTACGGGAGGTCGAACTTGGCGCGAAACTTGGCCTGGGCCTTGGGTGTATCGCGCGAGATGCCCAGAACGACGGCTCCAGCAGCCTGGAGTTTCTTGAAGGTATCGCGAAAGCCGCAAGCCTCAATGGTGCAGCCGGGCGTGTCGGCTCTGGGATAGAAGAACAAAACGACGGGCTGACCAAGGTAGTCAGAAAGGCTTACGGTCTTGTCCTCATCGGTCTGCAGCGTAAAATCGGCGACCTTTGTGTTAAGTTCCATGGGGAATTTCCTCGTATCGTAAAGATAGGGCCTGGGGTGGCCGTCAGAATGCATTATTTCCGAGACCGGCATCATATGTCATGGAGCAAAGGAGCGCGGATGGGTATGGGACGAGCAGCGGCGGCGGCCCTGGCGCTGCTGGCTTTCCTGCCGGCGCGTGCGCAGTATCCGGGGCAGGTGGAGGAAAAGAGAAAGGATGAGGCCGGCCTGCGCGCCGTCGCGGTGCTGGAGTGGACCGGGCCCGCAGGCAAGCCGAAGACCAGCCGTCTCGTCCCGGTGACGGTCTTTGACGGGGAAGCCCTGCAGGATGCCGGCATCTACCTGGCGCGGCCGGAACCCCTGGCGGTGTACGGCGGGGTCGAATACGTCTTGGAAAAGAACGGAAAGCACGTCGGCGTTTTTGATTTGCAGCGCGCCGGGCAGGAAGAGGGATCGTGGGTGGGATTCGGAAGCTGGAAGGCAATCCCCAAACCCAAGCCCGCTTTCGACGCAAAACTCGCCAAGATTGATGAGGACGATGAATACAGCGACCGGCCCGTGCTGCACCGCAAGCAAAAGACCGGCGACGCCCCTTCCGCAGGATCCGGCTCAAGTACGCGCAGTTCCGCGCCTCCTGTAGATCCCGACCGTCCCACGCTGCACAAGCCTGCCGACGAGACCTCGTCGGCGGACACTGCGTCCGCCGGCGGTGCAGCACCCGATCCAGACCGGCCCATGCTGACCAATCCGAAACCTCGGAAGCCCGCAGCGGAAACGGGCTCCGTAGAGTCCCTGCCCAATATCACGGATCCGGACCGCCCCAGGCTGCTGCGCGGCAAGTACACGAGCGACGGCCCACCCGTGGCGCCGAGTTTGATGGGCCTGCCCGCGGATATGCAGCAGATGGTCGCCGTCTCCGATCCTCGCAACCGGCCCGAGCATCCCTGGGACTACAAGTGGGCCAATCCTGCCGATGAACTCAAGATGAAAGCCGACCTTGAAGCGATTGCGCGGGCCGCTCTGGGCCTGAACACGCCCTCACCCGCTCCGGTAGCATCCGCAGGCAAGAGCAAGACGACAACGCCAGCGACACGCAAAAAGGCCGCATCAAAGCCCGCGTCCGCTGCCGGCGAAGAACCTGCGCCACTGCGCGACGAGCAGTTCCGCGTCTTTGAGCTTGCCTATGGCGCGGGCGCAACGCTGGTGTTGACGGCGCATACTGACGGGCCGCTGGTGCAGCAGAAGTTTGTGACACTCATCGCGAAGCCCGATTTGTATGGCAATGTGATCGTGCTGATGAAGAGCGTGACCGATGGCGCGCACCTGGACGACACGCCGCGCATGAAGCTGGTCGATGCCGTGGATGCCATGGCCGATAATCGCGCAGAGCTGCTCTTTGAGCTGCGCGGCCTTTCGCAACGGCAATTTGCGCTGTACCGCGTGCTGCGCGGCAGCGCTGAGAAGATCTTTGTTACGAGTGGCGGGGACCTTGGAATTGCCGCAGCAAATTGACAAGCATCAGCGTCGTTGAGGGGACCCGGCTGGCAGCACCAAAATGCTGCCAATTTTGCTTGCCCTGACCAGAAGCTCCTATACAATGAACCATGTAGGCGTGGGGATTCAAGCCACCCTTCAAGGACTTTTCGAAGAATGGCTTCAGCCTTAACCTCGCCGACTTCGCCCTCGCAAGCAGACCTCGCAACTCCTTTAACTCAAAAGGAATGTACCCTCCAGAGTGAGCATGCCGTGCCCGCCCGCGAGCAGATCCGCATGGGCCGCGCAAACACGGTGGGAGAGGGCGTGAACTGGCTCACGATGGTCGTGGTGATTGTTTTTCATCTGGGTGCGCTTGGGGCGCTTTTCCTCTTCAGTTGGCAGCGGCTGGCGGCGATGGCTGTGCTCTATGTGCTCGCCATTAACGTCGGTATTGGCATGTGCTATCACCGGTTGCTTACGCACCGCGGCTACGTGACGCCCAAGTGGGTGGAGTACCTGATGACGCTGTTCGCCACGCTTTCCCTTGAGGGCGGGCCTATCTTCTGGGTTTCCACGCATCGCGTGCATCACCAGCTCAGCGACCAGGAAGGCGATCCACATACTCCGCGGGAAGGCGCATGGTGGGCTCATGCCGGCTGGGTGTTTTTCGGCGAGGCGCTGCATGCGCAGACCGATCTGCTGGCAAGCCGCTACGCCCCGGACCTGGGCCGCGATCGTTTCCACGTCTGGCTGAGCAAGTACCACTGGCTCCCGATCACGATCACTGGACTGGCTCTGCTGGGCGGCGGCTGGTATTTCGGTGGGCCGATGAACGCGCTCGGCATGGTGCTGTGGGGCGTCTTTCTCCGCGTGACGCTCGGTCTGCACGCCACGTGGCTGGTGAATTCGGCAACGCACCTGTGGGGCAGCCGCCGGTTTAAGACGCGGGACGACTCGCGCAATAACTGGTGGGTTGCTCTGCTGACGGGCGGCGAGGGCTGGCACAACAATCATCATGCGCATCCAGTGTCGGCACGGCACGGCTTGGCCTGGTATGAAGTCGACCCGAACTTCTGGGGCATCTGGATCTTGTCAAAGGCTGGATTGGCGCGCAAGATTCAGGTTGCGAAATTTGATCCGGAAGATCCCCGGCCGGCAGGACACTGAGCGGCAACCCGATTCCGTGTACAAAAGGAGAGGCCTTCCCACCGCGGGAAGGCCTCATTGTTGACGAAGCCAATCTCTATTTGCTCAGCTTTGCGCGAAGCCAAAGAGCGAAGAAGAAAGGCAAGGCAATCACCAGGACCGCGACGCCCGCTGGAAAGCCAATGTAGCGGTACGCATCAGCGTAGTTGACGTCGTGGTGGCCGATGAGATTCCAGGCCAGCAGCGCGAAGATGGACAGACAGGTAACGGCAAAGAACGTGAAGAATGCACTGGCGAATGCCAGCAGCATGCTCTGAAAAAAGCTGAAGCCTGCCAGCGGAAATCCAAAAATGGTACAAGTGCGCTGAGTTTGTACAGAATGCATCGTCTTTGCAGCCTCTCTCGTCTAGAATACATTTTGAATGGGGAGCAGCGCACAAGTCGAGCTTTGGTCAGCGGATCGCGTCGCCAGCCAGGCGATGGTCGGGCGCGCAGCGAACGGAGTCCGCTACGCTGCCTGGGGCGAGACCCGCGTATCGGAAGCTGATCTGGATCGGCTGGTTGGAACAGTGCCCGCATCGCTTTCCAGCGCACTCAGCAAGCGCGCGTACTACTTTGTGCCCCTTGCCATTGCGGATACCGGCCAGACGATGATCGCGGGGAATTACTCAGTGGAACTGGGCGACCGTGCTGTCTGCCATCGCAATTCGCAGTTTGGCGATACCGACGTGGTGTTTCTCTCCACGCGCCTGATGGAGGATCGCTTCGGCCTTGCGTTTGAGTTCTTCATCAACGTGGCCCACAACTTTGTGGAGAGTGCCGGGGTGCCGGAGAGCTTTGCTGCGCTGGCGTGGTCGCAGGCCGAGGCCCAGGTGCGCGGGGAAACCAGTCAGGATGCGTGGGAGACCCGCCGCCGGGCAATGGAGCCGCGTGCCGGACAAAAAGGCATTGACGAGCGAGCACGCAACGGCTTTTTTGAATCGTCCTTCTCAGACGCGCTGGCCATTTACATGCTCTCGCTGGCCGTTGACTTCGATTACCACGACCTCCGCGAGCGGGACTATCCGCTGCTGGCCGCACCTGCGCTGGCCGAGCGCCTGCGCCATGTGGCCAGCCTCTTCCCGGCCAACTCCGGTTACGAGTTCCAGATCCTCTACCGCCGCAAGGGATAGGTTCGCTGCGTCTCTTCAGCCCGCATAGAGATTTTGGCGCAGAAAGGCGTTGCGGAACTTCGCTCTCGGGTCATAGCGTGCGGCCAGCGCCTCGAATTCTCCAAGCCGGGCGTACTGCGCCTGGACCTTTGCCGGAGCCAGCGTGAAGAGTTTGCCCCAGTGTGGGCGCGGCGCAAACGGCTCAAGCTGCTCTTCGATCAATGGCAGAATCTGCCGGACCTCCGGCCATTCGGGCTTCCAGGTGAAGTGGATTGCGAGCGATGGGCGTTGGTACGCCATGCTCATCCACAGGTCGTCGGCGGCGATGGTGCGGAGCTCCGTGACGAAGAGATGCGGTGTGATGCGGTCGCGCAGCTTTTCCACGGCGAGGATGGCCTGGTAGGCGTGCTCACGCGGAACGAAGTACTCCGTCTGTAACTCGCGCCCGCTGGAGGGCGTGAAGTTCATGCGGAAGTGCGGCAGACGCTCGTACCATGGACCCGGAATCCCCTCCTGCTCGGTGCAGCTCTCGGCGGGATGCCCCGCGATGGGATGCAGCTTCTCTTTGGCGCGCGCGGCGCCGAAGAACTGCTCCGGCCAGTCCGTCTTCTCGCCGGGGGTGAGGCGCCGCTTGATCCACGCCTGCGTGGCCCGGTGTTTCTGCCAGTCGGTGAAGAGGCTCACGCTGTAGCCCGCGCCAAAGATCTCATCGAAGTGGTGCTCCAGGTGGTCAAAGGAGAGATCCTGATAGACCGTCTGTGCCACCTGATAGGTGGGCTGCAGGCTGAGCGTAATGTGAGTGACCACGCCGAGCGCACCCAGGCCAACGACCGCACCGTGAAATGCTTCGCCGTCTTTCTCCCGCGACAGATGCAGCAATTCGCCTTCCGCTGTAATCAGCTCAAGCCCCATGACAGGAGTCGCCAGGTTGCCGTTCTTCAGGCCCGAGCCATGCGTGGCCGTTGCAATCGCTCCTGCGACGGAGATGTGCGGCAGCGACGCAAGATTGTGCAGCGCATACCCGCGGGCATCGATGACGGGTGCCAAAGCACCATAGGTGACACCCGCGCCGAGCGTAACGGTACGCGCCTTGTCGTCCATGACCATGTCATCCAGGCGCTTCAACGAAATCTGGTTGTGCGTGCTGTCGGCGATCGTGTTAAAGGAGTGGCGCGTTCCCAGGGCCCGCAGTTGTGTGCAGCTCTTGACCGCAGCGCGGGCTTCCTCGACAGTTGCTGGCGTATGCAGATGGTTCGTACTGTAGGTGATGTTGCCGGCCCAGTTCTCACGCGGGGCGTCGGGTTGTGCGGAAGAGAATCGCGATACCATGCTGCCTGCCACAAGTGCTCCGGTCGTTTTCAGAAATTCCCGTTTGTCCATGGGCTTGGGTTGACCTCGTCTGCTGGCGGCGCAACGCAGAAGATCTCGTTCTCGCCTCGCCGGCGCGAGATAAGCATAGGCGGCTCATGCTGGTAGAGGCAAGGCGATTCCGTGCCGCTGCCCGCAGGCCGCTCTGCATGTGTCAAAGGCAGGTTTACCGCTGAGGTTCAGGGGGCACGTTTGTGCTTGGGCTCAGAGAAACAATTTTGTACGCTCTCAGGAACATCGGCAGTTTCTTACTGCATTCATCGCAGGAGGTCCTTATGGCAGAGCCCGTAAAGAAAGCGACCGCTCCCAACGCGGCCCGCAAATCCTCGACGACGAAGACCACATCCGGAAGAAAGGCCACTCCCAAGGCGGGGCGTGTCATGCCGTCCCAGGAAGAGATTGCAAAGCTCGCACACCGCTTCTGGGCCGAGCGCGGACGTCAGCACGGGCACCACGAAGAAGACTGGCTCCGAGCTGAGCGGGAGATTCTCGGCAAGGCCTCCTGAGCCTGCGCCGTGGGAAAGCTGCAAATCCGCTACACGTTCGTGTAAACAATCCGTCCTTCGCTGATGGTCCAGCGGACTTTGCCCTGCATCGTCCAGCCATCAAAGGGCGTGTTGCGCGATTTGGAGAGCGTGTCGGTGGCGCGATAGGCCCACTCCGCTTTGGGGTCGAAAACCACCACATCGGCGAAGCTGCCGACGGCGAGTGTGCCGCGGCCCCTCAGTCCGAGCAGGGCGGCCGGTTGCGCGCTCAGCAGGCTCAGCACGCGGCCAAGCGGCAGCTTCCATTCTGTGTGGAGCCAGCGCAGGCACAGGCCCAGCGCTGTCTCAAGGCCTGTGATGCCGTTCGGCGCGTTCTCAAACTCCACTTCCTTCTCATGTGTGGCGTGGGGCGCGTGGTCGGTTGCAATGGCGTCGACGACTCCGTCAAGGATGGCCTCAATCATGGCGTCGCGGTCGGCCGCGGACCGAAGCGGCGGATTCATCTTTGCGTTTGTCGAGTAGAGCCCGACGTGCTCCTCCGTGAGCAGAAAGTGATGCGGTGCAACTTCGCATGTCACGCGCAGTCCGTTGCGACGGGCCTGCCGTACTGCCGCAACGGCAGCAGCAGTTGACGTGTGCGCCACGTGCAGATGCACGCGCGCATCGCGCAACTCGTTCACGAGTCGAATGTCGCGCTCGACGAGACTGGACTCGGCCTCCGGCGGCATCCCCCGCAGGCCCAGCTTGAAGGCGGCAGGCCCTGCGTTCATGCAGGCGCCTTTGGTCATGCGCGTGTCTTCAGCGTGCTGGATGACACTCAGGCCAACCCGTGCGGCCGCAGCCAGCGTCTCACGCATGATGTTGTCCTTCAGGATCGGATGGCCGTCGTCTGTCACGGCCACGGCGCCCGCTGCCTTCAGCGCGGCAAAGTCGTTGATGGCTTCGCCCTTGGATCCTCGCGTGGCCGCGGCAATGGGAAACACGCGCACGGCGGCCTTGCGCTCAGGCGCGAGCATCCAGCGTGTCGTCTCTGGGGAGTCGTTCACGGGCGTGGTGTTGGGCATGGCGGCAACCGCGGTGAATCCGCCCGCAGCCGCAGCCGCCGTGCCCGTGGCGATGGTTTCCTTGTATCCCTGGCCCGGTTCGCGCAGGTGCACGTGGATGTCGATCAGCCCCGGCGCGACGGTCAGTCCGCTTGCGTCCAGCGCCTCGGCGCCATTCGCAGACTTGAGCTTGCCCGGCGCTGCGATCTCAGCGACGCGGCCATCTTTGAGCAGAATGTCCTTGGGAGCATCGACGCCGGCCGAGGGGTCGATCAGATGGCCTCCACGAATCACAAGCGCCGTCATGCGCGACCTCCACTTGCCAGCAGGGCGCGTTCCACCACCGCCATGCGAATGGCCACTCCGTTGCTCACCTGATCGAGAATGGCCGATTGGCGTCCATCGGCGACGCCGGCCGTGAGTTCCAGCCCGCGAATGATGGGGCCAGGGTGCATCACGACCGCTGCGGGCGCAAGCTCGGCCAGCCGCTGGCCCGTGAGCTGATAGCCAGCCTTGTACTCCTCCAGATCGAGTTGCAGTCCCGCGAGCCGCTCGGCCTGGATGCGCAGCATCATGATCACCTGCGACTCGCGCATCGCGGCAACAAAGTCCCGCTCGATGCGGATGCCCGGTCCGATGCTGGTGGCAACTTCGGGCAATAGTTGCGCCGGTCCGCAGAGCAACACCTGCGCGCCGAGCCGCGGCAGCAGCAGCATATTGGAGCGCGCCACGCGGCTGTGCAGAATGTCCCCGACAATGGTGACGGTGACGCCAGCGAGGGTATCCGCATCAACGGCCTGCACGCTGGGGCGAAGCTTTTGCAAAATCGTGCGCAGATCGAGCAGCGCCTGCGTGGGATGCTCGTGCATTCCATCGCCTGCATTCAGCACCGGCAGATGGGTGGACTCCTCCAGCAGCCATGGCGCGCCGGACGAATTGTGCCGCAGGATGATGGCCTCTGCGCCGAGTGCGCGCAGGGTCAGGCCGGTGTCCTTCAAAGTCTCGCCTTTCTCGATGCTCGAGGACAGGCTGGAGATCAGCGTGGTATCCGCACCGAGCGCCTTGGACGCGAGCTCGAAGCTGGTACGGGTGCGCGTCGAGGACTCGTAGAAGAGCAGCGCGATGCGACGCTTGAGCAGGATGCGGTCCCGCACCAGCGGATCCATGGCTTCCAGCTCATTCGCTCTGGCCAGCAGAGCGCTGATGGCTTCGAGGGTTAAGTCCTGCACCGAGAGCAGTGAGCCCGCGTTGTAAGGAAAATGAGAAGGCGCAACAGGCGGCGGATGAATCGGTCGGCGAGCGGGTGCTGCGTTGGCATTCATACGGTCATCAATTCGCAGGGTTGTTGGCGATGGCGCACCGTGCAGACGCGCCGGTTCATTGAATGAGGCTAGTCCACGCGCTCGACCAGAAGCACCTGCTCGTCGTTGTCGACCTCATGGAACTTCACTTCGATAATTTCGCGGCTGCTTGTGGGCACGTGGCGGCCCACGTAGGTTGCTTCAATGGGCAGCTCACGATGACCGCGGTCGATGAGCACGGCGAGCTGCACGCGGCGCGGACGGCCGTGGTCAAACAGAGCATCGAGCGCGGCACGCACCGTGCGCCCGGTGTAGAGCACGTCATCGCAGAGAATCACATCGCGGCCTTCCACGTCGAAGCCGATGGAACCCGGAGTAACCACGGGCCGCGGGCCGGTGGTCGAGAGGTCGTCGCGATAAAACTGGATGTCGAGCACGCCCGTGTCCACGGGGTGCTTTTCAATGGACGAGATGAGCTTGCCGAGCCGCTCGGCCAGCGGAACGCCCCGGCGCTTGATGCCGACGAGGGCAAGGTTCTCGCTCCCGTTGCTCTTTTCGATGATTTCGTGGGCCAGGCGAACCAGCGTCCGCTCGATCTCCGACGCGGACATCAGGCGTCCTTTGACGCGCAAGGTGGGTTTGTTCGGGCTTTCGCTCATGTAGGCTCTCTCGCCGGATGATACGAGGCTTGGCTCGTGGGAGCAAGTCAGGAAAAGCTGGTACAAATTCCGACGGCGCACAGGGAACCGGCGGTCAAATCTGCGGCCTCCGTCTACGGGCCATCATGCGCGCGCCGAATGCGCCGCCGCTTGCTGCAAATAAGAGGAGAAAGCCGGAATTGAAGGCGAGGCTGAATGCTTCGATGCCGGCGTGACCCCACGGAGAAAGCATCCACGCTAACACCTGGGTGCGTACGGCCTTTGCCTCATTTGCCTCGGCCGTTCCCATCCCCGCAGTCCATTCCTGCGCCATTTCCTGGCTTGCCATCACGCGGGTTCTCCAGTCGGCATCCATCTGCCCGGACTGGTGGAGCACGTAACGCTGTACAAACAACGCGCCACCACCTGCGCTGAAGGCAATCCAGGCAGCGAAGAGTCCCGTGACAAGACCGATGCGCGCACCCGCGCCAGTCGTGATCCATGCGGGTTGCTGGTGGCGCATGTAGAGCACAACGGCCCAGGCCGCCGCCCCCACCATCCAGATCAGCCCAAGGACTCCCAGTGGCGATGCGGAACTGCACAGTAGCCCTGCAGGGAGTGCCAGAACGAGCGCCGCGCGAATGGCGGGCTTCCAGTCCACAACGCTGGCATCCCGTGCGGCCTCTGGCCATCGCTCCGATGCGGCCTGACCGTCCGGCGCCTCAGCGGTATAGACCAGCTGCGGCAGTCCGCAATTCGGGCAGAAGCAGTCTTCCGCCGTGATCGGTTGATGGCACCGTCTGCAGGTCGTTTCCATAAGTCCAAGGCCTAGCTTTGATTCTATGCCCCGGGGCCGGGCCTGGGCCATAGCCGCCTGAGAGGATTCGCCTTTGCGGTTTCAGGCATGCCGGCGTCGGGAATGGCGCAGTCCCAGCACGCTGAAGATTGTCACGTAGCTCCTCATCTTGCATTCACGGCATCGCACGGGATAGTGCAGCAAGACGAGCCGAGGCAAGTCGCCAAGGCGCAGGCGCGAGGTCCGCAAATTCGAAAGCCCGCAGAACCTGCATGTGAGATGCATTGCGATCTCCATGGAAACGGCATGCGCAGCGCATTCGCCGGGGGGCAAGGGGAAGCGGAAAACGCGCCGTGAAGAGCTCCGCTGTAACTGAGCCGTTTCCAACTCGTGATGGCGAGGCTGCCCCAAGTCTGCCATGAATCGACAATCTTTGCACCAAATCCGTCGAGATTTTCTAAGGGGGAGCCTTCAGCGGCCGCGGCAGTGACCGGAACCGGGACCAGAACCGAAATGCCTACTTCAGGGCCGGCTCGTCGATCCGTGCGGCCACGACTGCGGCCGCGGCCTGCACCACTTCATCAAGCGTCATGTGGGTCGAGTCCAGCAGCACCGCGTCGGGCGCGGGCTTCAAAGGCGAGTCGGCGCGAGTTCTGTCGCGCTCATCGCGGGCGCGAAGATCGCGAATGACTTGCTCCTGCTGCACGGCGGCAGCGGCGGCGCCCATCTGCTCAAAGCGGCGTATGCCGCGGACTTCAGGCGCTGCGTCGAGGAAGATCTTCACGTCAGCCTGAGGAAAGACAACGGTGCCAATATCGCGCCCTTCCATGACCACGCCACCCTGGGCGCCCATCTGTTGCTGCAGGCGCACCATCCAGGCGCGAATCGAGGGAAACACGCTCACGCGGGATGCAGCCTCGGTCACGGCGGGGTTGCGGATGAAGCCCGTCACGTCCTCTCCATCGAGCAGGACGCGGTTTTCCGTCTCGCCCGGCTGCAGGCTGATCGTCGTTTCTGCGGCGAGGCGTTCGAGCGCGCTGCTTGCATCGAGCGCAATATCCTGGCGGAGCGCCTTCAGCGCAAAGGCCCGATACATGGCTCCCGTCTCAAGATTCAGCAGGCCAAAGCGCTGCGCGAGGAATCGTGCGATGGTGCTTTTGCCCGCTCCCGCAGGGCCATCGATCGCGACAATGGGTTTTCTGCCCGCGACGGAATGTTGCGGCGAGTTTGCCTGATCGGTCATCCGCGCTTCTTGGTCCCTGGCTTGGGCCGCGCCGTAAATCCGTATCGCTTGCTGTTGCCGGCCGCGGCGCTTGCGGTTACGGAGGGCTTACGGTTCGCGCGTCCTTCGTTGCGCGATGCGCTGCTACGCGAGAGACTCCCGGTTCGCTGCGCGACGCCACTCTTTGCCGCGGGCTTGCCGCCTGGCGCTGCGCTGCGGCTCTTCCATGCCGGAGGAGCGGCCTTGGCGTGGCCTGCCGGGCGGGCAGAGGCAGAACTCCGCAGCGTGGATCCATCGGGCCGGGTGCTTTTGCCTTGAGCCTTCCCATTGTGGCCATGATGGGTGCTCGCGGACTTGGGCGAACTCTTGCCCCAGCGTGGGCCGGAGGATGGGCGTGCGCTATTTGCGGAACGCGCCCCGGATGGCCTGCTCTCTGAACCGCGGCGGGCAGGCCGGCTGCTGTGCGCAGGCTTGTGCTCGCGATTGTGCGGTGCTGGGCGGCTGATGTGGGGCCTCGGAGCGGCAGGCTTGGATGCAGCGGCGGGCTTGCGCACGGGCGCCCGGTGAGCATGCGGCTCGGCGGTTGTGTGCGGTTTGGGAGAGGCATTGGGCTGTGCCGGGACATGCGCCGGTGCCTTGACGGCTGGCAACTCCTCCTCGTGCTCCCGCTGATGCCGGAAGTACGGGCTGCTCGAAAGGTACGTGCTGGAATAGATCGACGTCGCAGGTGCAAACTCCGGGAGCGTGCCTGCCACGTAGAAGTGGGGCGCATGGCCCATCGAGATGGTGTGGACCTGGCGGGTCGCTACGAGTCCGCGCAGCACTTCGCGAATCTTGCTCCGCGACGTCAGCGGAGACAGGAAGATCTCCACCTCTTCCATGGTGGCTGCAATCACGGCCTGCAAAAAGATGGAGGCGAGCACGGAGATCGCTGTGACCTGAGATGTGGACGCGCCCTCGGCAATTGCCTTCTGAAAGCGGTGACGGAGCAGTTGCCACTTGGCTGGCTGGCCCGGCGCGGCAATCACGGGAATGATGCGCAGTTGCTGCCAAAGCTCGGTGATTGCACGAATGACCGCGGCCTCAGTGACCTCGCGGCCCAGAGTGTGCTTGAGCTGTGCAACGGTAGCGTCGCCTTGCTCCAGCTGCTTATAGACCGACACCGCCAATTGCGAAACCTGCCGCGAACCCGTCAGCTGCGGAACGCGCCGCCAGTCGCGGTCGCCGCGGAGTGCGTACACATAGGGCAGCACCCAGCTTGCGACGACGAAATCCGGCTGCTCGCCCGGCTGACCCTGAAGATTCAGGCGCACCGCAACTCCGTCTGTCTCCAGACGGACGAGAAGCGCTTCAGCGGTAGCGATGAGTTTTGGGTCCGGTGTAGCGGTCGGCTTGCCGGCAATTGCTTCCACAAAAGAAGGTGCGACGGAGGGAGAAAACTGCCGCCTTGGCAGGAACAGACTGAGCCCGGTCTCCTCGATCCACGTCCGGGCGTCTTCCAAGGTGAGTGTCCCAGGTCCGTTTTGGCGCATCCTTTCGGACCGCGCTGCTTCAAGTTGCTCCGATGTCAAAGAAAAACCTCACTTCCAGGTGCACGCAGCCACCCGGCCACTCAGCTCCTGAG
>JBAUTX010000321.1:0-16230 GCA_049582405.1 Occallatibacter sp. | reverse complement strand
GGATCAGATCAAGGCCGGGAACTGGCACTTCAATCTCGGCGTGCGCGAAGACATCTACAACGGCCTGACGCGCGCCAACCAGACTCAGCCTCGTGTTGGCATTGCCTACAACGTGAAGCCCACGAGTACGGTGTTCCGCGCATCCTATGCACGCACGCTCGAGACTCCGTTTAACGAAAACCTCGTGCTCTCAAGCGAAGGGTGCCAAAGCGCGGTTCTCGCGCCACTGCTCTTGTGCACCCCTGGTGTTTCAAATGCCATTCAGCCCGGCTTTCGCAACGAGTTTCACGCAGGCTTCCAGCAGGCCATCGGCTCAACGGTTGTCGTGAGCGGCGAGTATATCTGGAAGTACACGCACAATGCATTTGATTTTGCCGTCCTTGGCAACACGCCTATCACCTTCCCGATTGATTGGCACAACTCGAAGATTCCGGGTTACGCCATCAACGTTGAGGTGCCGAAGGTGCACAACTTCAGCGGATACGCCGTGATGTCTTCCGTGGCCGCGCGCTTCTTTCCGCCTCAGGTAGCCGGTGCAGGCTCTACAGTTGGCAAAGCTGGCCTGCCATTCCGCATTGACCACGACGAGAAGTTCAATCAGACCACGCACCTGCAGTACACCCTGCCTGAGGGGAAAATCATGAAAGGTGTCTGGGGCGGCTTCAATTGGCGCTTTGACTCAGGAGCGGTTGCAGGTGCAACTCCTTGCTACGGCGTGACTGATCCCAATACGCCATGCCTCAACAGCTCGACCATGCTCAATGGCCAACCGGCCATCGCTATGGTGGATACCAACATTCCGCCGACCATCAATCCGGTGACGGGAGCACTCACCTATCTGCCGCTTACGGCAGATGAGGAGTTCCAGGCAGGTCTGGAGTGCAACGGCGTCAGAGCCACGCCGACCACTCCGCTGCCTGCGGTGTGTCCCGCGTCGGACCTGCGTTCCAGCCTCATCAACATTCCAGCGCCCGGCACCGGGAACAACGATAAGAACCCGCAGCGCATCGCGCCGCGCAATCTGTTTGATCTGTCCCTCGGGAAAGACGATATTTTCCAGGCTGATCGATACAAGCTCGACCTCGTCGTCACAGCGATCAACGTGGCGAACCAGTACGCACTTTACAATTTCCTTTCGACGTTCAGCGGCACGCACTACGTCACCCCGCGTGCCATCACGGCCAAGGTGACTCTTAACTTCTAAAGGCAAGAAGCGCCGGAGCCTCATGATGATTGCGGCTCCGAGGCTCAATGACGACCCTACCTTTCGCTATCAAGCACACGCATCTGATTCGCATCGTAGCGCGTGCCTGCAACTGCATCCGCGGAGACCTCAGCCTCCAGCGCGGCCACTTCACCTGCCGTCAGTTTCACCTCAAGAGCCTTCAGCGTCTCCGCAATCTGTGCTCGCGTCCGCGCACCCATCACGGGCACAATCGTCGTCCCCTTCGCAAGCACCCATGCGGTTGCAAGCTGCGCAGGCGTCACGCCCTTGTCCGCGGCCATCTTCTTGAGCCGCTCGATCAACTGCTGATTTTTCGCGAGGTTTTCACCCTGGAAGCGCGGAAAATGCCCGCGGATATCGCCCTTGCCTGTCGGCTGCGATCCGGTCAGCAGCCCGCGCGAGAGCACACCATAGGCCGTCACCCCGATGCCAAGTTCCTTCAGGACGGGGAAGATCTCTTTTTCCGCGCTGCGGCTCACCAGCGAGTACTCAATCTGCAGATCCACAATCGGGTGTACGGCAGCCGCGCGGCGAATGGTATCGGCGCCGACCTCGGAGAGCCCGATGTGGCGCACGTACCCGGCCTCCACCATCTGCTTGATGGCTCCGATGGTGTCTTCAATGGGCACCTGTGGGTCAAGGCGCGACGGCCGGTAGATGTCGATGTACTCCACGCCCAGCCGCCTCAACGAATATGCGAGCGCGGTCTGCACGGCTGCGGGTCGCGTGTCGTAACCAATCCATGCGCCGCTGGGTCCGCGCTGCGCGCCAAACTTCACGCTCAGCAGCACGTCCTCGCGCTGGAAGCGCAATGCCTTGGCGATGAGCATCTCGTTGTCGCCCATTCCGTAGAAGTCGCCCGTATCGAGCAGGTTCACGCCCGCGTCGATGGCAGCGTGGATCGTCGCCAGACTTTCCGGCTCGTCGACCGGGCCGTACATGCCGCTCATGCCCATGCAGCCCAGTGCAATGGGAAAGACCGCGGGACCGTTCTCGCCCAGCCGGCGCCGTTCCGTCAGAATTGCTGTCGTCATCATGGCTTCCTTTCATCGAGCATCCTAGGCCTGCCGCAGAGAACCGGCAAGGGGCCTTTGTGATCCGCTCAAATGTGCCGAGTTTTCCACACCTCAGCTGTGATGCAAATCACCCCGCGAGAAGCATGCGAGCGCTGCAAGTTCTTATTTTGTAGACAGATGCAGATCCAGGCTCGTGCGTCGTCAGGGCTGACCTCAACTTTCCTGTTCACTTGAACCGCGCATCTCTGCCATACTTGATTGTGCCCACCAGGTTCGACCAATCAGCACAATTCAAGAGTGAGGTTGCAGGGATGTCGGCAAAGTATGTCTTTGTGACGGGCGGAGTTGTGTCCAGTTTAGGCAAGGGGCTGGCGGCGGCCTCCATCGGCTGCCTGCTGGAGAGCCGCGGTCTTCGCGTCAACATGATGAAATTCGACCCCTACCTCAACGTCGATCCGGGCACCATGTCGCCGTTTCAGCACGGCGAAGTCTTTGTCACCGACGACGGTGCAGAGACCGACCTGGACCTCGGGCACTATGAGCGTTTTACCCACGCGCCTCTCTCGCGCGACAACAACCTCACCACCGGCCGCATCTACGAGCAGATTATCTTGAAGGAACGGCGCGGCGACTATCTTGGCAAGACCGTTCAGGTGATTCCCCACGTCACCAACGAGATCAAAAACGCCATGCGCAAGGTTTCATCGAATGGCGCAGATGTGACGATCGTCGAGATTGGCGGCACTGTGGGCGACATCGAGTCGCTGCCATTTCTCGAGGCCATTCGCCAGATGCGTCAGGAACTTGGCCGGGAGAACACCGTCTTCGTGCACCTCACGCTGGTGCCCTGGATCGCTGCGGCGCAGGAACTGAAGACCAAGCCCACGCAGCATTCGGTGAAGGAACTTCTCTCCATTGGCATTCAGGCCGACATCCTGCTCTGCCGTACGGATCACAACCTCAGCCGCGAGATGCGACAGAAGATTGCTGCTTTCTGCAACGTGGAAGAGCGAGCCGTCATTGCAGCGAAGGATGTGCCCAGCATCTACGAAGTTCCGCTCGGCTTTGCCCAAGAGGGGGTCGATGGGCTCATTCTCAAGTACCTCCACAAGGATGCGCCTGAGGCCGACTTGAGCAAGTGGAGGGATCTCGTCGATCGTTGCTACCACCCCAAGGACGAGGTATCCATCGCCATCGTCGGCAAATATGTGGAGTACGAAGACAGCTACAAGTCGCTGAAAGAAGCTCTGACGCACGGCGCAGTTGCAAAGAGTCTCAAGCTCAAGATCACGTGGATTGAAGCCGAAGGGCTGGAATCGAAAACACCCGAAGATAGAAGTTATGAATCCCAGCTAGAGGGCTTCGACGGCATCCTTGTGCCCGGCGGCTTTGGCAAGCGCGGCATTGAGGGCATGCTGAATGCGATTCGTTACGCGCGCGAGAAGCAGGTGCCCTATTTCGGCATTTGCCTGGGAATGCAGACCGCGTGCATTGAGTTTGCCCGCAATGTCTGCGGCCTCAAGGATGCCAACTCGAGTGAGTTTGATCCCGCCGCGCAGCACCGCATCATCTACAAGCTGCGCGAACTGCTCGGCGTGGAAGAGATGGGCGGCACCATGCGCCTCGGCGCGTGGACCTGCATTCTGCAGGAGGGATCGCTGGCCCACAGCATTTACGGCGTCACGGAGATCAGCGAGCGGCACCGTCATCGCTATGAGTTCAACCGCGAGTATGAAGCGCTGCTCACCGGCGGCGGCCTGCAGATCAGCGGCACCACGCCTGATGCAACCTACGTCGAGATCGTCGAGCTGCCGAGCCACCCCTACTTCATCGGCTGCCAGTTTCATCCAGAATTCAAGTCGAAGCCGCTTGAGCCACACCCCCTCTTCCGCGAATTTATCGCGGCAAGCTACAAGAACCGTCAGGCAAGACGCGGAGCCCACGCGCCCGCTGAAGTGATCGAATCGCGCAGCTAGGCTGTCCTAAGGCTTTGACGCAGAGCAGGGCCCCATGGGGGTCCTGCTCTGCGCGCTGCTGGTCCGTTCGCGCAACTCCGGCCCGTGTCCCGCTTTTCTTTCATCCGATCTAAGTCATCGGCCTTCTGCGCCTTGCCCCCACACTGGACAGCCAGCCCTCCCAAGTTTGCTATTGACAATGATTTTTCGGCGGGCCTATTGTTGCTTCGTTTTTTGCACGGAGGGCTCCACATGGGTGCGCACTTTGAACTTCAGCCGGGCGCGGGGGAACTGCAGGGCCTGGCAGAGCAGTACTGGGCCAAGGCAGGGGAAAAGGAAAAGGAACTCGAGGAGGCAGCCTATGAGGCCGGCGCGTCCATTCGCAACGGCGAGTACACGCTGGCCAACCTGGAAGCCATCGCCCGCTGGAAGTCCGAGCGGGTGGTGCATTACCTCATCGCCAACAGCGGGGAAAAGATTCGTCAGGCGTTGAAGATTGCCGCTTCGCCCGGCGCATCGGTGCAGGAGGCCGTCGGCGCTCTCACAGGGCTGCGCGGCGTAGATCTTCCCATCGCATCGGCAATCCTGGCGGCGATCTTTCCTGAGAAGTATGCTGTCCTTGACTTCCGTACCCTTGAGGCGCTGGGTCACGCACGGCATGATGTTGGCTTCTACGCCGATTATGTGGCTTTCTGCGGCCGTCTTGCTGCCGGCGGCATGGTGCAACCGCAGGAAGATCTGCCTGGCGCGACGCCCTTGCACACTCTCGAGCGTGCGCTGTGGGAGTGGTCGCGCAAGCGAGCCGACGAAAGCCGCTCGTAGCATCCGCACGGTCCGCGCCGGAGAGCCCCCGTCCCCTTCTCCGGCGCGATAGAATCGCACACGTGAGCCAGACTTTTGAAATCGGTCCTGTGCACGTGGGTGATGGGAAACTCTTTCTCATCGCCGGCCCGTGCGTCATCGAGTCCGAAGCGCATGTGCGCCGCATGGCCGAAGCGATCCAGCGCATCACCAGCGACCTCGGCATCCCCTACATCTTCAAGGCCAGCTACGACAAGGCGAACCGGACCAGCGTCAAGAGCTTTCGCGGACCCGGACTGAAGGAGGGCACGGCCATCCTTGCCCGCCTGGCCAAAGACACCGGCCTGCCCGTGCTCACCGACGTGCATGAGCCCGGCCACTGCGAGGTCGCGGCGGAAGCTGTCGACGTGCTGCAGATTCCAGCCTTCCTCTGCCGCCAGACTGACCTGCTCGTGGCAGCAGGCCGCACAGGCCGCGCCGTCAACATCAAGAAGGGCCAGTTCGTCGCCCCCTGGGACATGATCCATCCGGTTGAAAAGGTCCGTTCAACCGGCAACGAGCGCGTCTTCCTCACCGAGCGTGGCGCCAGCTTCGGCTACAACACGCTGGTTGTCGACTTCCGCTCGCTGCCTGAGATGCGCAGGATGGCCCCGGTGGTCTTTGATGGCACGCACTCCGTGCAGCAGCCCTCGGCCGCTGGCGGCGTCAGCGGCGGCCAGCCGGAGTTCATCCCGCTGCTTGCGCGTGCTGCCGTCGCCGCCGGCATCGATGGCCTCTTCCTCGAAGTGCACGACGACCCGAAGCACGCGAAATCCGATGGCGCGAATGCGCTCGATCTCAAGCTGCTCAAGCCGCTGCTGGAGAGGCTTCTGGCCATCCACACCGCGGCAAGCGAGTGACGCCGCCATGAATCGACGCGATTTTCTTGGCGCAAGCGCGACACTGGCTGGATCTGTGGTTGCAGCACCGCACGCGATGGCTTCGATGCTCAACACCGCGAGCGCAGGGACAAACGTAGGCCTCGATCTCACCCGTCATCGCTTCGGCGTGAACTACACGCCCTCGCATAACTGGTGGTTCTGCTGGAATGACTGGAACGCCGATCCGATCCGCCGCGACCTGGACGCCATCGCCTCGCTCGGCGCCGATCATCTGCGGATCCTGCTCATCTGGCCTTTCTTTCAGCCCAATCCCGCGTGGGTGAGCACGGCGCATCTTGAGCGCCTCGACCAACTCCTCAGCCTCATGAGCGAGCGCAATCTCGACGCGCTCGTCACCGTCTTCACGGGCCAGTTGAGCGGATGGTTCTTCCTGCCGCCCTTCAATCGGCTTTCCAGCGGCTTCTACACCGATGCGACGATGGGTTCTGCGCAGGAGTTGTTCATTCGCGAACTGGCGCGCGTCATGAAGCCGCATTCCAATGTCATCGGCTTCGACATGGGCAACGAGATCAACACCTGCTGGCAGGCCCCCACGCAGCAGGGCGATGCCTGGATGGCGCGGATGTTTGCGCGGATGCAGGATGTCCTGCCCGACCACCTGCATGTGAACGGCGTGGATCATGCGCCGTGGTTTGAGAGCAACACCTTCTCACCGCAGGCCCTGGCCGCGGCGCGCTTTCCGGTGATGCACTGCTATCCGTTCTGGACCGGCGCGGTGAAGTACGGTGGTGCGATGGACCCGCCGAGCGTCAAGCTCCTCGCTGCCATGGCCACGCTCATCCGCGCCTATGCGGGAACGCAGGAGAAGCCAGTCTGGGCGGGCGAGTTCAACACGTGCATCAAGGATCTCCCCGAAAAGGGCCAGGCTGCGTGGCTGGAGAAGGCCGTGCTCGCAGCCATCGAGCAGGGCGTGAGCTGGTTCAGCTATTGGGATAGCCATGACGTCGACCGCAAGTTCAACTTCAACCCGCTTGAGTATTCGCTGGGGCTGCTCACCAACGATGGCCGCGTCAAGGAGCAGGGGCGCACCTTCCAGCAGCTTGCCAATGCCTACCGCGGCAAGCCTGTGACCTTCCCCAGGACAACGCTGCCTGCGCCCCCGGTGACGCGCACGATGGAGGGCATATGGCAGTGGATTCTGGATTGGCTGGGGTGGAAACCGACTGCGGCATGAAGTCTTGTACGGCGTCCGATGTGCCGGGAGCCTGATACCATTTCAGGCATGTGCGGACATCGCTTTCGCAGCATGAACACTGTACCGATGCTTGTTGCTGTCGGACTATTTCTCATCTCAACTTATCCTTCCTGCACTCTTGCAGAGGCGCCTGCCGCCAAATCATCTCCTGACCGCGCGCAGATCGAAGAGATCCTGCAAGGCCTGAATCGCGGCCGCATGATTGGGCAGGTTGCCGTTTCTCCCGACGGCAAGAGGATTGCCTGGACGGAAGGCGGGCGCGGTGGTGGAGCGATCCTTGTTGCTCCGATCGACAACCTCGCGGAGAGCATGCGCGTAACCGCTGCGGCAAAGCCCGATCAGCGCTGCAGCGAAGGCGCTCCCATCTGGGAGCCGGACTCAAGGGCGCTGGCCTTCCTTTCAGACTGCGCGGCGCCCGACGCGCAGGACGATCTTTATCTGTCGCACCTCGACGGCAAGCCCGCGCGCCGGCTGACGACGCTGACGGGGTACGTCCATGCGCCTGCCTTTTCGCCCGATGGCAAGCAGGTCGCATTTCTCTATGTGGAAGGCGCAACGCGTCCCGCAGGTGCTCTGGCCGCGATGAAGCCCTGGTCCGGCGTGATTGGCGAGGACAACATCGAGGTGCAGCGTGTTGCCGTGGCGCGCGTCGACGCGGCTGATCCTGCTGCGCCGGTGCAGGCGACGCCGGAAAATCTCCACGTTTATGAGTTCAATTGGCGGCCTGATTCCAACGGCCTTGCTTATATTGCCGCGGATCCGCCGGGCGAGAACAACTGGTGGGTGGCCAGGCTGTATACGCAATCGCTGGACGGCAAGCCCAAGGCGATTCTTGCGCCAGAGACAGTGGAAGGGCCGTTGCATGGACTCCAGATCGCCGTGCCGCGCTGGTCGCCCGACGGCAAGGCCATCGCCTTCATTGGCGGCCTGATGAGCGATCAGGGTTCGACCGGCGGCGATGTGTGGATCGTCAGCGCTGAAGGCGGCGCTCCGCGCGATCTCACGGCGGGCAGGCCGACCTCATCGGCATGGATGACGTGGCAGGACAACGAGCATCTCTTTGTGAGTGAACTTGCGGGGGGCAACTGCCAGCTCATCCGCTACCGCCTGCAGGGTGATCGCGTGAGCCCCGGTGGATCCATCACCTTCGGCTCGCCTATCTTCAGTATCCCCGGTACTGTAGGCGACGGGCGCATGGAGTTGAGTCTTTCTGCCACGGCGGACCGCTCGCTGTTCGTTTTCCGTGCCAGCACGTTTGACCACCCCATGGAGATCTACGGTGCAAAACCCGGCACGGTGATGACTTCCGGCCTCGAAGGCGTCATGCCGCTCTCCCATATCAATGACGGTGTGGAACCGGCGTGGGGCAAATCCGTTTCGCTCTCCTGGAAGAGCGACGCGTTCCGCGTGCAGGGCTGGCTGCTTCTGCCCAAAGACTATGACCCGGCAAAGAAGTATCCCCTCATCGTGGAAGTGCATGGTGGGCCGGCAGCGGCCGTGATGGCGCGCTGGGGCGCAGGCGGTGGGCTCAGCCCGCAGGCATTCTCCGCACTCGGCTACTTTGTGCTGCAGCCCAACCCGCGCGGCAGCTTTGGTCAGGGTGAAGCCTTCACGCAGGCAAATCGCAAGGACTTCGGCTATGGAGACCTGCGCGACATTCTTGCGGGTGTCGATGCGGTCGAGGCCAGGTATCCCATTGACCCGAATCGCGTCGGCATCACGGGCTGGAGCTACGGCGGATTCATGACGATGTTTGCCGTCACGCAGACGCAGCGCTTCAAAGCTGCTGTCACAGGTGCCGGCCTTTCCGACTGGCAGAGCTACTATGGCGAAAACTCCATTGACCAGTGGATGATCCCGTACTTTGGAGCGTCGGTCTATGACGATCCGGCTGTCTACGCCAGGAGCTCGGCCATCAACTTCATCAAGCAGGCGCATACGCCTACGCTTGTCGTCGTGGGCGACCGCGACGGGGAGTGTCCCGCGCCGCAGTCCTTTGAGTTCTGGCATGCACTGCGCGATGTGCATGTTCCCACGCAGCTCGTGGTTTATCCCAACGAAGGCCACAGTTTTGCGAACCCGGCGCACCGGCGCGACGTGATGGATCGGACGGTCGAATGGTTTGCAACGTACATACCTGCCTCGGAATAATCGACGGCGCTCGCTCGCCATCGTTGCGGGTAGCCGTCTATGGAGAGAAAAGATTCAGAATCGCCTCAGGCGGGGCAGGGTTTAAACGCGAGCCTGCCCTGATACACTTTACTTTGGAGACAACACAGCGTGTCGGGCATTCCACTGGGTTGGCAAGCCTTCTTGCTCCGGCCTGGAACGGTGCCAACAGCGCAGATCGGCGAATGAGCCTCTGCGTTGGCGTTCGATGCGCTCTCAACACCTATTTGATGCATTCGGAGAGACCGTTCCACGGTTCGACGATGTGGGGCGGGGAGGATTCATGCGGCGGTATTTGACGCTTATCAGTTTGCTCTGTCTTGCCATTCCAGCCGGGGTATCGATCTCCGGCTGTATTCGCAACCCAGCCGGTAACTCTTGCAATGGTCTCGGCTACGGACTGAAAAATACGGATCTGTATTCCATCGATCTCGAGCCGAGGACGACGGGCATCTCGATGCAGTACGGGCAGACACGCCAGATTGCCGCGCCCACGGCAAAGACCTGCAAAGGCGATGCAGCGAGCGTAGCGACATACACATACGGCACCACGAACAATAAGCTCGTTGATGTTTCTCCGACCGGCAACATCTGCGCAGGTACTTGGAACCGCAACTCGGGCGGCGGCATCGCGGACTACACCATCTGCAACAACCCGAATCCCGCACCCGACACTGCGGGCTTGCCATACGCGTCTGGGTACATCACGGCATCTGCCAAGTCTGTCGTTTCGAACCCCGTTCAGGTCTTCGTCCATGCGCCTGTGAGTTCGATTGCCCTCGCTTTGCCGGGGGCTGCACAACAGGGGCAGTGTTACTCGCAGGGCGTGCTGACGCAGCTTGATGCCGAAGCATGCTTTGCCGGCCAGAACAACACGCAGTATGAGCTCTGCGCACCGCCCACAGTCACCAAGTACAGCTGCCAGGGAGGCTTGCCGCCGGGCGTGACGTCTGTCCCGGATTGCGCCGGCTCCATCGGGACGCTGAGCTACACGGTGGGCACCGCATCCGTGGCACAGATCAATCCCATTACCAATCAGATCACGGCTGAGTTGCCCGGTACGACGGTCATCACGGCATCGATCGCCGGGTCCGGTTCCTCGGCGGGCTATTTCTCCACCTGCCCGCCCAAGTCGATCTCGGTCACGCTCAATGGCAAAACGAATACAACCGTCACCCAGGGTGTGCAGCAGAATCTGGTCACCACGGTCACCGATACGAACGGCAGTACCATTACGGGTCTGACGCTTGACTACCAATCCACGAATCCTCTGAACATTACGGCCGGCACAGCAGGTGCGGTCACGGCAGCATTCCCTGGTGAAGCGTCTGTCTACGCCATCTGCCAGCCATTGAGCTGTAATCCCGCACCGATCAATGTCTTCGGTCAGCAGGGAACCGGATTGCCAATCAACAGCAACCCGGTCACGATTAAGGTGCCTGGCACCGCCAGCTCCTATGTCTGGTACTCTGCGCCTTACAAGTCGCAGTATTTTGTCCCGGTTGAATTGATCAGCGGCACCACTGGCTCTACGGTGCGTTTGCCCTACGTGCCGAACTCCATGGTGATGGACCAGACAGGCACGAACCTCTACTTCGGATCCAGTCGCGAATTGATGATCTACGGCACGGTCAGCAACGCGCTGAGCAAGCAGGACCTCAACGTTCCCGGTGTAGTCCTCGCGGTCGCGCCGAACAATGGGGCTGTGTTAATCAACGATCCGATTCGTCAGGTCTTCTACCTATACAACCCAAGCGGCTCTATCATTTCTTCATTCTCCGGCGTGGGAAATGCAGCACAGTGGACGCCCGATTCCAAAACGCTCTACGTCAGTGATAGCGCATCGCTGGGAGCGGGGCACTCCAACACTTTGTATGTCTACAATGCGAATACCGGTTGGACGACGTACGACCTCACATCATCAGGTGGCGCCGCAAACCTTGCCCTGACCATTCCCGGCGTAGGCGCATACCTCAGTGGCAATCCCACTGTCGCTCACACCTGGTGCCCATCCGGCACGATCGGCAACTACTCCAGCATGGTCTTCTACCCCCAGGGTGATTCGGTGAATGCCGATACCAGTGTGCTGGCGGCGACCGTGGATGGACAGCACATCCTTGGTGCGGCGCTCGTGGGCGGCGGCATCGAACTCTCCGATATCGGAGTGACGATTCCTGCCGGAGCATGTCCGGCGCCCAGTTCCACTGGAACTCTTTCGCCTCTGACGCTGACGCATACTCTGAATCAGCTGCCCGTTGCCGTGAATGCAACCGCAGTGGACGGGGTGGTTGCCTCGCCGGCATCAAACCTGGCGTTCATCACCTACACCGGCGCCACGGCAGGCTCGCAGCTTCCGTACTACGTGCCTGTCCCAGGCGGCGCGGCTGGTACGCTGAATTACCTCACCCTCACGGGCAGTTCAGCCATCACGGGGCCTGTGGCCGGAGCTTTCAGCCCGGACGACAAGCTGTTCTTCGTCTCAACAGCGGGTGACAACCTGATCCACTACATCGATGTGCAGACCCTCACCGACACACAGCAAATTAATCTCAATCTGCCTGCGTGCGCACCCGGTTCGGATCCGAGCTGCACAATCACCACGCCGATTAACGGATCGGTGCCCGCCACGGCAATCGCCGTCAAGCCGCGCCCGACGACTTAGTCTGGAACGCATGAACAAGCAAAAGGGGCCGGTGATCCACTGGCCCCTACTTTGTGTCTTCCTCACTGGCCCAATTGCCATTGTTTGCGTGCGCCATGTGCGACCGTACCGGTCTCAGGTCGCCCCGCATCCGCACGGTAAAATCAGAGCATGATCAAAGGGATTTCCTTTCTTCGCCCAGCTTCAAGCAGCGCGGCCTATGAGCGACTCGCGAGCTTCTTTTCGGCGCTGGGCTTTGCTGAGGGCAAAGGCTGGAAGGATGCAGCCGGCCAGGGCGCCTCGTTTCTTGCGCCGCTCGGCAATCTTGAGTTTGTGCAGGGCCAGATGCCTTCCACTGCCGATGTGCTGGTGGAGGTCACCTCGCTTGACGCAGCGCATCAGTCCGCAGCGACATGGCTTCGTTCTCAGGGGGGCGAAGATGCTTTGAAGCGGCTTTCTGAAATTTCAGAGACGCATTGGAAGTCGCGCATCTTCACCGTCGAGCCTGTGCCAGGCCATGCATTGAGCTTCTGGGCGTGGACAGACCCCGTGCAGGGCAAGCCTGTTGCCGTAGAAGGGGATCTCTCCGCTTCGGGCATGAAGTTTGCCATTGTTGTGGCCCGTTGGAACGCCGTCATTACCGATCGTCTTCTGGAAGGCGCGCTGGATGCCCTGCTGCGCAGCGGCGCAAAGCGCGAGGATATTCAAGTGACACGCGTGCCCGGTGCATGGGAGGTTCCTGCCGCAGCTCGTACCATCGCGAACCTTCGCAGCGTGGACGCGATTATTGCGCTCGGTTGCCTGCTACGCGGCGAAACGGCCCACTACGAGGCCATCTACAACGAAGTGTCCCGCGGCATCGGCCAGTCGCAGCAGGAGACGGGTATTCCGCATGCCTTTGGTGTGCTCACCTGCGAAACCCTCGAACAGGCCCTCGATCGCGCCGGGATTAAGGCGGGCAACAAGGGATTTGAAGCGGCCCTGGCAGCGATTGAAATGGTGAGTCTGCAGCACAAGATTAGAAAAGGCGGCGTAGCTTGACCGCCGGGACGCGCCGCAAGTCGCGCGAGCTTGCCATGCAGATGCTCTTTCAGGCAGACGTGGGCAAGCAGACGCCGGATCAGGTGCGTGCTACCTTCTGGAAGGCATCCGACGAAGTTGAGCCGGAAGTCCGCGGCTTTGCGGAAGACCTGTTTCGTGTCGCGGTCGCTCACCAGGAGCGCATTGATGAACTCATTGTGGCCAATTCCAAACACTGGCGGCTTGAGCGGATGTCGGCGGTCGACCGCAACCTGCTGCGCATGGCCATTGGAGAGATGCTCGGCTTCAAGGGCACACCGTACCCCATCGTGATTAACGAGGCGCTCGAGATCGGTCGTCGCTATTCGGCGCCGGAGTCGATCAATTTTTTGAACGGTATGCTGGATGCGATTGCCCACAGCCTGATGGCGGATTGAAGCACCGCAGGTGGCTGTGCGGCTTTCCGATTGCCCTGGCCTCAGTCTAAGGGCCAGTTGAAGGGTGTACCAAGGGGGCCGGGCCACAGCACCGCGCATTTGCGGCGCAGCGGGGAATTTGATACGCTCAGGCTTTCCTGAGAAGCAGTGAAAGGAGAAACGTCGTCATGGCCGAAAATAATCAAGTTCAGGGACTTGCGTGGTTCGTTGCAGGGCTTGGAGTCGGGGCGCTCATCGGCATTCTCTATGCTCCCAAGAGCGGCAGGGAGACGAGGGAGGAGCTGGCTCAAGGCGCACGGGAAGGCACCGAGTATCTGCGGACGCGCACCCGCCAGGCCGTCGATCAGGTCGGCACCCTTGTGGATAAGGGAAGAGATCAGGTGGGTGAGTATGTTAATCGCGGCCGTGAAGCGGCAGACCGCGGGCGCGCCCACTGGGAAGATTTTGTGGAGCGTGGCAAGACCTTGGTCAATGACCAGACAAGTCGCGTTTCCGCGGCTGTGGACGCAGGCCGGGAGGCCTACCGCACTGCCAGCACCCCCGGCACGCCATCCGAGTAAACGAATGGCCATGCGCCCGTTCGACACGGTGGCTTGCGTGCGTGTCACGGACGTGGGCATTCGGGACCGACCCGCGCAGGCGAGCTTTCCGGCGTGCGGTGTTTTGATGGAAAGAATTCTGAGAAAGGTGCGCGGAGCCCTGGCTCTACGAGCTAGAGGCTCCGTGCAATGCTTGATTCACGATGAGCACCCCTAGCGAGACCGTGTTGCTTGTTTTTGTTGCGATCACTGGATTGGCCGTCTTGCTGCAGGCTGTGGTACTGTTGGCAATCTTTCTTGCCATTCGCAAAAACGCCGGCATGCTGCAGCAGCAGCTGGACATCTTGCGCACTTCTGTGATGCCGGTAGTGACCGGCACGCATGATCTCCTGACCCAAGTGGGCCCGCACATCGGCTCATTATCGAAGGACCTCGCCGAGATCTCCAAGGGACTCCGTGTGCAAAGCGCTGAGTTCCAGACTCTAACGAGTGACATCATGGCAAGGGCCGAGCGGCAGAGCATCCGCCTCGATGCGATGTGTACCTCCGCGCTGGATACAGTCGGTCGCGCCGGCAATGTCCTCGTGGACACCATTAACGTCCCGCTGCGCCAGATCTCGGGCATGGCGGCATTTGCCAGAGCCGCACTCGGCGCCTTCCGCTCCGCTCCTCCGCGACCACG
Organism: Occallatibacter sp.; assembly: GCA_049582405.1. Classification (GTDB taxonomy): domain Bacteria; phylum Acidobacteriota; class Terriglobia; order Terriglobales; family Acidobacteriaceae; genus Telmatobacter. The sequence goes on along the minus strand of JBAUTX010000321.1, from coordinate 1,609 downwards.
GCCCACCCATGCCGCGGCAGACAAGGATATGTTCGTGTAGTCTGAAGACCCTGGAGGTCTTCGCATTGCGCGCTCTGTCCATTGCCCTTGCACTCACCCTCGCGCTCCCATCTTTGCCGCACGCTGTCGCCCAGTCGACGCCCTCACCGGCGCTGCTCGTTCTTTCCAAAACTGATCACACTCTTGCCATCGTGGACCCGGCTACGTTGCAGGTCATTGCGAAGGCGCCCGTCGGCGACGACCCGCATGAGGTCATCGCCTCTTCCGATGGCCGCACCGCTTATATTTCCAACTACGGCTTCGGCGCGTTCCACACCCTTGCGGTCGTTGATCTGATGCAACAGCGGGCGCTGCCTTACATCGACCTTGGCCCTCTGCGCGGTCCGCATGGCCTGGCCTTCGTCGACGGCGAGCTCTGGTTTACCGCGGAGGCAGCCAAGGCAATCGGCCGCTATGACCCTTCCACTGTCAAAGTCAACTGGATCATGGGCACCGGCCAGAACCGCACGCACATGCTGCACGTCTTTCCCGGCGGTCAGCGAATCATCACCACCAATGTGAACTCAGCCACCGTCACGATTCTCGACAAGACCGAGGGCCCGGCTGGCGTTCCGCCCACGCTTCCGTCGGGCATCCATCGTCTGCCCGGTCCCCCTGGTGGGGACTGGAATGAAACGGTGATACCCGTAGGGCGTGGCTCCGAGGGCTTTGATATTTCGCCCGACGGCAAGGAAGCCTGGGTCGCCAACGCCTGGGATGGCACCCTTTCGGTCATCGATCTCAGCGCTAAGAAGGTTGTCGCCACACTCGATGCACAAGTGCCCAGCGCGAACCGCATCAAGTTCACGCCCGACGGCAAGCTGGTTTTTGTCTCGCTGCTCAACGCGCCTGACGTCGTCATCCTTGACACGGCTACGCGCAAGGTCATCGAGCGATTGCCGATCGGACACGGCTCGTCGGGCATCCTCATGCAGCCCGATGGCAAGCGTGCGTATGTCTCCTGCGGACCGGATGATTTTGTCGCAGTCATCGACCTCAAGACTCTGAAGGTTGTCGGCCGCATTCGTCCCGGCGGCAATCCCGACGGTCTCGCCTGGGCCGTGCGGCCTTGATCGCAACTGCACGCAGCGCAAAACAAAAGGCCGGGACCTTCACAGTCCCGGCCTTTTTTTGAATCGTGGTTGCTCTATTGCTCGTCGAGTTGCACCACCTGGATGGAGAACGGCGGCAGCGTGTGGCTGAATTGGCTGCTCACCTGCACCGTTGAACCCACCGGAATAATCCGTTCTGGGTCGTCGATGCTGTTTGTCGCCTGCGTATCCGGTGCGCTAAGGCTTACCAGCTTGGCCGTTGACGCCACCTTCGCGCCGCTCAGGTCAATCGTCACGGGCTGCGCCACAGACGATGCATTCACCAGCTTCAGGTACAGCTCCTTCTTCGCTGAGTCCTTCGTGATCGAGTAGAAGAACTTGCCGCCTGCACCCTCAGCCTCTGACTTGAGCGTCTGGTCGCCCAGGTATGAACCGAACATCACCTGTGCCCAGTAGCTCGGCGAGCCGTAGCTGTGGATCGTGTCGTAACCGATCAGATCGCTTGGCCACTGCATACC
>JBAUTX010000320.1:0-4360 GCA_049582405.1 Occallatibacter sp. | reverse complement strand
GCGCTGGCTCGGCGCAAAGCTCTCCTGGGAATCCGGCTTCATCGCCTTTCTCATCTTCTTTCTCATGGTCACCTATCTCGCCGAGTTCTTTGTCGCGGATGGTGAACCTGCCGCGACGATGCTCTGGTGGCTGCACACCCTCAGCCTCCTCATCTTCCTGCCCATCATTCCCCACACCAAGCATCTGCATCTGGTGCTCAGCCCTGCCACCGTATTCCTGTCACGCGGAAGCTTCAGCCGCATCCCGCCCCTCGCTGGCGACGAAGACTTCGGCCTGGTCGCGGGCACCGACCTCACCCGACTCGTCAGCCTGCAAGCCTACTCCTGCGTCGAGTGTGGCCGCTGCACGGAGCACTGCCCTGCCGCCAACACCGGCAAGGTCCTCAACCCGAAAGAAATCATCCTCGGCCTGCGCGGTTATCTCAATGAGTTCGGGCCCAGATCCGCCGAGCCCCTGCTCGGCAAGCACAACGCGCCCGAGGCACCCTTCCAGTGCACCACCTGCGGCTCCTGCGAGTTCCAATGCCCTGTCGGCATCGAGCATCTGCCCATCCTTGTAGGCCTCCGTCGCGGAGCGGTGAACACCGGCACATGGGAGGACGACCACGGCGCCAAGCTGTTTCTCGCCCTTGAGCGAGGCTCCAATGCGCTGGGCATCCAGGCCTCTGAGCGCGACAAGTTCATCCAGAAGCAGCAATTCCCCATCTTCGATGGCACGCAGGAGTACTGCCTCTGGCTCGGCTGCATGGGCGGCTATGACCCCAAAGGCCGCGAAATCATCGCTGACTTCGCCCGTGTCATGACCTATCTCGGCACAAGCTTCGGCGTCCTGCGTAAGGAAAAATGCACCGGCGACCCCGTGCGGCGTCTTGGCAACGACCTCCTCTTCCAGCAGCTCGCAGAAGCCAACCTGGAAACACTCGCGCAAAACAAGGTGAAGAAGATCGTCTCCATCTGCCCGCATTGCGTGCGCACCATCCAGGAGGACTGGAAGGAATTTGGCACTCCGCCCGAGGTCGAGCACCACAGTGAATTCATGGCGCGACATCTTCACCAGTTGCCCAGGGTGCAGAACGACGAGACCATCGTCTATCACGACCCCTGCTATCTCGGCCGCTACCGGAACACCTACGAGGCGCCACGCGAGGTCGTCCAGCAGGCGGGCGCCCTCCTCGAAGCCCCACGCTCGCACGAGCGCAGCTTCTGCTGCGGTGCGGGGGGCGGTCTTGCGTTCCTCGGAGAAGAAACGGGCGATCGCGTGAGCCATGTGCGCGCAAAGGAGCTCGTCGAAACCGGCGCAAAGACAGTCGGCACAGCCTGCCCCTTCTGCAACAGCATGTTCCGCGATGCGCTCGGGGCCATCGCAACAAGTGAAGCCGCGCCACAATTACTCGATATTGCACAACTCACTGCACGGTCGCTGCCACAGCAGAACACAGGCAGCGCCAGCTAGGATGTACGGGAGCCTTTATCCATGAAGATCATTGTCGCCATCAAACAGGTTCCGGAGCGCGATGCACAAGTACGCATCGATAGCGCCGGCAAGTGGATTGAAGAAGCAGACCTCCAGTGGGCCTTGAACGAATCGGACGCCTATGCCCTCGAAGAGGCTCTCCAATTAAAGGAGCAGCACGGCGGAGAAGTCGTCGTCGTCAGTGCCGGGCCGGAACGCGTCGGTTCCACGATTCGCGAGGCCCTGGCCAAGGGCGCGGACAGGGCCATTCACATCAACTGCGACGATCTGGGCAACAGGGATGCGCTCGGTGTATCGCGCCTCCTTGCCGCAGCCATCCAGCCGGAGAGCCCCGATCTCGTTCTCACCGGCCTCCAGTCTGACGACCTTGGTTACGGCCAGACCGGCGTCATCCTTGCTGAGTTGCTTGGCCTGCCGCACGCATCGTTGATTCTCCACGTCGACAAATCTGACACCGGCATTACCGTCAAACGCGAACTCGAAGAGGGGTGGTTCCAGAACATCGACCTGCCCCTGCCCGCCGCTCTCACCATTCAGTCCGGCGGCAATAAGCTGCGCTACGCCACGCTCATGGGCATCAAACGTGCCAAAACCAAGGAGCTCCGCCGCCTCACTGCCGCTGAGCTTGCAGTCCCCGCCGACCCAATGGTCACCCTCGAGCGCATTGCTCTTCCGCAAAAGCAGAAATCGACGCAACTCCTTCCCGGCACTCCGCAGGAAGCCGCTGCAACATTGGTTGAAAAACTCAAGTTCGAGGTGCGCGTTCTATGAGTGGCATTTGGGTCGTATTAGAAGATCGAGAAGGCCAGATTGGCCGAGTAAGCTGGGAAGCCGTTGCCGCCGGACAGCAGCTCAGTGCACTGCTGGGACAGCCGGTTCACGCAGTCGTTCTCGGCTCACAAACAGAGTCGGTCGCCGCGGAAGCCACCACCCGTGCCCTCACCACCGTGGTGCGCCTCGAACACCCGCTCCTCGAGCGCTATACCAGCGATGGCTATACCCACGCGCTGGAGCAGCTCTTGCGCGCCCGCCAGCCTGACTACGTCCTCTTCCCGCACACCTACCAGGTGCGGGACTTCGCGCCAGCACTGGCCGCGCGCCTCGGTCAAACGCTCATCGGCGACGTCACCGCCATGGCCGCAGGCCCAGTCTTTACGCGTCAGCTGATGCAAGGCAGGCTCAGCGGCACCTATCGGCACGCGGGTCGAGGCCCCTGCTTTGTCTCCGTGCAGTCCGGCGCTTTCCGCGCAGACACGGTGCAGTCGGGAACTGCGACAACCGAAATCTTCGCCCCAACTCTCGACGCAGCACACATCCGCACGCGCCCCGGCGCGCCATTCCGCGCCGCAGCGCAAACGGTCGACCTTGGTTCGGCACAACTCATCGTCAGCGTCGGCCGCGGCATCAAGGAAGCCGATAACCTGCCGCTTGTGCAGGATCTGGCCGCTGCGCTCGGCGCTGAACTCGCCGCATCCCGTCCGATTTGCGACAACGGCTGGCTGCCCATGGAGCGCCAGGTAGGCAGTTCAGGCCAGACCGTCGCACCCAAGGTCTACATCGCCGTCGGCATCTCCGGCGCCATCCAGCACATTGTCGGCATGAAGGGCTCGCAGTGCATCGTCGCGATCAACAAGGACCCCGAAGCACCCATCTTTGAGGTGGCAGACTACGGAATCGTGGGGGATCTCTTTGAGGTCGTCCCTGCTCTGACCGCGGCCATCAAGGCCGCAAAGCAATAGACGGCGATACGGCACGCGCGCCGTCGTCCGCAAGACGCTTGCACGCGGCTGGCCCCGGAAGCTATGGTGGGCAGGCTGGAAGATAAGCAACGAATTCCAAAAGCAAGCCGGGGCCAACAGCGATGTTTCTTCCCGAAACCTACCAGGCTGCACTCTTTCTCATGATCCTCAGCATGCTGTGCTGGGGCTCATGGGCCAATACCCTCAAGCTCTGCCCCGGCTTTCGTTTTCAGCTTTTCTATTGGGACTATGCCATCGGACTCGCGCTCGGCGCTGTGCTCCTGGGCTTCTCTGCCGGAAGCCTCGGCCATGCGGGCGCGGCCTTCCCATCTGCCATCGCGCACTCACTGCCAAGCACTATGGCTTGGGCTGCAGCGGGTGGCGTGGTCTTCAACATCGCCAATCTGCTTCTGGTAGCCGCCATTGATGTCGCCGGTTTGGCTGTCGCTTTCCCAGTTGGCATCGGCCTGGCGCTCGTCGTCGGTGCGGTCTCCAGTTATCTCGTCAGTCCCGCCGGCAATCCATTCCTGCTCTTCGGTGGAGTCGCTCTGGTCGCGGTCGCCATCGTCCTCGATGCAGCGGCCTATCGCAGGCGTGAATCCTCAGCGCCCGCCGCCACAACGCGCGGAATCCTCCTCAGCCTCGTCGCGGGTGTGCTCATGGGCAGCTTCTATCCGCTCGTGGTCCACGCCATGAATGTGCGTCCGGCCTCCGGCCCCTACGCCATCGCCTTTTTCTTCGCCATCGGAGTCCTCGTCTCCACCGTGCCGGCAAATCTCCTGCTCATGGCCAGACCGCTCGACGGCAAGCCCCCGGTGCAGGGAGCCGCATACGCACGCGCGCCCTTTGCCTGGCATCTCGCAGGCATCTTCGGCGGAGCCATCTGGTGCACGGGTGCCGTCGCCAACTTCGTCGCCTCCGGCGCGCATCTCATCGGGCCCGCCGTCTCCTATTCCATTGGCCAGGGCGCCACCATGGTCTCCGCCTGCTGGGGTGTATTCGTCTGGCGCGAATTCGCAGGCGCCCCTCGCGCCGCATCGATTCTGCTCTTGTTCATGTTCGTCTTCTTCATCCTCGGACTCGGCTCCGTTGCGCTCGCACCGTTGTACTGAACGGAAGGGGATCTGTTTCATGCCCAGTCGCAAAC
>JBAUTX010000319.1:0-3484 GCA_049582405.1 Occallatibacter sp. | reverse complement strand
ACCATTTTCAGTGGACAGATTCACTTCGCTCTACGGCAACTGGGCCACCCGCCTGCGCTCTCATCTTTGAGCTAACCACAGTGCTGGCGTGGAGGTAATTGAACTGCTATTCCTCGAATATGCCGCGTTGCACAATATCAATGTTCTGCACTTCAATATATGTGGGTACGCCGTCGCCACCATATTTGATACGCCCATGTACTCTCACTAGTTCACGGGCAGTGAAGCCGCGAAGTAGCTGTCCAACATCAGCCCCTACATACTTGTATGGAACATGCGCCCCATCAGATGTGTAAAATGTGCCGCGAAGATTGCTTTTGCTCAGGCTGTTAAAAGTTCCTGTAATCTGTGTCCCTTCCTTGCTTTCTTCTCCACCAACTTCGAAATAGTTAAAATAGTCTCTTTGCCCGGCCTCAACGGTCACCAACTCTGCTGTTGCCCTTCGCATTTGAAAGGTCTCAATCCGCTTCGATTCGAGCGGGGAAATAATCTGCGTAAGGTGTTTGTCCACTCGCTGACTGAGCAACAGTTCATATTGCTCTTTGGTTAGCACAAGCAAATCATCATTCAACGTGAGGGATACAGAACCATCTTCAAAAGAAGTTGGTTGGGTAGCAATTCTGACCCCCTTGAGCCTCTTCTTAGCATCAATGACTTTGGCAATATCGGTAACCACTCGATACGCGCCGCAAACAGCATTACTCACAGCGTTCAGTGCCACAGCCGCTCCCGTTGCAATTGCGGTTGCAGCAGCCGGATTTGTCTTTGCAAATGCTATTGCCTCAAAAATTATGTGAAAAGAGTTAGCTTCTACGTTCCTAACGCGCAGTTGCAGCCGTTCACTCGACTCTGCCTCGCTGGCGACAATGGAAAAAGTGCGAGTTAGTCCTGTGAGAACCTCTGCGACCTCGCTTGCATCCATCGACCCCTTATCCACATCCGGGCCTTCGTAGACGAACTCAAAAATCTCTGTCTCCGCAGCAACAGTCTCACTTGGTAGGGGTTGATTAGACTCTTCGGGTTCCACTATTCCTCCTGCTTCCCCGGCACACTCATCTAATAGAACGCGATTCTCGTCGACTTATTGACGATGGCAGGTATTCTACACCGGATCCGTTTTAGCGCTTCTGGCGTGTGGCCCGGGTCCGACGATGCAAACCTACCGCAACGATGGTTGCCCCGGGTGCCTCGCCTTTGGGCACCTGGGAGACATCGAACCTCAACCGGCCTTTTCCAGGTGACGCAGATGTTCCGGCACCCGGGCCGGCTGCGACGGAATGAAAGCTGTGTGCGCGGGATGGGGCGAGGCGTGCGGCGGAGCGGGTAGAATCCGGATATATGGAGAAGAAGCAGGAGAGTGCAGCGGGGCCGGAGACGATTCTGGACGGGAGCCGCTTTGTGCGGGCGTGTTTGCGCAAGCCGGTGGACCGGACGCCGGTGTGGTTTTTGCGGCAGGCGGGCCGCTACATGCAGGAGTACCGCGAGGTGCGGAAGCACCACACGCTGGTGGAGATCTGCAAGCAGCCGGAGCTGGCCGCGGAGGTGACGATTACCGCGGCGGAGAAGCTGGGCGTGGATGCGGCGATTATCTTTGCCGATCTGCTGCTGCCGCTGGAGCCGATGGGGTTGCCGTTTGAGTTTCAAGCGGGCGAGGGGCCGGTGGTGCATCACCCGGTGCGGACGGCAGAGGATGTGAGGGCGCTCAGGACGGATCGCGCGGCGGAGCTGGGCTATGTGGCGCGGGCGATTGAGAAGGTGGCGGCGCACTTTCGCGAGCGGCTGGGCGTGATCGGGTTCTGCGGCGCGCCGTATACGCTGGCCAGCTACATGATTGAGGGCGGCGGCTCGCGGAATTATGTGCACACGAAGCAGATGATGTATGGCGACACGCTGGCGTGGCGCACGCTGCTGGACAAGATTGTGACGGTGCTGGTGGAGTATTGCCGCTTGCAGGTGCAGGCGGGCGCGGACGTGATTCAAGTTTTTGATAGCTGGGTGGGGTCGCTGTCGCTGGCCGATTACAAGGACTATGCGTTTGAGGCGAGCAAGCGGCTGGTGCGCGCGGTGCAGGCGCTGGGCGTGCCGGTGATCTATTTTGGCGTGGAGACGGCGGGGCTGCTGGGCGCGATGGCGGAGACGGGCGCGGACGTGATTGGCCTGGACTGGCGGCAGCCGCTGGACGAGGGTTGGCGCGCGGTGGGGCATACACGCGCGGTGCAGGGGAACCTGGACCCGATTACGCTGTTTGCGCCGCCGGAGGTGCTGGAGCTGCGCGTGAAACAGATTTTGCGCGCGGCGGGCGGACGGCCGGGGCACATCTTCAACCTGGGACACGGGATTGTGCCGGGGACGCCGGTGGAGAACGTGCAGGCGGTGGTGAAGATGGTTCGTGAGTTCCGGCTGGAGGGCCCGGCGCGTGGCTAAGGAAGCGGTGCTGCTGCTGGCACACGGGACGCCGGAGACGGTGGAGCAGGTTCCGGAGTATCTGCGGAACGTGGTGAGCGGACGGCCGCTGCCGCAGGCGGTGATTGAAGAGATTCAGCACCGGTATGCGCTGATTGGGCGGAGTCCGCTGACGGAGCTGACGCTGGAGCAGGGCCGGCTGGTGGAGGCGCTGCTGGCGCAGGCAGGCGAGGCGGCGCGCGTGTATGTGGGGATGCGCAACTGGCGGCCGTATATTCCCGACGTGGTGAAGCAGATGCGCGCGGACGGCGTGGAGGCGGCGGCGGTGATTTGCCTGGCGCCGCAGAACTCGCGCACAAGCGTGGGCCTCTATAAGCGGGCGACGCAGGCCGAAGCGGGGCCGATGCGGATCGATTTTACGGAGGGATGGGCGCAGCATCCGCTGCTGGCCGAGGCCTTTGCGGAGCGGCTGCGGGCGGCGATGGCGCGGCTGAGGGCGGAGACGGGTGAGAACGTGCCCGTTTTGTTTACGGCGCATAGCGTGCCTTGCCGGACAATCCAGACACCAGCGGCGAGTGAGGGGCAGCCGCGGCTGTGGCCGGGCGCGGGCGCGGGTGCGAATCCGGATCCGTATGCCGAGGAGGCGAAGCACACGGCGGAGCTGGTGGCGGCGCGCGTGCCGGAGATTCCGCGGTGGTGGTTTGCGTTTCAGAGCCAGGGCGCGAGCGGCGGGCCGTGGATTGGGCCGACCGTGGAAGCGACGCTGGATGCGATTGCGGCGGAGGGCGTGAAGACGCTGCTGCTGCAGCCGGTGGGGTTCCTGTGCGACCACGTGGAGATCCTGTACGACGTCGACGTTCTGTTCAAGGAATATGCGCGGAAGTTGGGCGTGAGGCTGGAGCGGCCGGAGTCCCTGAATGCGTCGGCGAGGCTGGCGGAGGCGGTGGCGGAGCTGGCGCGGGCGGGGCTGGGGCGGCTGCGTGGGTGAGGCTGGACGGCTGCCGGTGAGGGCGTTGATGCCCGGGTCTCGGAAGCGAGACAGGGGCACCCATTTTCGTGCAACGACCGGCATCTCAAGACC
>JBAUTX010000318.1:0-18851 GCA_049582405.1 Occallatibacter sp. | reverse complement strand
GCTCAGTGGCGCTTTTCACCGCGACACGATTCATCCTGGAAAGGTGACGGCGGCGGAGACATCTACCACGGGCATTGAGTTTTATACAGTCTCCGCCGTGACCGAGCCGCAGCTCGTAGAGGCAGTGGGGACGGTGCAGCCGCAGTTCAAGACCTCGGTTTCCGCCCGAATCACCGCCAATGTTGTCGAATTGCCGGTCACCGCAGGACAGCATGTTCGCAGCGGTGACGTGCTGGTCCGGCTCGATGACCGGGACCTTCGCGCAAGAAAACAACAGGCGCAGGAATCTCTGCGTCGCGCCGAAGCGACGCGGGATCTGGCGCAGAGCGACTATACGCGCGATAAGGCTCTTTATGAAAAGCAGGTCATTCCGAAGTCGGAGTTTGATGAGACGACGCTGCGCCTGAAGACCTCGACCGCCGATGTCGCAGCATCTGAACAGGCCGCGCATGACGCGGAGTTTGCCTTTGGCTATGCCGTCATTCGTGCTCCCTATGACGCGATCGTAGTCGACAAGCTCTCCGATATCGGCGACATAGGCACGCCCGGCAAGCCGCTGCTGACCCTATACGAGATTGGCAAGCTGTGGCTGGAGGCCGCTGTTCCAGAGGAACAGGCAGGCGCGCTTCGCATCGGCAAGAACTACGAGATCCACCTGGATTCGCTTGATAAACAGATGCAGGGTCGGCTGCTGGAGATCGTGCCTTCGGCCGACTCGTCCAGCCGTACGATCACCGCGCGTGTCGCGCTGCCCTATACCCAGAATGTTTTTCCTGGCCTGTTTGGCCGGATGATGATTCCGGTCGGCGAGCATGCACGCATCATGATTCCGCAGGCGGCGGTTCTGCGCGTAGGTCAACTGGCGATGGTGGATGTGGATGAAGCTGGGGTGCTGAGACGGCGTTCGGTACAGGTGGGCCGCACAATCGGCAACCGAGTTGAGATTCTCAGCGGACTCTCTGCCGGCGAGAAGGTATCACTCACTCCACGCAAGGAGCAGCAGCCGTGAAGCACGATGGCGAAGGCGTGACAATTCGGATCGTCCGCACATTTCTGGAATCGCATCTGTCGATCGTGCTGATCCTGCTGGCGCTCATCGCAGGCGGCGCAGCCCTGATGGTCACGCCACGTGAAGAGGAACCACAGATCGTCGTTCCCAACGCCGATGTCTTTCTCTCTTATCCGGGCCACTCCGCTGAAGAGGTTGAGAAGCTTATCTCGGCTCCGACCGAACGGTACCTTTATCAGATTGACGGGGTGGAGTATGTGTATTCGCGCTCGATGCCGGGACAGAGCATCGTTACCGTCCGCTTCTACGTGGGGCAGGACCGCGAGCGCAGCCTGGTCAAACTCAACAAGTGGCTCTCACAGAATGCCGATAAGATCCCGGCGGGCGTCACCGGCTACGTGGTCAAGCCGCGAGAGACCGACGATGTTCCCATTGTCACATTCACGCTGACCAGTCCCAGTCGCGACGATTACGAGCTTCGGCGCATTGCCGAAGAGGTGCAGAATCGCCTGCAGGCCGTGCCCAACTCCGGCATCAGCTTCATCGTCGGAGGCCGCCCCCGCGAAGTATTGGTGCGGCTGAATGCGGAGGAGATGGCGGGCTTCCACGTGACGCCTCTTGATATCTATCATGCGTTGGCGGGAGCAGACAGCAGTCTTCAGTCTGGTTCCTTTACGCGCGGCGACCGTGATATTCGCGTGGAGACGGGGAAGTTCTTCGCGAGCGCATCCGACGTTGCGTCCTGCGTTGTGGGTACCTCCGGCGAACGGCCTGTGTATCTGCGCGATGTGGCGGACGTGACCGACGGCCCCGGCGAAGTGACCGACTATGTGCGCCTCAGTCAAGGCGCCGCATGGAACCTGAACAAACACGCCGGTTCGGCGGGCACATGGGTTGGCGGAGTGAATCATCCGAAACAGCCGCTGCTGTTTGAGCAGCCCGCCGTCACCATTGCCGTTGCCAAGCAAAAGGGCACCAACAACGTCACCGTCGCACGAGCCCTGCTGGCCAGGATGGACCAGATCAAACGCGAGGTGTTGCCTGCCGATGTCAACGTGGCTGTCACCCGCAACTACGGCATCACCGCGGATGACAAGGTCAACGAGCTTGTCGAGGGTTTGGTCGTCGGCATCATTGTTGTCATCGCCCTGCTGACTATCGGCCTCGGTTTCGGAGACGCCATGGTGGTCGCGGTTGCCGTTCCCTGCGTCTTCGGATTCACTCTGGCGGCAAACTATTTGTTCGGGTTCTCGATCAATCGCGTGACCCTGTTCGCCTTGACTGTCGCGCTTGGCCTGCTGGTTGACGATCCAATTGTCGATGTCGAAAACATCCATCGTCATTTCCGCATGGCGGGCAAAGCAACGCGGCAGATCGTGCTTGAGGCAGTCAATGAGGTGCGACCTCCGCTGATTGCTGCAACCATCGCCGTCATGATTTCGTTCTCGCCCCTCTTCTTTGTCACCGAGGAGATGCACGATTACCTGCGGCCCATGGCGGTCAATGTGCCCATGACCATGCTGATGTCAATGGTCGTCTCCTTCACCATCACACCCTGGCTTGCGTATTGGGTGATGCGTCGGCGTTACAAGCCGGGCAAGGACGGCAAGGTTCCCGAGAAAGAAGCAGCCGAAACCGACGTGAAGCAGATGTGGACCTATCGCTTCTTCCGTCCACTGCTGGAACCATTGCTGACGCGGCGCAGGAACCGATTCATCTTTATCGGTGCCATTGTTCTTGCGTTCATCGGCAGCCTGATGCTCGTCGGAACCCGGCGCGTCAAGCCCAAGCAGTTGCCCTTCGACAACAAGGATGAGCTTCTGCTGGTGCTGGACATGCCCAGCGGCACAAGCCTGGAGCGAACAGACGCTGCTGCACGTGACTTTGAGAGCTATCTGCGCACGGTTCCGGAAGTCACCGACTTCGAGTCATATGTCGGCACAGCCTCGCCGTTCGATTTCAACGGTATGTCGCGCCGCTACTTCCTCCGCCAGGCACCCGATAAAGGCGACATCCGCGTCAACCTGATTCACAAGACGGACCGGACGCAAGGCAGCCACGAGATCGCGCTGCGACTGCGCAACGATTTGAATACAATTGCGCAGCATGATGGGGTGAAGCTGAAGGTTGTCGAGCTGCCGGCCGGGCCGCCCGTGATGTCCACAGTGGTGGCCGCGGTATACGGCCAGCCCGGCGACAGCTACGAGGATCTGATTCACGATGCTCAAATCGTGAAGCATAGGATGCGGCAGGAGCCTGGCATTGTGGATCTGGACGATACCGTTGAGGAAAACCAGGAGAAGCAGGTCTTCACCGTGGATAAGGCCAAGGCCGCATTGAACGGCGTGACGACCGACGACATCAATCGCACGGTAGGTCTGGCGCTATCGGGCGCGACGGCTGGGACGGTTGCAATCCCCACTGAGCGCAACCCGTTGCCGATCGTACTGTGGCCGGAGCGCGCAGACCGCTCCAGCACGGCGGACATTTCACGCATCTACGTGCGCGGCCAGAAGGGGAACCTCGTTCCCATGTCGCAGTTGGGTAGCTGGCAACAGACGATCGAGAACAAGACCATCTACCACCGCAACCTGGAGCGTGTCGTGTATGTCACGGCGGAGATGGCCGGGCGGCCTCCCGTTGAGACCATCCTTGACATTCGTGCCGACCAGCGGACTCCAGAGCAACTGGCAGCAGCAGGTCATCTCGAGAAAGATGCGACACCGCGCCCACTGAATACGCGGACGTTATTCAAGAAGGGTGGCGGCATTCTGTGGGCCGTGCCGGACAGCGTCACAGTTAATTGGTGGGACGAGGGAGAGATGCGTCTCACCATGCACATCTTCCGCGATCTTGGAATCGGCTTCCTGGGTGCGCTGCTCGCGATCTACATTCTGCTCAGTCAGCAGACGGGCTCGTTCCGTTTGCCTATCGTGATCATGATGGCGATTCCTCTGATGGTCATCGGCGTCATGCCGGGGTTCTGGCTGCTGAATCACCTTGGTGTGCGACAGGTCGGCGGATTCGCAGATCCGTTGTTCTTCAGTTCGCCCGCCATGATCGGGATGATTGCCCTGGCCGGCATCGTGACGCGAAACTCCATCATTATCGTGGACTTCGTACACATTGCTCTGGCGCGCGGGCGCACGCTGATTCAGGCGCTGATTGAGAGCTGCTCGGTGCGTTTGCGTCCCATTCTTCTTACCTCGGGAGCCGCCATGCTGGGTGCCTGGCCCATCACACGGGACTCGGTCTTCGCGGGCCTGGCGTGGTCGCTGATCTTTGGCCTCTTCGCTTCCACCATCTTCAGCCTGTTTGTGATTCCGGTTGCTTACTACATGATGTACGAAAAGCAACCTGGACATGGGCTGCCAGAGAACTTTCATCTGCGGGAGGTCGAGCCTACGGCCGACGCGACCGGAGCTGGGGTAACGCAATGAAATCTGCAATGGGATTCTTCCTGGTTTTGATCGCTGCTTCCAGCACATTGCATGGTCAGCAGCAAACAACAACGACAGAGCTTACGCTTCCGCAAGCGGTTGCGTATGCTCTGGAGCATAGCCCCGATTTGAAGTCCGCAGTCGCCGAAACAACGAAACGTCAGGGCAATGTAACCACGGCACGATCCGCGCTGCTGCCCGAACTGGATGTAGCCGGAGACCTTGGCCGCAGCCGGCTCCAGCATGGCTATCCCAGCGGAGCGCCTCCATCAATCTTGCGCTTTGCGCAGACGACGTATTCAGGTAGTGCAGACCTGCACATGCTTGCATGGGATTTCCAGAAATCGCAGTTGGAACTCGACGCGACACGAGAACGCCTCTCCGCCGCGAAGATACTTACAGATCGCAGCAGACAGGAACTCGTCTTTCAGGTCGCGCAATTTTACCTGGAAGCTCTGACGTACGAAGACTTGCTGCGTTCTGCCGCGCTCACCCGCAAAAGTTTGAGTTCGTTGCTCGACCGAACCAACGAACTGGTGAAAGCCGGCCGTGCCGTGCCCGTCGATGCCTTCAAGATTCAGACGCAGCTCGCGCAGATCGACAGCGATTCGGCCTCACTCGAAGCTGGGCGCCAGGCCGCTCTCAGCTCCCTGGCCGCCACCATGGGCTACCAAGGGCAACTGCCCGCGCTCAAGTACTCGCCCGCATCGGGGACAACACCGGCTGCAAGCATGGACCAGCAACAACTCCTGCAGACTGCCCAGCAGCAACGGCCAGATCTGAAAGCAGCGATGTTCGACACGAAGTCGGCGGAAGACCTGGAGCGCGCAGCACGCCGCGCCTACTGGCCGCGTATTGATTTCCGTGCCACCGCAATTCAGTACGGTGCGCAGAATCCGATTGGATTCCAAACGCTGATCGGCAGGCTCCTGCCTTCTCTGCAAGTACCGAGCGGATCAACTCCCGGCGCGGTGAATGACTGGACCCTAGGAGTGCACATCGGCGTGCCGCTCTTTGACAGCGGGCGCCGTAGCGGCCAGATCAAGGCCGCAAAAGCACAGGCGGAGCAAGCCCACCTCGCGCATAGCAAGACCAGCCTGAATGTCGCCCGCGAGGTGCAGACATCGTATGCCGAGATGCAAAGCGCTCAGGCGCGCGTCAAGGCCATGCAGGAAGCCGTGGTGCAATCCGAGGAAATCCTGAAGAACGAGCAAACCAAGTATGAAGTCGGCCGCACCGTAATCAACTTTGTGCTGGAGGCGGAAGCGGGTGTGTTGAACAGTCAATCGCTGCTGTTGCAGGCGCAGCGGTCGGAAGCGATTGCCTCGCTCGCTCTCAAACTCGCCACAGGTCAAATCCAGACCGATTCACCCGGCATGAATCCATAGTCTCCCAGCGAGATTGTCACGCTTCTTTATCTGAAGTGATTTTTTGCAACCAAGGCCATCTTGGGTAGCCTCGCTCTTCTGCTCTCACTGGCGCTCGCCGCGTATAGCCTTGTCACGGGAGCAATTGCACAGCGCCAGAGTCTTACCGGAAGCCGGGGCCGCATTACCCCGGAACGGCTGGCTGAAACGGCCCGGCTTGCGGGCCCGGCGAGTTTCGGGGCGGTGTCGGCGGCTGTCTTCGCGCTGTTGTGGGCGATTTTTTCCAACGACTTTTCCCTTGCCTATGTCGTGCGCGAATCCAACCGAGCCCTCCCGGCGCCGTACAAGCTCGCTGCTCTCTGGTCCGGACAGGAAGGATCACTTCTGCTGTGGGCCTGGCTGCTCACTGGCTATACATTCGTGCTCCGCCTGCGCCACAGGGTCGACGAGCGGTTGATCGCTTTTGCATCTACCATCCTGGCCGCCATTGAGGTCTTCTTTCTCCTCCTGCTGAACTTCGCGGCATTGCCGTTTGCTCAGGTGGCAGGGCAGGTTCCTCCCGATGGCTTCGGCATCAATCCCCTGTTGCAGTATCCGGAGATGGTGATCCATCCTCCGCTGCTCTATCTGGGCTATGTCGGTTTCAGCGTGCCATTTGCGTTGGCTCTTGCAGCCTCATCCTGCGCTACCCCGGAGAGAAATGGCTGCCGCTTACACGCTGATGGGCGATGATGAGCTGGAATCTCTGGATGATCTTCTCGACCTTTATGCTATCGATCCTCGGCACTCTGCTGACCCGCTCGGGAATCGTCAGTTCCGTGCATGCTTTTGGAGCATCCTCGATTGGTAACGGGTTCTCGATATTTCTCGCGATCGTATTGGTGGTTTGTGCGTTCACGTTTGCATCACGCCGCGATTACCTGAAATCAGACCGCGACATCAAGTCCGCTCGCACGCGTGGCGGTACGGCTCGCAACATCCGCATCCACGACCTCACATTGCGAGGCGTTGTGATTCCCACACCTGAGCATCCAAGCCGAGACAGCGGGAACCGTTACCGATGGAAAAGGCTGGTCTCTAAGCCACAGTCACATCCAAGCTGCAGATGGGACCAAACTGGGGATCATCAACTTTCTCCACGTTATGCGTTCTCCGGTCGTTGGCGCATGTCATTCCTGGAGAGGGAGGCGGACGGTTGCACAGGCGCCTGGGCCGTGCGCACAATTGTCGAGTTGCACCTCACCGCCATGAGCGCGCGCAATCTGCTGAGCCAATGCTAGGCCAATACCACTGCCTTGCGGCTTCGTCGTGTAGAAGGGGACAAAGAGGTTTTCTTTATTAGCCAGGCCCGGGCCACGATCATGAATCCTGATGAACAGGTTCGAACTCCCGAGTTGCCAGCTAACGTTGATCGGCAAGGCTCCCGCGCTGAGGGACGCTTCTGCTGCATTCCGCAGAAGGTTGAGGAGCAACTGCTCCAGTTGATCCGGGTCAGCGTAAAGAACGCAATCAGGCCCTTCCTCGAGTTGGACGGGGACACGCTGCTCAAGGGGCGTGAGGCGTTCGAGCAGAGGCCTGACTGCAACCAGCCTCCGCCGCGGCGGCGGAAGCTGAGCAAGCAAACGGTAGTACTGAATGAAGCGGTGAAGTGCGTCGGCGCGGCTCTCGATCACGGCGAGACCACGAGAGAAATCGCCTAGTGTCGCTTCTTCTTCTTCGCGCAAATGACCGACGCGCCGGAGCAGACTTCCTGCGATCGACTTAATGGGCGTGAGAGAATTCGAGATTTCATGTCCCAGGACCCGAACAAGACGCTGCCAGGCTGACTTCTCTTCGTCCTGCAAAGGCTGGCTGACATCCGCGAGCAGAAGCAAGGTGTGCGGAGCGCCATCCTGTCGGAAATTTGCTTTGCGCAGCAGCCATCTGCTTGAACTTACCCCAAAGGAATGGATGCTTTGGTCCTGAGCCGCGAGCAGCGGGTCCAGATTCAGTTCGCGTGCCGTGCGACCATAGCAGCGCGCAGGGGGCATTCCAAGCAGTTGAGCTCCTGCGTCGTTGACCAGGCGCAGCGTCATTGTGCGATCGAAAGCAAACAGCGGGGAGTGCATCACTTCAAGGATGCGGGCAAGCAGCGCCGTCGCCTCCAGCGACTGTACACGCTGTTTCTGAAGCAGGGCTGCAAGGGCGTTGATCTCGGCGGCAAGTTCACCGAGCGCGTCCTGAGAATTTGAACCGCGTGCTCGGAAGGCGTAGTCGCCTTCGCGGAGTGAAGAGACAACATTCGAGAGTGTCTGCAGGGGGCGAGTCAGAGTTTCTTCCATTGAGACCCCAACGAGCAGGAAATAGAGGACAAGGATCGCTGCGCAAAGGATGGACGAAAGAACAGAGAGGTGGTTCTGAACGATCAGGACAGCAGCCAAAACGATCGCAGGCAGGGCCAGAAGAAGACCGTGTATCCACGCCCGGCGCAAAGCCGAGTGTTTGTGTTCGCTTCCTCTTTGCTCATAGACCATACTTTTCGATGCGCCGGTACAGTGCGGGGCGGCTAATACCAAGTGCTTCCGCTGCATGTGAAATATTGCCATCGCAACGCCGCAACACTTTACGAATCAGGACGGCCTCAACCTCATCAATGCTCATGCTTTCAAACGATCCGGATGAGCTCCGCCAAGTCGTCACGGAAAGATGTGCGGGCTGAATCTCCTCCTCGCGGCACAGCAACAATGCACGCTCCACCGTGTGCTCGAGCTCGCGCACATTGCCAGGCCAAGCATACTGCAGCATTTGTTGCATGGCAGAAGGTGAGAAGCCCTTAATCTGCTTGCGATAACGGGCGCGGTTGTGATTCAGAAAATGCATGGCGAGGCTTGGGATGTCCTCGCGCCGATCACGAAGAGGTGGCAGATGGACCTCCACGGTATTGATGCGAAACAGCAAATCCTCACGAAAGCCCCCCGTATGGGCCTCTGCGTGGAGGTCCGCATTCGTTGCGCAAAGGACGCGTACGTCGACACTGCGTGTCTGCGACGATCCAACTCGCTCAAGCTGACCCGTTTCAAGTACACGCAGCAGCTTTGCCTGCTGGCGCATAGGCAGGTTGGCAATCTCGTCGAGGAACAGAGTCCCCCCATTGGCCAGTTCAAAGCGGCCAACGCGATCGGTACGCGCATCGGTGAATGCGCCTTTCACATGACCAAAGAGCTCGCTTTCAAAGGTTCCTTCCGGCAGTCCACCCGCGTTGACCGCGACCAGGGGCATGCGGGACCGAGTGGACGTAGCATGCAGAAGCTTTGCGACAATCTCCTTTCCGGTGCCGTGTTCTCCCGTGATCAGCACGTTCGCGTCCGAGGGCCCGACCTGTGCAATCAGCTCAAGGACGGGCTGCATGCTGGGCGCGCCCGCGATAAAGTCTGGCATGCCTTCACCGCGCAGCATCAGGTTTTCCAATTCAAGCTGACGAGCGCGGCGCAGCGCTTGGTGCAGCTCTGCATAGACCCTGACGATGGAGATCATTCGCTCATTGTCCCATGGCTTCTGGATGAAGTCGCGGGCGCCGCGCTTGATCGACTCCACTGCGAGCTCAATGTTGGCCCACGCCGTCATCACGATTACCGGAAGATGTGGATCGATGTCTTTGATAAGCGACAGCAGATCCAGACCCTCCCGGCCCGAAGTCGTGTCACGCGTGTAGTTGAGGTCCATCAGAAGCACGTCATAGTCGCCGTGGCCCAGGGACTCCAGCAGCAGCTGCGGAGAACGTACGCAATCCACATGCATACCCTCCGGACGCAGCAGCAGTTCGACCGCCTCCAGAATGTGTGGCTGGTCATCTGCGACGAGAATGCGACAGCTGCTTTGCGGATTAGAGATGACTGGCCTCCACGACTCCCTGCTTGGCATCGTCTATTGAAATGCCATAGTCTTCCAGAATCGTTCCGGTGGCGCGGCGCACTTCAATGCGCGCTTTCTCGTAGGAGGCTTCAGCTGTGACCAGGGCAGACTCAGCCAGCGCAAGATCGTGCTCTGCTGCCAGGGTTTGCTGGCTGGACCCTGCGCCCAGCTTTTGCTCCTGCTGCATGATACTGAGAGCTTTTTGGGTAAGATCGCGGGCCTTACGCGCTGCATCCACGCGGCTCGCTCCTTGTTCTAATGCGTACTGTGCGTTTCGCACCTCGATGCGAATGCGGTTCCTGAGCTCTTCAAAATAAACTTGCGCCTGTCGGTACTCCAGCTCCGTGCGATACTGGTCCGCCTTGGCGATTCGGTTGCGAAGCGGAATGTTAAGTTGAAAACCGACTTGATACTCGGGCGACGAGTTGTTCAGCGCATTTTCCAGCGCGCCACCGTAGCCGGGCGGCGCATTCACCGAACCTACCTGTTGCACAAAAGTCGGATTCGGCGTCCCCGCAAAGCCCGTGCCAGCGTAGAAGCCGTACGCGGTCAGCTGCGGAAGCAAAGCATTGCGGGCGGTCTTGCGGCTCAGCTCACGATTCTCGAGATCGAGGCGCGATTCCTGCAATTCCGTGCGCTTGCGAAGAGCCGTATCGATGAGTTGCGCAACCGCTTCAGCGTTCCCATGCAACAGCGCAGCGATCCGGTCGGTTGGAACCACCGGCATCTCTTCGAGCGTTGGATTGTCGAGGCTGCGCGTAATGGCGTTCTTCATATAGAGCTCTTGCAGTTCAAGATTGGTACGCGCCACCGTCAGGTCTTGCTCCCTGGTGGCAAGCTCGCTTTCCGCCTTCAGCACGTCCATCGCAGGAATCGCCTGCAGGGATAACTGCTTGCGGCTCTTCTCCAGGTTGTCTGCAGCAAATGCGACCGACCGCTCGTTCACCTGCTCTGTATCGTAGGCAGCGACTAGATCCCAGTATAAGTCGCAAATCTGCGTGACGGTTGCAATGACCTGCGCCCTGAAAGCGATGTCGGAAATCTTCTGATTGGTTTTCGCGATACGCAGAAAACGCAGATTGGGCCCAAAGCCTAAGCCCGCCAGCAACTGCTGTGTGACCAGCACTCGCGTGTAGGCATAGAGTTGCGGCATGAGGCTGTTGTAAGGGCTGTTATTTGTCTGCCGGTTACTATTCCAGTCCACCTCAAGGCCGCTGCCAGTCGGAAACGACTGCAAATAGCTGACATTCGCAGCAGTCGTGTTGACGTGATAAATCGGCACGCCAAAGATCTGCTGGTTTGTGAGCAACTGCGTGTTGTGGTCCGTGTCGACCTGTGCCGTGATTGTTGGATCAAATGTGGACACATTCGTGCCGGTTCCGAGCGTAGATGAAACAATGCCGGCTGCGCCAGCGCCTGCACCGCCAGCTCCGCTCGTGGTGCCGCCTGCACCGGAACCTGCCCCTGCACCAGCACCAGCGCCTCCGGGAGTGCCTTGCACGACGCCGGTATTCACCCCGCGCACCAGACCTCCCGCGCGGGTGCGCAGGATGTCGGTCTGCGCGATCGGAAGGTTGTAGCGCGCAATGACGAGGTCAAGGTTGTTTTCAAGCGCAAGCGCAATGGCATCGCGGAGCGAAAGATAAAGCTTGCTGTCATGGATGAGGGAGTCGAGGCGCGCGGAGTTCACCATACTCGGCGGAGCTACGGCCTGACCACGATACATGTCCAGCGGATTCGCCGAATGACGCATGATGGCATTGAAAGGTTCCTGTGGGGCGGGCGTAGAGACCGGTACTGGCTGTGCCGCCTCAGGAGCGGACGGAGCCGTCGGCAAGGGGCCCGGCGCGCAAGCAAGCGCAAGATTCGCCTGCAGAAGGAACAGCGCAGCAACCGCTTGAAGACGGGCTCCCAATCCTTGGGAGCGGTGTGTATGGAAAGTCGTCACTTTGCTCTGGCCTCCGTTGCCATCGATTGCTGCGCTTCATCACGCGTAAGCCATCCGTCGTGTAAGCCGGGAATCCGCGAGCCATATCGCGCGTTCTCTTCCGAGTGCGTCACCTGCACGACAGTTGTTCCCTGGCGGTTGAGCTCACGAAAGAGTTCCATGATCTCGTGCGCCTGCACTGTGTGCAGATTTCCGGTTGGCTCATCGGCAAGCAGCAAATTGGGCGAATGCACAACTGCCCGCGCAATGCCAACAAGCTGCTGCTGCCCCCCGGAGAGCTGATTTGGATAGAAATCCTTCTTCGCCATGATCTGGAAGCGATCCAGAATGCCGGCGACCATTCCTTTGCGATCCTTGGATGGAATGTCTTTGCAGGACAGTGGAAGGCCGATGTTTTCGGCCACTGTCAGGTCGTCGAGAAGGTGATAACTCTGAAAGACCATCCCGATCCGCTGGCGGGCCAGATCGGCTCGCCGCTTGCGCGAAAGAGTACGGACGGATATGGTGTCAAAGTTATACTCTCCCCGCCAGCCATCATCGAGCAACGCAAGTACATTGAGCAGAGAAGACTTGCCTGCCCCCGATGGGCCCACGATAGTCACAAAATCGCCCTCGTGGATCGTGAGAGTGATCATGCGTAGCACCCATGTCTCAGTGTTGCCTGCTTTGTAACTGCGCTCGACATTTCTCAGTTCGATCACGATGGAGTTACCCCGATGTTGCGATGCAATGCCGTGTGCCGCATCATTCCGTCCTAAGCGCCTGCATGGGTTCCACGGATGCTGCACGGCGAGCAGGGATGATTCCTGCAAGGAATGCACAGATCGAAAGCGCGAGCGTGGCGCTGATAAGAGCGACCAGATCATATGTGCGAACGTTATAGAGCTGATTGGCCATGAGCCGCCCGGAAACGAGTGCCGCCGGCATGCCTAGAGCAAGACCAATCACGAGTTGCCAGAACACTCCAAGAAGCACAAGGCCAACGACCGTCGATCGAGTTGCACCTAGCGCCATGCGGATGCCGATTTCGCTCGTACGCCGTGCGACAAAATAGGACATCACGCCGTAGAGCCCGACCGAAGCGAGCATCAATGCCAGCACGCCGAACAGCATTGAGAGTCGGGCAATCAGACGCTCCTGGTCAAAGTTGCCGGTCACCTGATTTCCAAAGGTGCGCAGGTCCATGACCGTCAGGTTGGGATCAATATTGGCCAGCGTGTGGCGCACCAGACCATCCACATTCTGTTGCGGGCTGTTGAAGTCGACGATCAGAGCGTTCATGTACATGGACTGCGCTTCGATCAACTGCATGATCGAATTGGTGTATCCGGTGAATTGCTGCGCAAGCGGGCGCAGAAAGACCGGCTTTACCTCTGAGCGCGGATCGTTCATTTTGAAGTCACGAAAGACTCCCACAATCTCAAATGCGCCGGAATACTCCGGAAGATCCATACCAAAGTGCTGACCAATCGGGTCGACATCGGGAAAGAACTTTTTGACAAATGCCTGGTTGACGATGGCCACCTGCGGTGCGCCCGTCGTGTCCTGCGCGCTGAAGCCTCGTCCCCGCACAATGGGCACTCCAATCGAATCCAGAAAACCGTTACTGACACGGTCCCAGGTTGAACCGCAATGATCGCCGGGCTTTGGTGCTGGATGGCCCTGCTGGATGACACATTCGCCCCAGTTGTCTCCTTCGAGTGGACTGTACAAGGCAAGGCCGATGTGTGCGACCCCGGGTAGCGCAGAAAAGCGGTCTTCGATCTGGCGATAGAGAGCGGGCAGCCTGCTCCCGGAGTAGCCTGCTCCGGCCGGGTCGAAATGCAGCACATAACGATTGGTCGTGGTGACGCCGAAGTCCTGATGTTCAAGATTGAGCAGAGACTTTGTCGTGAGAATGGCTCCCGCCAAGAGGACGACCGAGAGGGCTGCCTGGAAAATCACCAGTGCCTTTTGCGGCAGGGAAGACCGATCGCGTGTGGATCGGTTGGCGCCTCGCAATGCGTCAGCCGGCTGCGCGTGCGAAGACAGCCATGCCGGCCCGAAGCCAAACAGGAGTCCAGTCAGCAGGGACACCACAAACGCGAATCCAAGAATGGGCAATGAGGGACTTGCGCTGATGGGGAGATAGCGCGCATCAGGGAAGGCGAATGCCAGGATCATCTGGCTGCCGGCATAGGCCACGCCCAGGCCGACCACGCCGCCAATGAGGCTCAGCAGAACACTCTCCGTCAGAATCTGCCGGATGATCCACTTGCGCCCTGCTCCCAGTGCAATGCGCAACGCGATGTCCGCGCGGCGGGTGGTGGCGCGTGCCAGCATCAGGTTGGCGATGTTGGCGCAGGTGATCAGCAGCACCACGGAGGAAAGGATCATCAGCAGTTTGAGGCCCTTGCCCGTCTGTTGCTGCAGGTTCTGGATTCCGCCGCCACCCGGAGTCAGCACCACATGCATTTTGGGAATCAAGGCTGCGCCGCCATTGGCGGTGAGGATGGGGCGCGTGGCAAGCCACTGACGCAGGGCTGCGGAGAGCCGCGCTTGGAGCGGTACGATGCTTGTCCCAGCATGTACTCGGCCCAGCAGATAGAGCCAGTGAGATTCAGCATGATGCAAAATCGCACTTTCTCCGCGGACATATGGCTCCATGTTGACCGGCATCCAGAAATCGGGCGGGTTGTCAGTGACGCGATCGCCAAAAAATCCCGGTGGCGCGACTCCGATCACCGTAAATGGCTTGGTCTGGATGTAGATGATGGACCCGACGATCGTGGGATCCGATGCGTACTCGCCCTGCCATGCCCGATAGCTGATTACCGTTGCGGGTGCAGCGGAAGGGCTGTCGTCGTCGTCTGCAAAAAGCCGCCCGGCAAATGGCTGAATCCCAAGCGTCCCAAAATAATTTCCTGAGACAAATTCTCCATGCAGCGACTTCGCTTCCGCATTTCCGCGCCGCACACTCCATCGCCCTTGGCCTGCCTGCACCGCTGCAAGTTGTTCAAACTCAGGCGCGGAGGTCTTCAGATATTGATAGAGATCAAATGAGAAGATCGTCACGTCACCCGTGTCGCTGGCGCCTCCGGGAAAGCCGCCCTCAACGCAGCAATCGTCGTTGTCGCCAATGCGATAAAGCTGTGCGGGATTCCCCACCGGAAGAGAGCGTAGCAGAATGCTCTGCACCAGCGTAAAGATCGCCGTGTTGGCGCCGATGCCAAGCGCTAGAGTCAGCACGGCTGTCAACGTAAAGCCGGGGGACTTGCGCAGCTGGCGCAGCGCGTAACGAATGTCTTGCACCATGGCTAGGCCTCCAACGCAGCAGTGAGTTTCTTCAGGTCTTCTTCTGATACGACCTTGCCGTCGAACAGATGCACCTCCCGCTCCGCATGCTTCGCAAAGCGCGGATCATGCGTGACCATGCAGATGGTGGAGCCCTCGCGGTGCAGATCGGCAAGTAGGTGCATGACGGCCTCGCCATTTTTCGAGTCCAGGTTGCCCGTGGGCTCATCGGCCAGGAGGATCGATGGCGAACCGGCCAGCGCACGCGCCACGGCGACACGCTGCTGCTGACCTCCGGAGAGCTGCGCGGGATAGTGGCGCATGCGGTGTGCCATGTTCACGCGCTCAAGCGATTCTTTAACTCGCTTCTTGCGTTCTGCGGCGGGCATGCCTGCGCGATAAGTCAGCGGCAGTTCGACATTCTCCTCCACTGTCAGATCGCCGATCAAATTGAAGCTCTGGAAGATGAACCCGATCTCCTGGTTCCGAATCCGCGACCGCTCGCTGAAGCTCAGGTTCTCTACGGGCTTGTCATTCAACATGTAACTTCCCCCCGTCGGCGTATCGAGCAGCCCGAGGATGGAGAGGAGCGTGGACTTGCCGCAACCGGATGGACCGGACATTGCCAGGTACTCGCCACGCGCAATCGAGAGATGAACTCCCGAAAGCGCATGCGTTTCGACCTCATCGGTGTAGAAAATCTTGGTGAGATCTTCGATTTCAATCAACTTGTCACTCATTGTCGTGTGCCCTCGTAAAGCTGCGCGTCTGCTTTGTCGCCAGTTGGTTGCGTTACCAATGGATCCCGGTGCAGGAAGAATCGAGTTCAATTCAGGCGAATGCGATCTACGTTGTCGTATCTAGACATGTCTGAAAGGATCACCGAATCTCCCTCTTCGAGTCCGCTCAGGACCTGGATGTCATTCACCGAAGCATGGCCGACCTTAACCGTCACTCGTGTGGCGCCTTTGCCGTCGGGGTCCAGCTTGAACAGGCTCAGCGACGAATTTTCATTTCCCAACGCCGGACGACCCACATAGAGAACGTCCTTCAGCCGCTCCAGGTCGATTGTTCCGTCCACGCTGAGCTGTGGAACAGCACCGGGTGGCAGCGACCCATCCAACATTACGTCAACCGTGCGCGTTCCGTTCACTACGGCGGGGTCAATCCGGATGACATGACCCGGAATCACGCCGTTGTGCGTGTCGATGGAGGCAGGCTGACCGATTTGAATATCGCGCGCCTGGGTCTCAGCGATCTGCAACGCAGCCTTGAGCTTGTCTCGCTGGATGACTTCCGCCAGCGATGTGCCCGCCGAAACATGCTGGCCGACCTGAAGGGGCACAGTAAGGGGCGCTAATGTGCCGGAGATGGTGGATCGCACCTCAAGCGCTGCGGCCTGCTTTGCGTAAAGATCCAGAAGAGCCTTCGCTTGCTCTACCTTGGCCTGGGCAGACGCCAGCTGCACCTCGATTGCCTGCTTATTGACATCGAGTTGTTCCTGGCTCAGCTTATGCTGTTCTGAGAGCTGATCGGCTGTGCCCTTGGATTTGTTGTACGCAAGACCGGAGATGACGCCCAACTCGAACAGCGCCTTGTCTGTCTGGGCTTGCAGCTTATCCTGCGTGTAATCCGCACTCACCTGCGCGGCCGCTGCCTTCTTATCCATCAGCGTACTCTCCAGCGAACCTTGCAGGCTTTTGTAGTCCGCCTCCGCCGCCTTAAGCGCGAGCCTTGCATTGAGCAGTTCCTGTTCGAGCTGGGGATCGGCAAGATCCATCAGGATCGTGTTCGGAGTCACTTGCGCACCCGGCAGAGCACGAATGCGCACGACAGTTGCATCGGTTTGCGCGGGAATCAATTCAATCGAGTCCTCACGCGGGACCAGTGCGCCTGTCGAGGCTCGCACCTGACGAATCATCGGACCGCGCTTGACGGTGTCTGTCCAAATGATTGAGCGGTCGACCGTTGGTGCCGCTGGTTTCAGCCGGGTGATCCCCACGGCGACTCCCGCAAGGAGCAGGACTGCTCCCGCGCCATATAGAGCAGCGCGGCGTCTCTTCTTTTGCTTCATATCTGGGCGTGCAATATCCATCGCTCAAGGATGATGCAACTCGCATGCCGAAAAAAGTCATTCCATGGCCATTGAAAAGATGGCACTTCCGCGCCGTGACCTGTTGGCAAACGCCTGGAAGCTGTCCGTTTTCAAGATCCAGTGTCCGAATACGAACACTCTCCCAGCGCTCGTTTCGCTCTACGCCCCCCACAAAAATCTGAAAACAGGGTCCAGCGGGAACTCGATAGTTTGCGACATTGACCTACCATGATGATTCCAGATCATAAGCCTCTTACTCGTTCCAACTTCGGCATCATTCTTCTTTAAGGCCGCATGTCGATTTCGCAGAGCCGCTCGAAGAATCCGCCCAGCCCAAGTACGGCGCGGGCAATTTCGATCCCCCCGTAGACAGGGAGGATCACGTTCCCCACCCAGTCGGCGAGGCAGAGGATCGCCGCCCAGTACTGCGTGGTTCCCGAGCCCTGGCTCGCGAAAATCTCGGCCAGCCGCAAAAGACCGGACACCGATAAAGCACTCATGGTCCCGGCGATGTAGGGCTCAATGTGGTAGCCGCGCGAGTACTTGAAGATGCCGAGAGCCAGAATCAGCACGGCCAGAATGGGCATCACTGCGTTGCCAACCCAGTTGGTCAGCCCGAACATGCCGGCGTCAAAGGAGCCGCCGTTCATGCCTCACCCCGACTTCCCGCTGCTGTTGCTGTGGAGATAGCTGTGCCCGGGTTCTCGGGATGATCAAAGCTGCCCGTCGGCCGCTCCACTTCCACAAGCGCCGTGCGATCCTGACCACTACAAAAATCTCAACGACCAGGCAAAACGCTGCTACAGCAATCCCGAACACAAGTCGCGCGGCTTCGAAATGCAGTGCAGCAGCGAGAAGGAGGACAAGCAATAGCCCTTCGAGGACGAACACAGCGAATTGCAGCAGCAGGCGGTAGTTCATTGCAGGTACTCCTTGTTCGTGCAAAGGCCGACGCAGAAATTCGGGAGTTGCGACCACTTCATTCGAAGCGTGGGAATCACGAACAAACCCGCAGGCCAGGCGTCCGGACTCGAAGCCACACCTGATCCAGTTCCGATCATGGGCAGCGAAATCGGGGACCGCGCGGCGTAGCTGAAGAAGGCGGCCGGACACAGCAGAACCGCGCCGACGAGTTCCAGCACATGTCGCTTCACAGGCTCATCCCCGCAAAATGCGTGACCAACGCCGAGATCCCACTGACGCTCAGAAAGGCAAGCCCACTCGCCCCGAGCGCACCCCACGGCCGATGCCGTACGTGATTGAGAATCGCTGCCGACTGGGCAAGACCCCCGACGATCGGGCTGATCCGGTTCGCGGCATACCCGAACATGCTCATCAGCTTGTCGGTCATTCCGTAGGCGTCTCCGGTCTGCATCCAGCTTCCGGTCGCGAGGTTGTAAAACCCCTACACGCCAAGAAGAAACAAGGCCGCAATGATCGAAGCCAGGGGGTTATAACCCTGGCTCATGTCGAGAACTGCCTTGAATACGAGAGAAGCGGCCACCACCAGAACGATATGTCCCACCAGCACGTCACTGACGAAGTCGTTCGTGATCTGATTTCGCTTCTTATAAGGATGGTGTACAGCGCATCGAACTCGGGAGACGTAGCCACCCGACTCTTTCAACAAAAGCCAGGTACGCAGCTTTTCTTCTTTCGAAAAACCTCGTCGTCGGCCCTACACTCTCCCAGACCGGCCCGGCTTTATTTAACTGATATCGCTTGTAGCAGGCTGTTGGTGTGGACGCTCGACTCTTTGGCTAGTGCAGTGAGCCAGCTCACATTGGGTTGGAGTTGCCGAAAAACCGGTCGGAACCATGTCAATGAG
>JBAUTX010000317.1:0-3214 GCA_049582405.1 Occallatibacter sp. | reverse complement strand
GCGCAGCGCGAGGATATTGCGGTTACGCTGAACGAAGTGCACTCCGCGCGCACGCGTTTTGAGTTCGTCCGTCTGCCGGGCGTCATCCGTTCAGAGCCCTATCGAGCCGTGCCCGTGCGGCTGCGATCCCAGCACCGCTGGCGAAAGACGTCTCTTCTTGGTCTCGCAAGCGGCAGTGAGATGCGCCTGATGGTCAATCAGGATGGGTCGTCGGCCTCCATGCCACCGGATGGCATCATGATCAGCTCCATGCTCGCTGCGGCACTGCACGTCTCGCCTGGAGAGAAACTGACCGTGGAGGTGCTGGAGGGACGCCGCGAGGTGTTTGATGTTCCGGTCGTTGGCACCGTAGATGAAGTGCTCGGGACCAGCGCGTACATGGATCTGCACGCTCTGAATCGGCTCTTGCAGGAGGACCATTCGATCTCTGGCGCACTGCTGCAGGTGGATGCGGACAAGGAGCAAGCCCTCTATCTCAAGCTGAAGACGTTGCCCGCAGTGGCGGCCGTTTCCATTAAGGCCGCAGCGGTGCAGAGCTTCAGAGATACGATTGATCGAAGCATGTCCCTTTCCATTGGCACGCTGATGGTGTTTGCCGCGATCATCGCAATCGGCATGATCTACAACGGCGCACGCATTGCACTCTCTGAGCGGGCGCGGGAACTGGCGACGTTGCGCGTGCTGGGCTTCACCCGGCGCGAAATCACCTTCATTCTTCTGGGAGAACAGACGGTCATTACGATCGGCGCGCTGCCATTCGGGTTCGCCGCGGGATACGGCTTGTGTGCGTTGCTGGCGGCCCGGATGCAAACAGAGCTTTATCGGATACCGCTTGTTGTGCAGCCTTCAAGCTACGCCTTCGCCTTCCTCATCGTGCTGTTTGCTGCCATTGCCTCGGGCATCCTTGTAAGGCGCCGCATCGCAAAGCTGGACATTGTGTCTGTCCTCAAGGCGGGTGAGTGAGATGAAGAGGCAACGTCAGCTCGTGTGGATCGGAAGCGCCCTGCTCACGACGGCCGTGCTGTGGATGGTCTTCCGGCCCAAGCCTGTGCCTGTTCAGACCGTCGCCGTGGAGCGGGGATCGCTTCAGGAGACAGTGGAAGAAGAAGGCAAGACGCGCATGCACGACCACTTCGTCGTGGCGGCAACGGTTCCGGGACAACTCAGAAGAGTGGATCTGGACGCAGGCGACCGCGTACGGGCTGGGCAGACACTCGCATGGATTGACCCTGCGCCGATCGATCCGCGACAGAGGGCCGTTCTTGAAGCCCAGCTGAACAGTGCTCGCGCGGCCAGGCAGCAGGCCGATGCACTTGCCGCCAGGGCAAAGGTGGATTATGCGCAGGCAGAGCAGGACGTGACGAGAGGCCGCGAGCTCTTCAAGCAGGGGATCATTTCAAAGGAAACGGTGGATAAGCAGACGACGATTGATCTTGCGGCACAGCATCAACTGCAGGCTGCCGTGTCAGGGGCGGAATCGGCGGCCTTCGAGGTGGAGAGGGCCAAGGCGGCATTGCTCGTGTATCAGGAGGGCTCTGCCTATCTGCCGACACCCATTGTTTCTCCCGTCGATGGCCGCGTGCTCCGGCTCATCGAGCAGAGCGAGCGCGTTGTCGGGCCGGGCATGCCCATTCTGGAGATTGGCTACGCGCCTCGCCTGGAGGTTGTCGTCGACTTTCTCACGCGCGATGCAGTCCGCATCAAGGCGGGCATGCCTGCCGAAATCATCGACTGGGGGGGCGACAAGACGATTCCTGCACGCGTCAGGATGACGGAGCCGGGCGGCTTCACAAAAATTTCAGCGCTCGGCGTGGAAGAACAGCGAGTAAATGTCATCTGCGATTTTGCGGGCAGCCCCGATGCTCTGGAAGACGGCTATCACGTCGAAGTCAGAGTCATCACCTGGCAGGACGACAGCGTCCTGCGCGTGCCTTCAAGTGCAGTGTTCCGGTCGTCAGGAAACTGGGCGGTCTTCATCGTGCAGCGCGGGCGAGCCGTACAGAGGATTGTGCACATCGGACATCGGGGCGAAGTGGACTGGGAGGTGCTGGATGGCCTTGCACCCGGCGACCATGTTGTCGTGCATCCCAGCGCCGCGGTGGCGAGCGGCGTCAGGGTGCAGGAAACCTGAAGCTGACTGGCCAGTTGGGCTCCATGGGAACCCACCGCTCACCGGGTCAGCTTTGGTCTGCTTGAACCCGTTGTCCTTTTGGCTCCAGACTAGGACCGAGGTCCGCGGGTCTGCTAGTACTTCGTGACCGACGGATCGATCTGGTCGGCCCAGGCGAGGATGCCGCCCGCGAGATTGGCGACGCGATCATAGCCGTTCTGCTTCAGGAACTCGGCCACGCGCTGGCTGCGCGCACCGGAGCGGCACTGCACGACAATCTCCTGCGATGGATCAATCTCCGCCATGCGCCGCGGCACGTCGTTCAGCGGAATCAGCTTTCCGCCGAGGTTGGCGATCTGATATTCGTAGGGCTCGCGCACGTCGAGGATGTACACTTCTTCACCGGCGTCCATGCGCTGCTTCAGCTCGCGCACCGTCAACTGCGGAATTCCGTTCTGCAACTTCACTTCCTCCTTGGGCTGGGGCTCAATGCCGCAAAACTGCTCGTAATCAATCAATTCTTTCACGGTGGGGTTTGGGCCGCAGACCGGGCACTCCGGATTGCGGCGCAGCTTCAACTCCCGGAAGCGCATGGCCAGCGCATCCACCAGCAGCAGGCGGCCGACGAGTGGCGCGCCGTTGCCGAGGATCAGCTTGATGACTTCGGTGGCCTGAATCATGCCGACAAGTCCTGGCAGAATGCCCAGCACGCCGCCCTCCGCGCAGCTTGGCACCAGGCCCGGCGGCGGCGGCTCGGGATACAGGCAGCGATAGCACGGTCCGTCCTCGGCTGCAAAGACGCTGGCCTGTCCCTCGAACCGGAAGATGGAGCCGTAGACGTTGGGCTTGCCGAGCAGCACACAGGCGTCATTCACCAGGTAGCGCGTGGGAAAGTTGTCCGTGCCGTCGGCGACAATGTCGTAGTCTCTGAGAATTTCGAGAGCGTTGGCACTGGTGAGGCGCGTCTCATGCTTCACGATGCGCAGCGAAGGGTTGAGCGCCGAGAGCTTTTCTTCGGCGGAGTCCAGTTTCTTGCGTCCGATGTCGCGCGTCGAGTGGATGATCTGCCGCTGCAGGTTGCTGGCATCGACCACATCGAAGTCC
>JBAUTX010000316.1:0-2447 GCA_049582405.1 Occallatibacter sp. | reverse complement strand
GTCTTATCAGCTACTTCTTCCCCGCGTGCTCATTCCTCCTCGGGGCGGGAGAGCGCCGATACAACGGGATGAGGAGCATTCGCAAGAAATTGTTCTGGGGTGTTGGGATTGCGCTGCTAGTAGCCTTGATCGGCGATGTGCTCATTACACTACTCTAGCCGCCGGCTGCCCCCGGTCTCGCTTCCGAGACCGGGGAAACCACAACCCCGCCCCCGCCAAGCTGAAAGCTAAAAGCTGACGGCTGACAGCTGGGCCACACGCCCCTTACGACTCTGCCTTCTCAAACTCAACAAACATCCCGGCCACCTGGCTGAACAAAAAAAGCGTCACGAGCAGTGTGGGCACGATCCACAGCACGACCGCCGACCAGTTCGGCGACTCCGCGGCAAGCTGCTGGCACCATGGGACAGAGCGCACAAGCCACGTCTCCAGCCGCGCAAACCCGATCGCACATGGAATCACGATCACAATAAACGCCACCTGGCAGAGGATGAAGCTGAACGTTGTCATCGTGAGTTGTGCGCCGCAGCTCCTGCACGTGAAGACGCGGCCCGCGGGCGATCGGAACACGTTCCCCAGCAGCACCGACGGGCGAAGCGAATAGAAGAGGACAGAGACCTTCTGCTGGCACGACGGGCACGTTGCCATCCTCACCCCCTCCGAACCGCCAAGATCAGATGGCCGCACTCCACTCTGCGAGAATCGCGCCGTCCGTCAGTCACCGGCAGAAGCTACAAACTCGCTGTAGACGGTCTCCACCACCTTGATGTTTTTCTTGCTGAAATGGATCAGCCACCATCCGAGGAGAACCAACGGAATGCCGATAAAAAAGAGGACCACGGTGACAATGCAGACTGCTCCTAAGAGGATCAGGCCCCACGCGCCAAGCATCATGTTCTTGTTTGGTTGAATCAGGGTCTGCTTTTTCATCGCCAGTATGTCTGGGTCGCGTGTTCCTGCGGCTTTGAAAAACCCGATACGTTCTGCTTGTCCATCTTTCTGAACGTGCCGAAGCCCTCGATATTCTTGAGTCCCATTGCTTCCCTCCTTGTCGAGGTTGCGATGAAAGAATTGCCGCGACGTTTATTTCGCGCTTGAACCGACGGATTATTAAATAACATAGCCAAGCGCCTTCGTCTCCCGTTTTTTGGAGATGGGTGAGAACAAATCCCTGACGGCTGGTGGCCCACCTATTCCGTTTCTTCTACTCCAGCCACAGACCTGGGGCACCATGCATGCCGTGCGCCCCAGCGGACGGCAAGGGTTGGAAAGCACGAACCCAACCCCGCCACCGGCCAGCTAAAAGCAAGAAGCTAGCAGCTAGAAGCTGGGCCGCAAGGCCCGTCATCACATCCCTCGCAACCGAAACGGCGGTATCCTACAGGCCGGAGAATGGCCATGAATCAATACCTCTATCACTGCCAGGATTGCGACAAGGAGTTCACCGAGCAGCGCCCCATCGCGGAGATCGACCCCGCCCACTTGACCTGCCCCCACTGCGGCAGCGCGCGCGTGAAGGAGCTTGTCACCTCCCTTGCCCCGCGCACCGACGAAAAGGTGCCCGCACCAAGCCCCCTCAGCAACAAGGCCCATATGCGGCAACCCCGCCAGCCCCGCCGCAGAAACGCCTTTTAGCTCTCCGCGCGGCACTGGCGCCGCCCCAACGCCTCAGCGCCCCCGGTACACACCCGGGTGAACTGCGAACGCGCGACCTCCCTCATCCCCGGTCCCTGCCCCGTCCCCATCCGCCAGGCCGCTTCCATCTCATCCAACGCCCCTACGCAGCCAGCTCCCTCGACTCGCGCTAAACCCGCTATGATGAGTTCCAGAGCGGCACCAGCGACGGGGCATGCATGTCCGAGCCAACCTTCTTTATCTCGGCCGGTGAGGCCAGTGGCGAGCACTACGGCGCCCTGCTCATCGCCGCGCTCAAGCGCCGCCTCCAGGCGCTCGGCCAGCCCGCCAGCTTCTTCGGCATGGGTGGCGACCGCATGGTTGCGGCAGGCCTCGAGCGCATCGTACGCGCCGAGGACATGGCCGTCATGGGCATCACGGAAGTCGTCCGCCATCTTCCCCGCATCTACCGTGAATTCAATAAGCTGAAGCGCGCCATCCGGCAGCGTCGCCCCTCTGTCGCCATCCTTATTGACTTCCCCGACATCCACTTCCGCCTCGCCGCCCAGCTCCACCGGCTCGGCGTGCCCGTGCTCTACTTTGTCAGTCCCCAACTCTGGGCCTGGAAGAAGCACCGCATCAAGCTCGTCCAGAAGTACATCGACGAAATGCTCGTCATCTTCCCCTTCGAGGAGCAGTTCTACTTGGACCATGGTGTCCGCGCCGAGTTCGTCGGCCATCCGCTGGCCGAGTTGCCACTGCCCACCATCTCCCGTGCGCAATTCGCCGCAGATCATCAGCTCGACCCGGCAAAGCCGTGGATCGGTCTCCTG
>JBAUTX010000315.1:0-2301 GCA_049582405.1 Occallatibacter sp. | reverse complement strand
TTCAGGATTTGGTGGCCGTTGCCTGCCTGGCGCGAAAAAATGGCGACTCGCGAAGAACTCTGCCGTAGAATGATAGTCCCGGATTGGTGCGCGACGTTTGTATCCTGGTCGCTATTGGGTCCAAGCGATGATTCGGCATCAGGAGGAATCCAGCATGACAGGGTATGAAGAACCAGTGCCCTCAGGGTCCGAATCCCGGTCGACGCGAGGGAGGCGCTCCTGGATTGAACTCTGCGGAACGGTGCGCGGGCTTGTTGTGCAAGCGAATCGGGAGGCGGGAGAGACTGTCCTTTGCGACGATTTGACCGCTCCAGCTACCGAGCTTGCGATTCGTCTGCAGGATGGTCAGGGTTTCAAGCTGGCATTCGATCCAGAGCAGAATCGCGTGATCTGCGAGTTTCCCCACTATCCGAATTTCAATCGCGCGCTTGAGCTTTCTGCCAGGGCGGACGCCCACAAGGGCAAAGCCGTCTGGACGGATCTGCGGACGGGCGCGCCGGCGGGCAACGAAGAGATCGCCGGGAATCTGGTGCGGAATCTACTCATCATGACGAGTGATTCTTAAGAATCGCGGGTCGCGCGGGAAGAAGGACGGGCGTATACTCACAGGTGTTCGGGTCGCATCCTGGGTGAACGGAGCGGCACTGGAGATGACAATGAGCCTGACAAGCTTCCCCGGCGGTGGAGCGCCTTCCACCGGAACCTCTCTGACAAAAGTGACAATGCCAGCGCTGGCCGAGATGAAACGGCAGGGCAGGGTGATCAGCGCGCTGACGGCGTATGACTACGCGACCTCGCGACTGGTGGACGAGGCGGGAATCGACGTGATTCTCGTGGGCGATTCGCTGGCCATGGTGGTGCTGGGCCACGAGAATACGCTGGCGGTGACGGTGGACGAGATGCTGCACCATACGCGCGCGGTGCGGCGGGCGGTAAAGCGCGCGCTGGTGGTGGCGGATATGCCGTTTGGCAGCTACCACGGCACGGTGGCCGAGGGCGTGGCGAACGCGGTGCGTTTCATCAAAGAGGCGGGCGCGGAGGCGGTGAAGATTGAAGGGCCGCGCGTGGAGCTGGTGCGGGCGCTGACGGCGGCGGAGATTCCCGTGATGGGGCACCTGGGACTGACGCCGCAGAGCGTGCACCGGATGGGCGGCTACCGCGTGCAGGCTCGGACGGAAGAGACGGTGAAGCAACTGCGCGCCGATGCGCAGGCGCTGGCCGAGGCGGGTGCGGGAGCGCTGGTGCTGGAAGGCGTTCCGCGCGAGGTGGCGGCGGCGATTACGGCGGAGCTGGCGATCCCGACGATCGGGATTGGCGCGGGGCCGGAGTGTGACGGGCAGATTCTGGTCTTCCACGACATGGTGAACCTGACGTTTGCACCGGCGGCGAAGTTTGTGCGGCGGTATGCGGATGCGGCGGCGCTGCTGCGCGAGGCGGTGGAGCACTATCGCGAGGATGTGGAGCGGCGGGCGTTTCCGTCGGATGAGGAGAGCTATCACCTGCCGAAGGCGGCACAGGGCGCACTGCGGCCGAAGCACGAGGGGGCGCAGAAGGTGCACGCGCTGCGCAAAGGCTGATGGAGATTGTGCGCACGGTGGATGCGCTGCGGGCGTGGTCGCGGGCGATCCGGATGCAGGATGAGACGGTGGGGCTGGTGCCGACGATGGGCGCGCTGCACGCGGGGCATGCGTCGCTGATTCGCGCGGCGGCGGAGCAGTGCGGCCATGCGGCGGTGACGATCTTTGTGAATCCGACGCAGTTTGGGCCGCATGAGGATCTTGACCGCTATCCACGCACGTTTGAGGCGGACTGCATGCTGGCGGAGCACGAGGGCGCGCGGGTGGTGTTTGCGCCGCCGGTGGAGGAGATGTATCCGGCGGGCGCGGTGACGTTCGTGGAGGTGGAAGGCATCGGGGATCGCCTCGATGGCAAATCGCGGCCGGGGCACTTTCGCGGCGTGGCGACGGTGGTGGCCAAGCTGCTGATTGCGGCGGAGGCGGACCGGGCGTATTTCGGGCAGAAGGATGCGGCGCAGGTGGCGGTGCTGCGGCGGATGGTGCGCGACCTGCGCATCGGGACGGAGCTGGTGGTGTGCCCGATTGTGCGCGAGGCGGATGGGCTGGCGCTGAGCTCGCGGAATGCGTATTTGAACGCAGAAGAACGGCGGCAGGCGCTGGTGCTGAGCCGGGCGATTCGGCGCGTGGAGGCGATGGCGGCGGGCGGCGAGCGGCGGGCGGCGATGCTGACGGAAGTGGCGCGGGCGACCTTTGCGACGGAGCCGGCGGTGCGGGTGGACTACGC
>JBAUTX010000314.1:0-1971 GCA_049582405.1 Occallatibacter sp. | reverse complement strand
TTTTGCGATCCGCTTCAAGACCCGCCCACATGAACAAAGCCTCCGCAGACCACTTGCCCTTTTCAATGCGTGCACCTCCGAAGTAGGCACCATTAAAAGAGCTATTCGTGGTGCCGGAGGGATACGCGATTGGGTTGGTCGGAGATGGGGGTGCGGAAACCGTGACGCTCGTGCCGAAGATTGGCACCCAGGCCAGAACTGGATAGAGAGTGATATCCCAGCCATAAGGCTTGGGAACAGCATTGGCTTGAGGTTTGGGTTGAGGGGCAGATTCCTGGTCCGCCGTTGCAAGCGCGGGAGGAACGATGTTTTCTCCCTGCACACTCGCCAGCACGCCGGAGGTGCGGTCATCCCCCTGACTGGAGTCTGCGATTGCTTGCGAATTTCCCGGGAAGGAGAACAGGACAAAAGCCACGAGAACAAGCGAACATTGCCACGCTGCAAAGGGTTTCGTCCGCTGTTCACTCTGCTCCGAAAAGGATCGGAAATGAGTCACGGTTCACACCTGCAACCTCGATATGCGTTCGAGGTTGTCTTCCGCACATTTCATGCCCCCAAGACTCTTTGGGCTCAGGGTCGAATCATTATTTGGCCGTAAGAGCGTGGGTCACCACTGCTAAAACTAATAGTCTGAGGAGTTACATTCTCGCGCTGGCACGCACATGGTCAGGCTGGAACGCTCCCCGGTGAGGTCATGACTGCAAACAATGTCCTGATCACACGATGTAAAGCTTGTTCTGATCCTGAACAATAAGACCGCGATGAACCGGGCACACCCTTCATCCTGCCGACGGGAAGGAACGTGCTGCAGCATGGATGAGTGGCCCGCCTGCCGCCGGAGCCGAGTGCTTACGCCGAAGTTGAGACTTGAGCTGCGGTTTCTTCCTGGCAATCCTCCAGGGATACGGCAGCCGACCCTGCGTGTCGGAACGGAAGATACAGCAGCAGGAACAATCCGAAGCCCACGGCTTCCAGGCTCAGAATGTACCAGGGCCATGGTCCCAGCATGTCCAGCAGTGAGACTGTCGAAGGCTTGGTGCGCAGGAACATATAGTCGGTCTTGAAGACATTATCGAAGGTGCCCACGACGGCGGCCAGGACGTTCAATGCCACCATCGCCCTGAGGACCGACCCTCGGCGCGGCCGGGCCTGCCCGGACCACACGAGGTAGAGAGTCGCCGCGACAATCAGACCATGGTCGGCGAAAAACTGGATGGCCACGAAAAGAGAGGGATGCGACATGTTCGGGGTGAGCAGGGACATCGAGGCCCCCGCCAAGGCCCAGTAATACGCAAGATCGAAGATTGCGGGTTTCAGCGTCAGCAACGCGGCGATGACGAGCCACAGGGAAAAGTCGCAGAGTTCCAGCGGGAGATGATTGGGAATCATCCGCACGCCGTGCGCGGCGAAGCTGCCATAGTACGAGGCAAAGGAAACAACGAGCAGGATGGACAGCCCCCCTCGAATGCTCCTGCCGCTGGATGGGAGCCTCCAATGGAGCATCGCAAGAAGGGCAGCAAACAGGGGAACCGCTGCCAGAATGGCAAGGTGCACGGGTCCGAAGATGGGTATGCCTGTGGGCATGGCTGCAGGGAACGATGATGCGACCAGCTCAGGACACTTTCACACACCGTCGCGGGTTCTATGGTGGCATTTGTGGCACAGGAACAGCAAGAGGAGCCGGAATGGGAGGATTTTCCGCCGCGTTCCTGGTGTTGCCTCGCGCCCCTCGCAGGCCGGACTCGGCGCGTCTTCGCTGTGCTTCGACGCGCAGGTTGGGGTGCTTCGTGGGTCGGCCAGAAGCGTTGTGCAAAAGCTGGAAGCTGAGGAAGGCGTAAATGGTCGGGACGGGCAGATTCGAACTGCCGCATGGCTCGACCCCGCTTCGCGGACTCTCGCCCCCTCGCAGGCTGGAATCAATGCGCATCCGCTTCGCTGCTGCGCATGGTTGGGGTGCTTCGTGGGTCGGCC
>JBAUTX010000313.1:0-8207 GCA_049582405.1 Occallatibacter sp. | reverse complement strand
GTCCTGGTCTACCGCGAAATCAGCCACGGACCCGAACCAAAGGCTACTGCGCCCGTTGCCGCCGATTGATCGCACCGCCTGACGCATGCAGAAAGAGAAAGGAGCATTGCGATGATGGGTTTGATCTGGTTCTGGCTGGTTGCGGTGATGATCGTTGGCTATGTCGTGCTCGACGGCTTTGATCTCGGCGTGGGCGTTCTGCACCTCTTCCTCGTCCGCAATGAAGCCGAGCGTCAGACGACACTGCGCTCCATCGGCCCCGTCTGGGATGGCAACGAGGTCTGGCTGCTGGCCGGCGGCGGCACGCTCTACTTCGCCTTTCCGCTGCTGTATGCCTCGGCCTTCTCCGGCTTTTACCTGCCGCTCATGATTGTGCTCTGGCTGCTTGTGTTGCGCGGTGTAAGCCTCGAACTGCGCAATCACCTTGATCTCGGCGTCTGGCGTTCGCTGCTGGATGGTGTCTTTGGCCTGGCCAGCGCGCTGCTCGCCGTCTTCTATGGCGCGGCCCTCGCCAACGTGCTGCGCGGCGTGCCGCTCCAGCCCGATGGCTACTTCTTCCTGCCGCTGTGGACCAACTGGCAGCCCGGCGTCGCGCCCGGCATTCTCGACTGGTACACCGTCATCGGCGGCCTCGTCGCACTCGTCGCCCTCACGATGCACGGCGCGCTCTGGCTCACCATCAAGACATCAGGCGATCTCGAGCAGCGCGCGCGCCGGATCGTCACGCCGCTGTGGCTCGGGCTCGTTGCACTCACCCTGGCAAGTCTCGTCGCCACCGCCGCCGTGCGCCCCGCCAGCCTCGACAACTACTTCCACTACCCCATCACCTTCATCGTGCCCATCGGCGTGGTAGCAGCGCTCGGCGCGGTCTGGTTCTGGAACCGCAACGCGCAGCCCGTCAAAGCCTTCCTGGCCTCCAGTGTCTATCTGTTCTTCATGCTTGCCGGGGCCTGCTGGGGCGTCTATCCCACGCTGCTGCCCGCTACCACTGGAGCAGCCAATGACATCACGCTCACCCGCGCGCTCTCCGGTCCGCACACGCTCGCCGTCGGTCTGGTCTGGTGGAGCTTCGGCATGACGCTCGCCGTGGCCTACGTGGTCTTCGTGTATTC
Source organism: Occallatibacter sp. (assembly GCA_049582405.1). Classification (GTDB taxonomy): domain Bacteria; phylum Acidobacteriota; class Terriglobia; order Terriglobales; family Acidobacteriaceae; genus Telmatobacter. The sequence goes on along the minus strand of JBAUTX010000313.1, from coordinate 7,095 downwards.
ACGCTTCAAGGGCAAGGCAGACGCAGTAGGCGAAGGCCACTGAGAGCACAGCCTTCCCGCAGCCTATGGCCCGGCGTCACTGCCAGGCGCCCAGCAGACGGCGAAGCAGCACCAGTTCGCCCATGTGATAGGCGTTGTGATCGGCGGTCAGCAGTGCCTCGCGCAGGAGCGTCTGCCCGTCGCCATGAGGAATCTTCGCAAACAGATCCCTCGAGTCGTCGCGCACCAGGTCGCACATCGCCTTCAAATCGTTACGAAATTCCTGCACGCTCTGCTCCCACGCGGCCGTGGTCGGCGGAGCTTGCGTCTTCGGCCAGTATCCTGCAGGAAACTCCGGCGACTGATGCTTTGGGTTCCGCGAAAACTCCAGAATGTCCCATTGCGCAATGCGCATGTGTTCCAGCAGCTCCCACGACGAGTGCTCCGTGCCCTTGGGCCGCACTCCGCGCAGCCTCTCCGGAAGGTCTGCAATCGCCCGCTCAAAGTCAGCGTGGGCATCCTTGCTGGTGAGAAGATTCACAACATGTTGCCGAAGCGCCTTGTCATTCTGCATTTCGAATCTCTCCTGGAACAGAACCAATCAACCAGAGCCGCAATGCTGGAACGCTTTCTCGGCTGCATCGCCTCTGGTTCGCTTCCACAATACCGCGAAATCGCATGCGGCAACTCTGAAAAGCAGATGCGCACCTGCGGCCGCTTCGCGAGCAAGCGGCCGCAGGAAGAAGATGACCGATGGTGAGGAGGCGCCTTACAGCTGCACCAGCGCCCCGGTCGTCTCGGGCTGGCAGATTGCCGCCGGCTCGCCTTCCGCGCGTGGAACCCAGTTCCGCGGCTGATAGATGCAGCACGGCTCCTGCGCCAGCGGATCGCCCGTGAGCGCATAGGCCCGCGCCCGTGAGCCACCACAGATCTCCTTGTACTCGCAGGCGCCGCACTTGCCTTCCAGCCTGCTCGTGTCGCGCAGCGCCTTGAAGATCGGCGCCTCGCGATAAATCTCCGCCAGCGGAGTCTCCCGCACATTGCCCGCATGGATCGGCAGGAATCCGCTCGGGTACACGTTGCCCACATGCGAGATGAACATGAAGCCCTTGCCGTCGTTTACCCGCCGTGTCGCCCAGCCCATCGCGCGCGTCTTGCCGTCCGTGGTCGGCGCGCCCGGCTCGTACTCCGGCGACGCGCCATGCGGATGCCCATGTCCGTGCCCCATCTTGCGCTCTTCCAGGTTGTGCTGCAGAAGATAGCGCCGATAATGCATCGCCTCCGTTGTCTTGATCTGGAAGCTCACCCGTTGCGACAACTCATAAATCTTGCCAAAGACCTGCTCGAACTCTTCGCCGGAAAGCAAATCACCCAGTTGCCCGCGGCCCACCGGCACAAGGAAGAAGACATTCCACATCACGATGGCCAGCTTCTCAAACAGCGCACACAGATGATCCAGATCGTGAGCGTTATGGCGGCTGATCGTCGTGTGCACCTGGATGGGAATGCCGGCCTCATTGGCCCACTCCACCGCCTGCACGGTGCGCGCCCATGCGCCCGGCAGCCCGCGAAACTTGTCGTGAATTTCCGGCGATGAACCGTCGAGCGAAATGCCGAGCCGCACCACGCCTGCCTCTTTCATCTTGAAGATGGCCTCACGAGTCAGGAGCGGCGTAGCGCTGGGCGTCACTGCAACCTTCACGCCCTTCTCTGCCGAATAGCGAATCAGTTCATACAGATCCGGCCGCTTGAGCGGGTCACCACCCGTGAACACGAAGATCGGAATCTGCATCGCGGCAATCTGGTCAATCAGTGCCTTGCCTTCAGCGGTGGAGAGCTGGTCAGGGTGCGCAATCGGCTGCGCGGCGGCGCGGCAGTGCTTGCACGCCAGGTCGCAGGATTGTGTCACCTCCCAGATGGCAAGGAAAGGCGTTTCATCGTAGTTCAATCCGCTACGGGCGGGGATGTTGTGCATCGGTTGCATGGGTTGCATGAAGACCTCCAACGGAATTGCGGCGGGCAGGCCCGGCAAGCGCCTCGATCGGCAGGGGGAGCGCCGCGATTCCTCTCTAGGAAAGCAGCAGGCAGGGTGCAAAATCTGTGATTCACATCACCATTCTTTGCCACGCTGCAAAAAATGTCCGGGATTGTCCTCGACGTTTGAACGATTCTGTTTCACAATGCTGGTTACCGGTGAGCCGAAAGACGCGCATTCACGTCCAATCAGCAGGAAAATGAAAGACCGGTATCCGACGGCCGTTGAAGGTCGTTCGTCAGGTGATTTGGATCACCTGACGTCGTGTTGCCGGACATGGAAAACTGCAACCCAGTCTGTCACTGTACAGGTGCACATCAAGGAGGTTGCTATGGCTGCCATCTTCAAGCCCGGATGGACGAAACCTTCGACCATCCTCTTCGCCTCCGAGATCCCTGCCAACGAAAAGGCCCTGACATTTGCCATCGCCCAAGCGAAAGAATTTGGCGCGGATCTCATTCTGTTTCACGCGTATGACACGCTCGTCGTGGCCGCATCCGAGACGTCAGGCATTCGCTACTACGACTACGCTGCCGCCGCCCGTGCCGAAATGCATCACCTCGAACCCGTAGCCGACCGCATTCGCACGGCGGGCATACGTTGCGAGCTCGTCGTCAGACCCGGCCTTGCTGCAGATCAGATTCTCTCCTTCCTGCGTGAGCGGGAAGTGGATCGCATTGTGATGGGTACGCACTCACCCGGTCCGATTGGCAAGCTGCTTGTCGGCTCGGTTGCTGAAGCGGTGCTGCGCTCCTCGAGAATTCCGGTCTTTGTCGTCGGGCCCAACGTCGTGGATGCTGCCTACCGCAACTATGAAACGCACACCATCCTCTGCGCCGTCAGCCTGAATGAGAGCAGCGCAGTCATCACCGGGTACGCCGCCACGCTTGCGATCCAGCACAAGGCGCGTCTGGTGCTTGAACATGTCATCAAGCCGCAGGACCGCGCTACGTTCCTTGCCGGCCGCTCCATCGCAGAGATCGAGCAGGACCTGCTTTCGCTCGTGCCTGAAGCGCAGCGCAAGGCCCTTCAGGTGCAACCCATCGTGGTGCCCGGCGATCCAACCGAGGAGTTGCTCTACCAGGCCCACGCGCAGCAGGCTGACCTCATCGTGATGGGTGCGCATGGAACCACTGCATTCACCGCCATTGCGCGCACCGGCATCGTCTACAAGACTCTTGCCCATGCGCATTGCCCGGTCATCACGCTCTCGCCGTCCATGCTGGCCGCATGCGGCGTAACGTATGACCAGGAACATTCGGCCGAGGTCTTTCTGGCAGGAGTCTTTTAGCTTCTGCACTCGCCGACAAGGCATTGAGATCACCGGCACACCAACCGGACGCACGCCGGGTGGGCCTCATAAAGAGGAAGAGGCCCACCCGGCGAAGCGCACCGCGATTGTGCCGGTTTTCTTTGCTCAGTCGGCGATGGCTGCGTAACGCAATCGGTCGCTAGTGTGCCGCGATGGCTGGCGCCTTCGGGTCTGCACACGGCTTGCCCGCGCACAGAGCGCCCATGATGCCCTTGCCCTCTTCGAGGGTGTAGATCCGGTCCACCGCAGGCAGTTTCACCGTCTCCTTCGCACCGGAGGGCCAGTGAATCTCCGCTTCGCCCGCGTCGGTGGCATCGCCCAGGCCGAAGTGCACGCGCCGGTCATTCGCGGAGATGTAGCCCCCGCTCGCCAGCACGTCCTGCCGCATCCGCATCCCGTTGGCCTTCAGATACACCGTCGCGCACGTCGCGTCCAGCGGGCTTTTGCGCCCGTTCGCGGCGTTCGTTCCACCCACCAGCTTCAGTTCCACCCAGTGGTGTTTGTCCGGATTCACATTCTTCAACAGCACCGGCGGCCCGTCGATCGGGTTGATAACTACGTCGATCCTGCCGTCGTTGAAGAGGTCGCCAAACACCGCCCCGCGCGCCGGAATCACGGCCGCCAGCCCTGTCCCTGTCACCGGCGGCACATTCTCGAACCGCCGATCCTTGGGTCCGTCCGGCACGTTGCGGAAGAGCAGCGGTCGCTCGGCCCACGTTGTGCCCCAATCGTGCTGGTCCACCTCGGGATAAACGTGCCCGTTCACCTCAAACAGATCCAGCCAGCCGTCGTTGTCATAGTCGATGAACCCGTCCCCCCAGCCCACAAACGGAATCGTCGTCTGCGCGATGCCCGCCTTGTAGCTCACGTCGGTGAAGCTCACGTCGCCATCGTTGTGGAAGAGCACCTTGTAGTCGTCGCCGAAATCCGTCACGTAAAAGTCAATCAGGCCGTCGTTCTCGTAGTCCCCCGCGGCAATCCCCATCGAGGCGATCTCGCGCCCATCCTTGTTCAGCGCAAAACCCGAAACATAGCTCTGGTCGTCAAAGGTCCCATCGCCCTTGTTGATGTAGAGGTAATTCGGCTCCGAGTCATTGCCTACCACCAGGTCCGGCTTCCCATCGCCGTTGATGTCCACAAAGATCGCCGAGAAGCCGTAATACTTGTCCTTGTCTTCCACCCCCGCCTTCACCGTCACGTCGGTAAACGTCCCGTCGCCATTGTTGTGGAAGAGATGGTCCGGCTCGCCAGGCAGCCCGCGCGGCCCGCAGTTCACTGCGGCGCCTCGATACAGGCACGAGGCATAGCCCACCGCTTTGGTCCCGGCAATCGGCAGGTTGTCACGGTCGAAGTGCACATAGCCGGTCACGTAGAGGTCCAGCTTGCCGTCGCCGTCATAGTCGCCCCACGCCGAACCCGGCGACCAGTTGCCCAGCGTCACGCCTGCCTTCTCGGCCACATCCGTAAACGTGCCGTCGTGGTTGTTGTGGTAGAGCCGGTTCTTGCCGTAGTTGCCCACATAGATGTCCGGCCAGCCATCGTTGTCATAATCGGCCACCGAGCAGCCATAGCCCCAGCGGTCGTTCGCCACGCCGGCCTTCTGCGCCACTTCCGTGAACGTCCCGTCGTGATTGTTGTGGAACAGCGCAGCGTGCGGCGATTCTTCCTTGCCGTCCAGCGAATCGAAGGTCGCCCCGTTCACCAGGTAGATGTCGAGCCAGCCGTCATTGTCATAGTCCAGAAGGCACGCCCCGGAGCCGTTGGTCTCGACAATGAACTTCTTCTCCGGCACACCCATCTTGTGCTTCCAGCCGGAAAGCCCTGCCTGCTTCGTGATGTCCTCGAAAACGATCGGTCCTTTTTCGACAAACCCGCCCGCGGTAATCGGCCGCTTCTGCTCGTCATACTGCGCAGGGGCCGCCACGCCCGCGGCAATGCCGCTGCTCATGCCCTGCTGGCCCTGTGGCTTTGCGGGCGGTCCCTGCTGGGCATGGCTTGGGGAAGGAATCAAACAGGTGGCGGCGAGAACGCCGCAGACGGCAAGACGAAGATGCAAGACGCAACACTCCCCTTGGCTTGCAGTGTATCGTACCCGCGCATCGTCTTGCGCCCACGGGAGCGCACCCAGCACGGCTGCCGCCTTCCATGCCCGCGTCATTCCCCGTGGCGCGATGTGCCAGCCAGGCGTATACTGGCGCCATAGCGGGACGAGTAGGTCCCGCCGCAAGTGAGGTGTGTCTTCCACAGAGACTCCGGCTCACTCACGCTCGATCTACCCACTTCGGGAACCGCCAGCTGGCGCGCGGTGGTGCGTGTCCTCCGAAGTCCAGTGGATTTCTTGAGTTGCGTCGTTTACCCCACTCGCTGCACCCTCTGCGGCCACTTCCTGCCGCGCTTCCTTCCTGTTCCAATTTGTGATGTCTGCTGGTCGGAGATTCCCATCCGCACTGGTCCCGTCTGCCACCGATGCGGAGATGGCCTCGACGCCCCAGCAGCCGATCTTGCCGCTGCGCTTTGCCGCCCTTGCCGCCTCAGCCCGCCGCCCTTCGAGCGGGCTGTCGCTTCTGCGGTCTTTGACGGCCGGATGCGCGACGCCATTCACGCCTTCAAGTACGACCGCCTGAGGTCCGCCGCGCGCCCTCTCGGTCGCAGGCTTGCAGCAGCCATTGCTCAGCTTGCTCCAGAGGCTCCCTCCGAGCTGCTCGTCGTTCCCGTCCCGCTGCACCGGTCCAGGTATGCAGGCCGTGGCTTCAACCAATCCCGCCTCCTGGCTGCGGAAGCCCTGGCCGCTCTACGCAGCTCCCATCCTGATTGGCGTCTGACGCTTGCCCCCGCGGCTCTATTGCGCCAGCGCGCCACCGAGAGCCAGGCCGGACTTACCCCGCGTCAGCGCCGCCTCAACCTGCGCGGCGCATTTCGCGTCTCCGCTCCGGCCATTGTCGTCGGCAGAGACGTGCTGCTCATTGACGACATCCTCACCACCGGCGCCACCGCCCGCGCTGCATCCCAGGCTCTGCTCCGGGCCGGCGCCCGCTCTGTCTGGGTCGCCACGCTCGCCCGCGCCCAGCGCGCCGCGTTCGTTCGGTCTGATTTGAACACCATCCCTGCCGGAGAGCCCCTGCCCAGTAAACAGGCCGGCAATCCGGTCATCCTCCACCCGCAACCGGCAAGCATGCACCGCGAGGACCAACCATCTTTTTAACGAGGGGAAAAGAGATGTCGCTGGGAAAAGCCATGATTCATGCACGCAAACAGAAATCCGCCGCAAGGGCCGCTGCGCTGGCCGCCGAACAGGCCGCCAGCCAGCACGTCGCGCCGGCTAACCACATGCTCCAGATGCCCGTGCTGGTACTCAACGCTTCGTATGAGCCCATCAATATCTGCGGCGCGCGGCGCGCCCTGGTGCTCGTGCTCAAAGGCATTGCCCGCACGGAAGAAGAGCACGGCCTCACGCTGCATGCTCAGCGCAGCCGCATCGCCATGCCCTCGGTCATCCGCCTGCTCGAGTATCGACGCATCCCCCACCAGACCCGCGCCCTCTCACGCAAGAACATCCTCCTGCGCGACCGCAACACCTGCCAATATTGCGGCATTTTGCTGCCTGCCGGCGAACTCACCCTCGACCACGTGATTCCACGCTCCCGCGGCGGCAACTCCACATGGGAAAACCTCGTCGCCTGCTGCCACAGCTGCAACCGCCGCAAAGGCAACAGGTTGCTGCACGAAATCGACGACATGATCCTGCTGCGTGAGCCGCGGCCCTTCTCAC
>JBAUTX010000312.1:0-5899 GCA_049582405.1 Occallatibacter sp. | reverse complement strand
CTGCATGTGCTCAGGGTGCTGCTGCTTTCGTTCCTGAAAGGCGCGGCGCCGATGATTGCGATCGAGATGGGGCGGCGCGCGATTCCAGCGTATGTGCGGCCGAGCTTTGACGAGATGGAGAAGAGCTGCAAACAGCCGCCGGCAGAAACCGCAGCAGCGTAATGCACAGGGGAGTGAGGAACGGAACATGTTGCCAGGCAAAGCGCAGCCCATCATCGTCATCAAGAAGAAGAGCGGGCACGGAGGCCACCACGGCGGTGCGTGGAAGGTGGCTTACGCGGACTTCGTGACGGCAATGATGTCGCTGTTCATCGTGCTCTGGCTGATGAATTCGAGCGAGAAGATCAAGCAGGCCGTCGCGGGCTACTTCAACAATCCCAGAGGCACGGCGACTCTGCTGGGCACGACGATGAGCGCCAACGGCATCACCATCTTGCAGGAAAAAACCGACGCGCTCCAGAAGTTGAAGGAAAAGCTGGAGGCTGAAATCAGGGCTCGCAGGGATCTTGAGAAACTCTCCAAGCAGATTGAGATCACCATCACCCCTGAAGGGCTGCGCATCGAGTTGCTGGAAACGAAGAGCGGCACGTTTTATGAGAGTGGCAGCGCACGGCTGAGCGAAAGCGGACAGCAGTTGCTGGCCCTGCTTGCTTCCGAGCTCAAGACGTTGCCGAACGACCTGCTCATCGAAGGGCACACGGACGCTGCGCCGTATTCGCAGGACACCGGCTACAGCAACTGGGAGCTCTCTGCCGACCGTGCCAACGCGGCGCGCAGGTTGATGCAGTCCGACGGCGTGCGCACGGACCAGGTGACCCAGGTGCGTGGCTACGCCGACCAGATGCTCCGGGTGAAGGCGAATCCCTATGATCCGTCGAACCGGCGCGTCTCCATCCTGGTCAAAAACGCGGTGAGTCCTGCGCCGGATCTGAGAGACGCGCAGGCCGTGGCTGGTGCCAGGCCCGCCGCCGCGCCGAAGCAGGCCGCCACTCCACCCCCGCAGGCAGTTCCAGCGAGGGCCTCCGCCGCTGATGGCACATGGCTGGGGCGGCTCAAAACCATGATGCCCGGCGGGAAAAGATAGCTGGCGGCAACGCGCAGCAGAAGGGCTTGCCATGAGGCCGCGTGGATGGTGTACTCTGGAAAGGTTTTAAGAAAGCGTTTACTGGAGGAGCCTCCATGGCAGTCGTTGCCGGGGTCGATTTTGGCACGTTGAGCGTGCGCGTCACGTTGGTTGACAGCGTCAAGGGACCCATCGGAACCGCCTCTGCGCCCTATCCCTTACACCGCAGGCGCGAAGATCCCGACTTTGCCACCCAGTCCCACGCCGACCAGATGCGCGCGCTGGCCGAGGCCACGCGCGAAGTGCTGCGCACCACCGGCATCGCAGGGGCGACCGTGGAGGCCATCGCGCTCGACACCACGGGCTCCAGCGTGATCCCCGTGGGCGAGGGGCTTGAGCCGCTCGACGAGTACTATCTCTGGTGCGACCATCGCGCCCACTCTGAGGCGGACGAGATTACCCAGAAGGCCAACACACTCTGCTTCGAGGGCATCGACTGGTGCGGCGGCGTCTACTCGCACGAGTGGGGTTTTGCCAAGCTGCTCCACTGGCTGCGCCACAACCCGGACAAGCGCGACCGTCTCGTCACCGCGCTCGAGCACTGCGACATGGTGGCGGCCACACTCTGCGGCGTTCGCACGGTCGAGGGCCTCAAGCGCAGCGTCTGCGCCATGGGCCACAAGTGGATGTGGAATCCCAAGTGGGGCGGGTTGCCGCCGGAAGAATTTCTCGTCGCCGTCGATCCGCTGCTCAAGGGAGTGCGCGCCAAAATGGGGGGTGAATATCTCACCAGCGACCATCTCGCCGGGCATCTCTCCGCCGAGTGGGCGGAAAAACTCGGCCTGCGCGCCGGCATTCCGATTCCAGTAGGCGCCTTTGACGCGCACTGGGACGCCATTGGCTCGCATATTCGCGAGGGCGATGTGGTCAACGTCGTCGGCACGTCAACCTGCATCATCGCCATGGCAAAAGAAGCGGAACTGGTGCCCGGCGTCTGCGGTGTCGTGCCCGGCAGCGTTCATCCTGCGTACACGGGTATCGAAGCAGGGCTCTCCGCCACAGGCGACATCTTTGACGCAGTGGCGAAGCGTGCCGGAACCACCGTTGCCGCGCTCTCTGACGGCCTCGACGCCTACAAAGCCGGGCAGACGGGTCTGCTGCGGCTGAGCTGGGACAACGGCGACCGGACCGTGCTCGTGAATCCAGAGCTTGGCGGCATCACGCTCGGGTGGAACCTCATCCACACCGCGCAGGACGAGCTCTTCGCCGCCATTGAAGGCACGGCCTTTCACACGCGCATCATTCTGGAGCGCATGGCCGAGCACGGCGTGCGCGTCGATCGCGTGATTAACGCCGGCGGTATTCCGCAGAAGAGCGAAGTGCTCAACCGTGTCTATGCCAACGTGCTCAACAAGCCGGTGCTGGTGCCTGCGGGCATTCCCACGAGCCTGGGCTCGGGCATCGTGGCGTTGCTTGCTGCAGGAGCGTACAAGACGATCGAGGAAGCACAGGCCGCGGTCTGCCTGCCGCTGCGCACCGTCGAGCCCGATCCAAAAGCCGCGGCGGTCTACGAGCAGCTCTATCGCCACTACCGCGCAGTCTATTTCGCCATGGGCCGCCGCAATGCGGAGCCTGCGGCGCTCGGCGCTGTGCTGCCGGAGCTGCGCCGCATCGCAGCAGAAGTGCGTAAGACTCTGTAGCGCTTTACGCGCCTATTGTTGCTGCTGCATCTGCTGCAGGTCCACCGCGGCCATGCGCGGCGCAGGCGGTTGCTGCGCGCGCTCCACCAGCACGCTCCAGTCATCGGGAATCGGCATCTTGCGATCCAGCGCCGGCGGCTGCTCGTTCGCTTCCACCTGCACCGCCACGTAGAGATCGCTTTCCGCGCTCCCACGGAAGATGCCGTGCGTGGGCGGCACATCGGCGTAGTCGCGGCCAACGGCCGTGCGGATGTGCCGGTGATGCGCGACAAGGTCGTTGGTAGGGTCAAAGCCCACCCAGCCCAGGTGGGGTAGCAGCGCCTCCACCCACGCATGAGAGGCATCGGGCGTCGAGCGGTCGTGGTCGTGGCGGCCGCGATGCAGATAGCCGGAGACATACCGCGCCGGAATACGGACATGGCGCAGCAGCGCGATCATCGTGTGCGCAAAATCCTGGCACACGCCTTTGCCGCTGATGATGGCTTCGTCAATGGGTGAGTCCACGCGTGTGGCTCGCGGCACGTATTCGAAATATTCAAAGAGACGCCGGTTCAGCTCGTGCACCAGCATGAGCGGATCATCGCGCCGCGCCACGTCCAGGGTCTGTGCGAGCTCGACCAGCGCAGGCGTCTCCACGGCAAAGGTGCTCGGCAGCAGCATCTCCCAGTAGTCTCCCTCGGCGATCATCGCGTCCAGCGCAGCCCAGGCATCGGGTGCTAGAAAGCTCGGCACCTCCGGCAGCGGCTGCTGCTCCACGACGGACTCGGCGACAATGACGAGTTGCGTATGCTCCCCTGGAATGTCGAAGTGCTGGACATGATTGCCCAGGTGGTCGCGATAGCTGAAGACGCGGCAGCGCGGGCTGACGGACAGCGAGAAGGTGAGGCAATGCTGCATGGAGTCTGTGCGCGGGTGCATGCGCGTCTCCATGATGCTCTCGCGGATGGGCTCGGAGTAGCGGAAGCGCGTAAGGTGCCGTATCGAATAGAAGTGCATCGAAGACCTCCGTTAAACCGCCAGCGCCGACTGGATGGAGTAGTGAATGTAGTAGCTGTAGATGAGCTCGTGGATGCGCAGGCACTGCGCACGGATCGTATGGAGAAAGCGCGCCGAGTCGCCCGCGAGAATTTCGCCGATCGAGGTGTAGTCAAGCATCGCGTGCAGCTTGCCGATTCCTGCTGTGAGCTCGTCCGGCGGGCGTCGCGCGCCAGTGCGTTGAATGGATGTAATCGCCTGCCGGATGCCATCCACCGAGTAGCGTATGGCGTGGGGAAAGTCACGATTCAGCAGAAGGAATTCGAGAATCCGATCGGGAGTGAGGTCCGCGGTATAGACCTGGCAGTAGGCTTCGAAGGCCGTGCAGCAGCGCAGCAGGCCCACCTGCTCCAGGTAGTGGTAGCCGGAGTCGTCGCGCTCCGGCGCGTGAAACAGGTCGGGTTGAAAGACCTCCAGCAGCGTCGCGGTAGCATAGGCTCGCTCAAGGTAGCGGCCCAGCCGGATGAAGTGCCATCCCTGGCCGTGAATCATTGTCGTATCCGTGACACCCTTGAAGAGATGGATGCCGTCGATCGCAGCCGTCAGCACGTCGGCCATGTTTGTGCGCGATTGCGAGAGCGAGTGAGGCGCGTGCATCTGATGATAGAGGCGATTCAGCCTCTGCCACTGCTCGGTCGAAATCTCCTCGCGCACCTGCCGCGCATTTTCGCGCGCCGCACTCACCGCATAGGTCACGGAGGCCGCGTTGAGACTGTCGAAGACGAGCGCATGAGCCATCGCGTCCAGATCGCCGCTCCAGGCAAGACCCGGTGGATCGCCGAGCGCCGCCACCAGGCGCAGCCAGCGCGACTCGGCGCTTGCCCCGGCCGTGTCCAGCATCAGGCTCATGGTCACGTCGAGTTGGCGCGCAGTGTTCTCCCCCCGCTCCAGGTAGCGGCTCATCCAGTAGAGGCTGTCGGCTACGCGCGATAGCATCGTTCGGCTCTCCCGGGCCGTGCGTGTCACTGCGACTCCAGTACCCATGTGTCCTTGCTGCCGCCGCCCTGCGATGAGTTGACGACGAGCGAACCCTTCTCCAGCGCCACACGGGTCAGCCCGCCCGGCACAATGTTGACCTTGTCTCCGAAGAGAATGTACGGCCGCAGATCCACGTGGCGCGGTTCCAGCCGGTTGCCGATCAGGCACGGCGCACGCGAGAAGTCCAGTGTGGGCTGCGCGATGTAGTTACGTGGATTGGCCTCAATCTGCCGCGCAAACTCCTCGCGCTGCCGGGCCGTGGAGTGTGGACCAATCAGCATGCCGTAGCCGCCGCTTTCGCCCACGGCCTTCACCACCAGCTTGTCCAGGTTGGCCAGCACGTGTGCGCGCTCCTTCTCCTCGGTCAAGAGATACGTTTCAACATTCGGCAGAATCGGATCTTCGTCGAGATAGTAGCGAATGATGCGTGGCACGTAGGCATAGAGAGCCTTGTCGTCGGCCAGCCCCGTCCCGAAGGCGTTCGTCACCGTCACGTTGCCTGCGCGATACGCGTTAAACAGGCCCGCGCAACCAAGCGCCGAGTCAGCGCGGAAAACAAGCGGATCGCTGAAGTCATCATCCACGCGGCGATAGATCACATCCACGCGCTTCAGCCCGTCGGTGGTCCGCATGTAAACGATGTTGTCGTGCGTCACCAGGTCGCGGCCTTCCACCAGATCGATGCCCATCTGGCGCGCGAGATAGGTGTGCTCGTAGTACGCGGAGTTGAAGACGCCCGGCGTAAGCAGCACAATGTTCGGCTCCGGCCGGCCTTCCGGCGCAAGCGAGCGCAGCGTGGAGAGAAGCAGTTGCGGATAATGCTCGATGGGCCGCACGCCATAACTCTGGAACAGTTGCGGAAACGTCCGCTTCATCACGCGGCGGTTTGCCAGCATGTAGCTCACGCCGGAAGGTACGCGCAAGTTGTCCTCGAGCACCACAAACTCGCCGTTGTCCATCCGCAGCAGATCTGTGCCCACCACGGCGATGTACACATTGCGCGGCACCTGCAGCCCGCGCATCTGGCGGCGGAAGTGCTTGCAGCTATAGACAAGCTCGCGCGGCACCACGCGGTCAGTCAGAATCTTCGCTTCGGAATAGATATCGCGCAAAAACAGATTCA
>JBAUTX010000311.1:0-6548 GCA_049582405.1 Occallatibacter sp. | reverse complement strand
GTTGCCCATGGTGTCTGTAATCTGGGTGATGCGGCCGTGGCTGTCGCGCACGAAAGGCACGCTCAAGCCGGTAGAACTGGTGATGCCACTCGCCCCGATCGTGAGAGTGTTGCCATTCTTGTCCACAATAGACTGCAGGTTGCCGTTGGCGCTGATGGTGTAAGACGTTCCTGACGGATCCGTGTACACGTAGCCCGGAGGAGTGTAGAAGCCACCTCCGACACACGCCCAGAGATTTCCGTCCGGTAACAGGAAGTCAAATAGCGTTGCGCACCCGGGAGCTGAGTCCGTGAGCGTGCCGTGCAGCCCCGGTTCCGGCGTAAACGCCGCGAAGTAGTAGGGGAAAAGCCACCCGCCGTATTGAGGTGTCAGGTAGAAGGTCTTCCGCTGCCCGCCGATGGTAAAGGTTACATCCCCGCGTGGACTGACCGTAAGATCGACATTGGTTCCCAGCGACCAACCATAGCCGAAGTCCATGCTGGCGCCGGTGTAGAGGCTGTCATAGCGCCGCTGAATCTGGATGGCTAGGCCATTCGATGGAACCACCAGATCGGTGATCGTCGATGTGACGCGCCCGGGTTTCAGATTTCCGGTCACCGTTACCAGCGCCAGGTTGTATTCCGAATTGCCGCTGCTATCGGTGGCCTGAAGCGTGATCCAATAGGAGCCGTTGGCCAGCGTTGTCGTATCCAGCGTTCCAATCTGACCCGAACCGGTCGCATTCGCGTTCAACACGGTCACGCTGCTCGGATTGCCAGTTGGATAATAGCTGAGTGTGCCGCTCTGCAATGTGATCCCGGAGGCGACCGTGATCGGCACAATGCCTGAAACCGCGGAGCCATCCGTGGGACTCCCGATCCAACCCTGCGTGACACCTGGTGCCGGATTCACTGTCACTGGGAACTGAAGAGCACCATTTGCGTCCGCGTCGCTCGCGCTCAACTGAAGAATGTAGCTGCCGGGCTGGGTAAATCTAGCGCTTGTTGTGAGTTGCTGCGGACTGGAAAAGGTGACAGTACTGGGCCCGCTCACCTCGGACCAGTTGGTTGTAATGGTGCCTCCAGCAGGCAATGCGCTATCGCTGACAGTTCCAGTGAGAGAAAGCGAGTTTGGCAGAATTACCGTGTTCTGTCCGGAGATTGAGACGCTCATCGTGCCGCCGCTTCCGCTCGTAACCGTCGTCGTCGACGGCGAGAGTGTCCACGGGACACTCACAGTGTTGGAATACGTCACCATGCCGCTGATAAACGCCACTGCTTGCACCGTTGCTGTGCCTGGATTCACATCCTGATAGACCACAGTTGCATGGCCCGTTGAATCGGTTGTGCCACTGAGCTGAAGGTCGTCGGCTCCAGTTACCACCAGGCCGAAATGCAGATTTGTAACAGGTGCCCCGGACTCATCGGCGGCAAGTACTGTAAACGCCTGCTGACCACCCGCTGGAAGCGGCTGTAGCGAAGCTGGTGAAAGCGTCAGAGATCCCGTTGGAGCAATACCAGTAGCGCTCGACGATCCTTGAGTCATCGTCAAAACAAGTTGCCCGCCGCAACACTCGGAATAATCCACCTCATAGGGGTAGGAACCCGGTGCGGGAAAGTTCACAACTATCTGATTGCCAATTGGACCGGTCGGACCGTTGTAAGCACCCATGGCTGGATACTGCCCAAACTGTGTCAAAGTGGGCATGTTATAGGATGCGCCACTAACACGCGTCGCACCGTTCCCGACTCCGAAGATAAACCCATCGTCATCGTAGAAGTTGAACACAACATTTCCGGCACTCGCGACCGTGAACACTCCCCGGAAGACGGCTTGAAAGGTCGTCATAGATCCTACGCCCGCCTGATAACCATTTCCCTGGGCAATGATCGTTCCGGTGTAGTTGCCATTCAAGTCTGTGGTGACATCTGTAAACGGCCGCGTATTCACATTGACCGATGAAGTATTCCCAGGAACTGTTCCTGCAGGGGGATTGAAGTTGATCGTTGGAAACGTCTGGATGAATGCCGGAGTAGCGGTCGTAGGCGTATCGAATGATCCGGATCCATCGGAAAGAAAGAATTGGCCTGTGACAGTCGTCGTGGAAATGCTCTGCACTGGGGTGACCCAGCTTACTGTCACTGTATTCGAACTGATTTGAGAGTTGGTAAGAACGACCGATGCAAGCAGCGAGTCCTGCCCCGCGTTCACGCCCGTATATGTAAAGGTCGCGATGCCGTTCTCGTCGGTGATGGCCGTTCCAGAAGCTGTGTTTGCGCCACTCACGGCGAAAGACACCGTCTGCTGGGCCAAGGGACTTCCATCTTCATTCTTCAGCGTCGCGCTGAATTGCTCCGTCGTCCCTGTCACATATGGCGGTTGCGTGACTGCGGCCAGAGTCAATGAAGGATTCAGAGGCTGTGGCAACAGTGTGATCGTCGCAGTGGCAGTCACCGTGGAATTCACTTGGTTCGTTGCAGAGATAACGACGGTCTGCGGAGTTGTGATGGCAGTCGGTGCGGTATACAAGCCTGAAGAAGTAAGCGTTCCAGGCGAGCCTGCGGGCATCGTCCAGGTCACAGCCGATCCGCATGCGCCGAAGGCTGCTGCGCTGAATTGCTGCGATTGCCCTCCAAAAAGGCTGACCGACTCAGGAATTGCACCTTGTGCGTTCTCTGCGGTCAGGGAATAGAACGACGCAGGAGCACTCTGGTTGGCGTACTCTGTCTGGATCCAGTCGCTGGACCTGGCAACCCCTGAAACGCTGATCTGGTCAAGATTCCCGTTGAAATAGAGCCACCAACCGTTTCCACCGGGCCAGAGGAAGGTCTGAGAGGATCCAATCGCAAAGGCGTTTGCCGAAGAGTAGCCAAGTTGTGTGGCTACCTGCGTCCCGACTACCTGCCCGTCCACATAAAGAGTTTCAAGGTTGTTCGCGAGCAATAGCACTGCGTAGTGCCACTGATTATCGTTGTAGGCATGTTCGCTGATAATTTGGGGAACTGCCCCGCCCGAGAAGAGGTCGGCACGCAGTTCTCCTGCCGTATCGACAAACAAGATGGGAATACCAAGTACTCCGCTACCCGGCAGCCCAGGCCCGTATTGTCCCGTGCCGCCTCCCGTCTCCTGCAGGATTCCACCCGCAGCCTTTGTCTTGAACCAGACCGCGAAGGTCATCGAAGCGACGGTGGAGGCCTGGCCTGAGGCAGCGGTTGGGTCAAATGCCGTGGTCGGCACAACCATGTAGCTCGACGTTCCGTTGAAACTGGCCGCACCATCTAAGAGGCCAGCAACCGGGCTGACTGATACCAGCGATGCAGCATTCGCATTTGCGGTGGAATCAGAAGCCGAGCCCGAGCCCGTATTCGCCATGTGGTAGACAGCTTGGTAGCCTGCACTCCAGACACCGGATGGATTCTGCTGCGAAGCGGTAACGCCAGGATTGCCGTAAAACATGTATACAACGGTGTCCTGGGTATGGGGGAGATTGGGCAGCCGGATCCAGGCAACCAATTGCCCGGTCGCCGGATTGTATTGCTCAATCTCGAAGTCAAGCTTGGAAGCACCGTTTGGATCAAGACTGAAAAGGATGTCATTCCCCGTCGCACTCGAGACGTGCCCGCCGTTCGCCGCTGTCGCAAGTGTCGGATCCGTTGCGCTGAACATGAATGGGAAATTGACCTGGTCCGTGTTGGGAACCTTCGAATGGTCGATGACGATCTCCCGTCCATATGCATAGCCGTTGGTCAGGCACTGCGAGATCGCGAGTTGGATGATCGCCGATGCTGACACAGCAGGATTCGCCTGGCTTGTTGCCGTGATCGCTACAGCCTGCGCGGCGGAAATGATGGACGGTGCTGTGTAAAGCCCTGTTGCGGTGATGCTCCCGGCCCCGGACGGGCGAATGGACCATGTAACCGCAGTGTTGATTGTATTGAGCACGGTCGCAGCAAACTGCTGCGTCTGTCCTGCGCCCAGGGTGCCTGTCGTCGGACTCACACTGACAGTGATGGGCGGAGAAAGTGTCACCACCGCTGAGGCCGAGACGGCCGGATTCGCCAGACTGGTCGCCGTTACTGTTACAGTCTGCTGACTCTGGATGCTGACCGGCGCTGTGTAGACGCCGGACGTGTTGATCGCCCCGGCCCCAGCTGGAGTAATCGTCCAACTCACGGCTGTATTCAAAGCATTCGAAACCACAGCGGAAAAGCTTTCTTGCTGTCCTCCGTAAAGAGTCGCTGCCGTCGGCGCGATACTGATCGTCATGGGAGGAAATAGCGTTACGGCAGCCGAAGCAGTCTTTGTGGTATCTGCGTCGCTGGTCGCGGTGACCGTCACCGTCTGCTCCGTCCCAATGATGGGAGGTGCGGTGTAATTGCCAGTGTTATCGATCGAGCCTGATCCGGCTGGACTGATCGACCACGTTACATCTGTGAAATATGTATTGGTTACTGTGGCGCTGAACTGCTGTGACTGCCCCCCGTAGAGAGCTGAACTGGGAGGAGCTACGGCTACGGAGATTGGGTTCAGATAGCAGCTACTCCCTCCAAGCGTAGCTTTGCCGCTGATTGCGATGGTGTCTGCAACGACCGCCAGGCAACCTCCAACGCTACTATTCCCCGTGAAGAGCAGGGCATCGTCTCTGAGATACAGCACCCCATTGAAAGTGGCTGTCGCTCCCCCGTTGATTTGGTCTTGGCAACTCCCGGCGGTAGCACATCCCGCGCGATCAGCGAACAGGACGATTCCAGTCAGAGGTCCTGATGTCGGCGCTGAAAGATTCACGACAGTCTGACTGTTGACAATGATTGGAGCATAGTTCGTGGTACTCGGGCAGCCCCATCCTGCGCTGGAAGTGTTATAGATCGTGACCCCCATGCCACTGATCTGCGCCAGAGAATCGAGAGTCAATCCCCCGCCCGCCATAATGTAGGTGCCTGGGCTCATCGCAAAGGTTGCACCATTTGTGTTGCCGACCTCAAGCCCTCCGCAATACACACCCGGCGAAAGAGTATTGCTTGCGGGAGCGCTGTTCATGTCGTAGTAGGTATGACTCGAGCGGACAATCGCTCCCTGCGTCGGTTCCGGGAGAGCGGCAAGCGGATCGCCTGGTACCGTAATTGGAACAGGCTGAACGGCCTGGTTGCTGATCGTATCGATGGCTGACTGACCGTTCAATTGCCATCCACCCACCACACCCACAGCTGCATGGTTGCCAAGATAGAGGGTCTCGCTCCCGCCCATGACAAATGCTTCACTTGAGTCAGACGCCACCGCAATGCTGCAGTTGGTCGAGATCGATGCACTTCCAGAGATCGAGAACGCAGCCTTCGCTGAAGGATCAAGGGCGTAGAGACATGCCCCTTGTACGCTTTGGGATTGAAGCTGTACGGAGCCAAGAGTCAAAGCACAGAATGCGAACAGAGAGTAAAGTCGGGTATGCGTCAAACGATGCATGCGATTCCTCTGGATGGATGCAGACTGATGGGTCGAACGTTGAGGTGATCTGTTGATCAAAGAATTGGTTCAGCAGCTTCAAACGTGACGAAGTAGGAATGCGGAGTATCGTCGCGCCAAATTGGCGGAAGGTCGCATTGCAATGCACGGCCGGCCGCAACATAGGATGATTCCGGGCTTCACGGCTGGCCCGTCCAAGAAGCACGAAGGAGAATTGCAAGACGAGTGGGTCATATGCGGACTCTTGGGCTACAAGCTGCGGATAGAGTGGCGTCGCATTAGCTCATGATTCTTTCCCTTTTTGCGATGGATGGAGAATGCACAGAACCGTAGCATAGGTAAAATCGATAAGTCCAGTAAAAATCCTTCAGTTATTACAGACGTAATTTACTTATTAAGTAAATAATCAATACTGTTGCAGTCTCTTGTCAGCCCATTTCATTGGGAACTTCTCTGCGGCGTCCTCACGCAGACGATCCTACGTCTGTTTGATGAAGGCCTTCCTCTGCGGAGCTACCGGTCGTGCATTTGGCCGACGGGATATTCAGTAGCTTATTTTCACAATCGCGAGCCATCTCAATATCATCCGCGCAGGAAGCGTGGGCGTTTTGCCCATGCCTTGCTCTGCATCCGAATTGTTTTGTGGGGTTCAGTCATACATTGTTGGGTGGTAGGTCTGGTTCTGCCTTGGGCAATCAGCTCTGGTTCGCTGAATTCCTGATTCTTGATAAATCCATGGATGCAGACCATGCTCCGCTACTCTCGAGGGGCATAACCGAAGCAGATACTACGATGGCTCATCGGTGCGTGCATTGAGGGCTTGGAGCTTTGTAGAGGGCGTGGAAATTCAGACGACGCGAGAACCATTCTGCGGAAGAGGCGGAGGAATCACGCTGACGGCCAAGGGTGTCTTTCTTAAGGGCATCCGGGCAGCAAGCTCGGAGCAGAAGCGCTCTGTTCGTCCTTCCCCGCGGATGCATGGGTGTTGTGTGGCATGGCAGAGGATCATACAAGGCTGTAATGTGTGACGGTATCGGCTAGCAGCCCGTGGTTAAAGTCTGGGCACTTGATCGCTAAAAGTGCTGGAGTGCGGGTCTGAGTCTGGGTAGTCT
>JBAUTX010000310.1:0-6001 GCA_049582405.1 Occallatibacter sp. | reverse complement strand
CGGCCGGGAGGTGGCCCCGGCGGACGCGGCAAGTTCTTCCGCCGCAAGAAAGTGTGCAAGTTCTGCACGGAGAAGATTGACGCGATTCCCTACCGCGATGTGCGTCTGCTGCAGGGGTTTGTGGCCGAGCGTGGCAAGATTGTGCCCCGCCGCCTGACCGGCGTCTGCACCACGCACCAGCGGCGACTGACCCGCGCCATTAAGCAGGCCCGGAACATCGCCCTGCTGCCCTTCGCTACCCGTCACTAAGCCGCTTTTGGTTCCCGGAAAGTCCGCGCAATTGGCCCATTCGTTGTAGGGCCAGAATGGAAAAATCGGACTATGCTGGCGGCCAGAACGATGGAAGTGATGAAAGAACCTCGTGCGGGGCAACCGATGGCTGTCGTTGGTATCTAAGCAAACGGCACGTCAGCAAGCACCGCCTGGAACACTGGAGAATTTCCCATGGAAGTGATTTTGAAGGAAGACGTAGCCAATCTGGGCCACCGCGGCGACGTGGTGAAGGTTGCAGATGGCTACGGGCGTAACTTTCTGCTGCCCCGCAAGCTGGCGCTGCAGGCCACCCAGGCCAACAAGGCCGTGATTGAGCAGATGAAGCAGGCAGCCGCCCGCCGGTCAGCCACCGAAAAGGCGCAGGCCGAGCAGCAGGTTCCCGCATTCGAAGCGCTGACGCTCAGCTTCACCCGCAAGTCCGGCGAGAGCGGGCACCTGTTTGGCTCCGTGACTTCTGCCGACATCGCCGCCGAGCTCGCCGCAAAGGGCCTCGAAGTGGATCGCCGCAAGATTCAGCTCTCTGATCCGCTGAAGAGCGTGGGCGACTACACGGTGGCCATCAAGCTGCATCGCGAAGTCACCGCGCACGTCAAGGTGCAGGTGGCGGCCGAGGCCGCCGAGCCCGTGACGGAAGCCGCGGTCGCAGAGTAGTTTTACCGACGCTTTGAACCGCGCCGCCTCCCGGTCTGCGATCGGGAGGCGGTCGTGTCTTTGTCGGCCTCGCCATGGCGCACAGGATTCTCCTGAATTCCCCATCTCACCACTGCCATCACGATGCGCCTTCAGACAAAGGTGTTACAAAAGAAATAGATGCCCAAGCGAGCCAAAGCAGCCGTTGAGCCGCGCCCTGGACAGCCCGTGGGGCTGCGCACGCTGGGCGAATATCTCAACCTTTCTCCAGCCACGATCTCCCTGGTACTGAACAACGCGCCCGGCGTTCGGTCGATTCCGCAGGAAACGCGCGACCGCGTGATTGAAGCCGCGGCAAAGTTTGACTATCGTCCCAGCTTCTATGCGCGCTCGCTGCGCAAGCGGCAGACATTCACCGTAGGCGTGCTGGTCCCGGAGCTGAACGACCACTATGCCACGCAGGTGCTGGCTGGGGTCGAAGAGTACCTCATCGAAGAGGGATACTTCTACCTGACCGTGAGCCACCGGCGGAAGCCGGATCTGATCGAGGAATATCCACGCCTGCTCATGGACCGGTCGGTGGAAGGCTTCATCCTCATCGACACGATTCTTGAAAAGGGATTCAATCTGCCCACGGTAGTTGTGGCCGGACACCGGCACATTGAGGGCGCAACCAACGTGGTCCTCGATCAGCGCCGCGCGGCAGAGCTGGCGTTGCGCCATCTGCATCAGCTCGGACATCGCAAGATCGCGTTTATGCGAGGCGGGAGCCACAGCTCGGATGCGGATGACCGCTGGGAATGCCTGATGGCTGTGGCACGCGACTTGAAGATTGCAGTTCCGCCTGAGCTCACCGTGCAACTGCGTCTGAGGATGTCCACGCCCGAGCTTGGTTTTGCACCGACGCATGAGCTTCTGGATCGCGGCGTGGATTTCACGGCACTTGTCTGCTACAACGATGTCTCCGCCATTGGCGCCACACGCGCGCTCTCCGACCGCGGATTGCGGGTTCCGCAGGATGTCTCCGTCGTAGGCTTTGACGATATTCAGGGAGCATCCTTCCACAACCCAAGCCTGACAACCATTCGTCAGCCGCTGATCGAGATGGGGCAGGTGGCGGCGCGTATTCTGCTGCAGCGCATTCGCGGCCAGGCAAGCTTTCCTGACGTGGTGCCCATTCATCCCGAGCTGGTTGTGCGCGAGTCCACGGCTGCTCCGCATCCGTCGCAGCGACGCACCAAGCGGAGCTGAGGTCGATGCCGGACGGTTCCCGCGCGAAGCAGCGGTACACGCTGTTTGTGCTCCATCCCGTGTTTGCCCTGACGGGCGTTGTGCAGGCGATTGGCGGCTCACTGCTGCCTTCGATGGCGGCCCACTTCCACCTGGTCGATCGCCAATCCGGCCTGCTGTTTCTCTTCTTTTTCGCAGGCTCCAGCCTCGGTGCGGTCTTCTGCCGCCGAAATTATGCGCGCAGCCTTGCCCTGAGCTTCCTGCTTATGGCGGGTTGCTGCCTGGGTATCTCCCTTGTCTCTCGCCCACTGCTGCCGGCCGTATTTTTTCTGTTCGGCATCAGCAACGGCATTCCCATGTCTGCAGTGAATCTGCTTGTAGGCCGCAGCTTTCCCGAACGCTGTGCGCCGCTGCTCACGTTTCTCAATTTCAGCTGGAGTGCAGGCGCACTGGCTGCACCTCTGATGGCTGCACGTGTGCTCGTGCACCACGACTTTCGCGCAGCCTATCTGCTCCTTGCAGGCATGGCTGCCGCCGCCGCGCTGGCATGTGCCTTGCTTCTGGAGGACGCAGCAGAAGCGCCCCGGATTGAGCGCGCGATCACACGGGGCACACAGCTTCGCCTGATTCTTCTCTTCGCCTTCGCTGGCTTCCTGCAGGTGGGCGTGGAGAACACCGCAGTCACCTGGCTGGCGAGCTACCTGTTGCGCATGACCGGCACGGGCGCCGTGCAGGCAGCCGCGGCTTCTTCCCTCTACTTTGCAGGATTCCTGGTGTCGCGCGGGCTTTCTTCGCTCGTCCTGTTGCGCGCCGACGCGACGAAGGTCTTACGCTTTGCGGTGCTCACGTCACTGGCAGCAGGATTGCTGTTGTTCGTGCTGCCATCGGCGGGCAGCCGGAATGCAGCAATGGTGCTGCTGGGCGCCTCGCTCGCGCCCATCTATCCTCTGCTGATTGCGTCGTTCTTTGCACGCGCACGACAGTCTTCCGACACGCGCTGGATTCTTGCTACCGCCGGCTTTGGCGGTTCCGTGCTCCCGTGGATTGCCGGGTGGATTTCGTCGCACACGGGAAGCCTGCGCATGGGCATGCTGACGATTCCCGCCGCACTGGCATTGATGACCTTGCTGCTGCCTGTGATGCGCCCACCGCAGGCTGAGAGCAGGGGCACCGCGGCCACGTGATCCGTGGCCGGATTCCCGGCCCTCGATGCCTGTGATGTTCTACTGACCGGGGGCTGCGTCTGCCTTGTTGTCTTCCTTCACCGTCTCGGGCTTGGTCAGCGATCGCGTGATGTCGTCAAGATAGTCCGATGCGCCGTCTACGCGCTCGAGCACGGGGAAGCGCTCGCCCTCGTGATAGTTGATCTCGGCCGTGGAGACATACGAGTCGGACTGCACGATGAAGCGAATGGGATCGCTGGTTCCCTTTGCAGCGCGAATGGCTTCACGCAGCCTGTCGCCTGAAAAAATCTGCCCATTGACGGCGAGAATCTTTTCTTCGGGCGCAAGCTGAGCCTTATCGGCAGGACCGTTCCAGCGCACGTCGCTGATGGTTCCATCCTGACCGATGCGCAGGCCGATGGAGAACCAGCAGTCCACTCCACCGCCGCGGCGGCCGCCCGCTGCTGCCATGGTGCGCTCGGCTGCATTGGGTTCGTCCTTGTAGACCAGCCTGTAGCCGCCTTGTTCAACACCGGCGAGGTCCGCGCGGGGATTGATATGGTCGATGCGGTCATGCAGGAATGTGGCCCAGTCGTATGGCACAACCTGATTGAGATCCTGCACCAGTTCATCGAAGGTGTAAGGGACGATTTGCGGACCGGTGTTGCCGCCCTTGGCGAGAAAGATCTTTTCGAAATCGTCGAGCGATTTCTTGTTGCTGGTCATCTTGCGGATGAGCGTGTCGGCGTCAAGCCAGAGCAGTTCGCCTTCAAAGTAGTAGTCCTGGCCGCGGCGCCAGTTGGCCCAGGACTGGTTGCGTCCGCGCAAAATGCTTGCTGCCACGGCGGTGTCTTCGGTTGGCCGCCATTCTCTGCCAGGGCGATAATCGAGCGTCGCGGCTGTGAGCGCGAGCACATCGCGATATTGCGCCTGTGTCTTGAGCCCGGAGCGCGCTGCGAGCACGTTGCCGAGATACTCGGTCATGCCTTCATACACCCAGAGCATCGCGCCCTGCTGCGGGGTGGCGAAGTCAGGCTGGTAAAGCCCCACGGGACGGCGATACTTGCCGTTCCACGAGTGCGTGAACTCATGCGAGAGCAGATCGGACTCGGGCAGTTGATGCGTCGCGTCTGCAAAGCCCTTTTCGCCCACACCGTTGTCAGAAGATTGGCCGTGTTCGAGGCCTTCGCCGCCGGCCACGTCAGAGAGTGTGAGCAGGAAGTGATAGACGTTGTAGTGATGCGAGGCATAGAGTGCATCCGCCTCTCGCACCAGGTTGCTGACCTCGGCCAAAAACGCGGGGCGCAGCTTTGCATCCTCGGGCTCATCGGCGGCAACGTCGAGAAAGTGCTTTGGCGTAACGGTGGGCGCCAGAGCGTATTCATGGAAATATTCGCCGGTGATGACGGGTGAGTCTTCAAGCTGCTCAACATTGGTCGCGGCGAAGTGCGTGGTGCTGCCCGCTGCGGGGACGGGATAGGACGCTGCACCAGCGGGCGTGAGCGCAGTACCGACACCCCAGCCCGCGGGAACCTTCAGCGAAGGCTGAATTGGAATGTCGCGCACGGGGATGTGCGCGGGATAGAGCAAGAGCTTCTCCCATTCGAGCACAGCCATCTTGTGCGTGACGCGCGCCGTCACGATGCAATCCAGGTGAGCGTGCAGCGTGGAGACGCCGTCAGGGATGGTGAGATGGAATGCGTAGAGATCCACGTCGTCGCGACGCCATGTCAGGGTCTTGCCATTTGCCGTGAAGACGACGCCGGTAATGTCCTGCGCAGGACCGGCGGGCATGTGCGTGCCGGGAATCCACTCGGGGGTGATGAGCGTGATAGGCCCGGGCTTCACGGGCAGGTCAATTTCAGCGTGGTAGAGCTTGCGTGGAGCGTCGGTCAGGTCCGCGGTGATCTGGATGGTGGGGCGCTGCGCCATGGCAGGCGCCATAGAGGCGGCAACAAGCAATGCGACGGCAGGATGCAGCAGTTTTCTCGACATGAGCATTGTCAATGGTTCTCCTGAAAGGAACAGGTTACAGTATTGGCCTGAGAGGCGCACGGTTCCACGCGGGCACGACAGCGCACGGGCATGTCAAGTCAGTTCTTCATAGCACCCTTATGGGTACGATGGTAGAAACGTCTGCACAGGGTTGATGCGGAAACGGGTCAATGCGTTGTCGAACTGCATTGTGCTAGCATGCTTGCGCCTGTGCCGCAGATCCCTGCATTTGAGCGAACAGGAAGCCGTGCCCGCATGAGTCAAGGCCATCCAGCAGCAGTGGAAACCCTGTTCGGTGACTATCCGCTCGACCGCGCATTTGATGAAATGCGTGAGGCGAACGGTGACCTGCGTCCGCACTATCTCGCATTGGCCGAGGCTCTGGCGCGCCTGCCGCAGGACGAACTGCAGCGGCGCAAGCAGTCGGCTGAACTTTCCTTCCTGACGCAGGGCATCACCTTCACCGTCTATGGGCGCGAAGAGGGCACGGAGCGCATCTTTCCTTACGACCTGCTGCCACGCCTCGTGACCGCGCAGGAATGGAACCGCATCGAGCGCGGCCTTACGCAACGCATCCTCGCGCTGAATCTGTTTTTGCGCGATATCTATTCCGAAGCGAAGATTCTGACTGACCGCGTGGTGCCGCGCGAGCTTGTCTATAGCTGCAAGCACTTCCGCCGCCAGATGCGCGGGCTGCAGGTGCCGCGCAA
>JBAUTX010000309.1:0-4372 GCA_049582405.1 Occallatibacter sp. | reverse complement strand
TCACTCGCCATGGCGACCCTCCGGTTCTGTGCGAGCGCCAGCCTTCGCACCCGCCTCGCGCTCTGCCCACCAGTCCCGGAAGCTCTGCTGCGGCAGCGCCTTCAGGTCACGCGTCTGCGTCCAGCCGGAGAGCATCAGCGGCAGGTGCTCGATGAATCCATTCTTCGAAACAACGACCTTCTGGCCAATCTGTCCAAGATGTTGCGCCATCGTCAATCGGCTTCCGCTGCCAAAGACAAACGCCGCGGCTTGCATGCCAAGGTTCCACAAGCCAAGTTTGCCGCCAAGCGTCTTCTGGTCCTGCTCCACCACTTTGCCGCGCAGATGAATCAGCACCTCGGGAATGTTGATCTTGACCGGACACACCTCATAGCATGCGCCGCACAGCGAAGACGCATAGGGCAACGTCCGTCCGCGCTCCATCGAGTACAGCTGCGGCGTGAGGATGGCTCCAATCGGCCCCGGATAGGCGGACTCGTACGCATGCCCCCCAGTCTGGTGATAAACCGGGCACGCATTCAGGCATGCCGCGCAGCGAATGCACTTCAGCGTCTGGCGCGCCTCGTCATCCGCAAGAATCGGACTGCGGCCGTTATCGAGCAGGACAACGTGAAATTCCTTTGGTCCGTCCCCCTCGTGCACGCCCGTCCAGATGGAGTTATACGGATTCATCCGCTCGCCCGTTGCCGAGCGCGGCAGCGTCTGCAACAGAACTTCCAGATCGCGGAAGCGCGGAATCACCTTCTCAATCCCCACCAGCGAGATGAGCACATCGGGCAGCGTGAGGCACATCCGCCCGTTGCCCTCTGACTCGACAATGCAGACTGCGCCGTTCTCCGCCACCAGAAAATTCGCGCCAGACACTGCCACCTTGATGCGCAGGTATTTCTCGCGCAGGTAAGTGCGTGCAGCCGCGCACAGATCTTCCGGCTTGTCGCCGAGTTCGGGCAGATGCATCTCGCGCTGAAAAATCTCGCGCACCTGCTGGCGATTCTTGTGCAGCGCCGGAACCACAAAGTGTGAAGGTTTGTCGTGCCCAAGCTGCACAATGAGCTCGGCCAGGTCGGTCTCATGCGGACGAACGCCGTTCGCTTCCAGATGGCGATTGAGTCCAATCTCCTCCGAGGTCATCGTCTTGATCTTGATGACTTCTTTGGCCTGATGGCGCTGAATGAGTGCAAGGATGATGCGATTGGCCTCAGCCGCATCCCGCGCCCAGTGCACCGTGCCGCCCGCACGCGTGCAGTTGCGCTCAAACTCGACGAGGTAGTGATCCAGATGCGCGAGTGCATGCGCGCGAATCTCCGAGCCAGCTTCGCGCAGCGCTTCCCAATCCGGCAGCTCGCCCACCACGCGGTTGCGTTTCGCCTGAATCACATCCGTCGCGTGGCGCACGTTTCTGCGGATCTGTGAATCAGCAAGAAGTTCCTTGGCCGCTTCCGGAAAACTTCGATTGGACCAGTGCGGCTGGGAAGGCGCGCTCATGACTGCCCTCCGGTGGAAGCCAGAATCTCCGCGATATGCGCCGTGCGCACCAGCGTGCGCTGACGATGCAGCGATCCATAGATGTGCATCAGGCAGGAGTTGTCCACCGCCGTGCAGACCTCCGCGCCGGTGTTCAGCACGGTGCGCACCTTCTCCGCAAGCATCGCCGACGACACATCCGCATTCTTGATCGAAAACGTTCCGCCAAATCCGCAGCACTCCTGCGGATTTTCGATCCCCAGCAGCTCAAGCCCGCGCACGCTCTTCAAGAGCCGCACAGGAATGTCGCCCAGTTGCAGGCTGCGCTGCGAGTGGCAACTGGTATGCAGCGTCACCTTGTGCGGAAACGTCGCGCCCACGTCGTCCACGCCCAGGCGCTTCACCAGCAGCTCGGTAAACTCATACACCCTCGGCAGCAGTGCTTCTACATCCGCAGCCAATTTCGCGTCGCCTGCCATCTCTGCCGCCTTCAGATAATGATCCCGCATCATCGACACGCAGGAACTGGAGGGCGCAACAACCAGTTCCGCGTCGCGATAGACCGCAACAAAATGGCGGATGATGGGCACAGCTTCTTTCAGGTAGCCGGTATTCCAGTGCATCTGGCCGCAGCAGGTCTGCTCTCGGCGGAACTCGACCGTGTGGCCCAGCCGCTCCAGCACGCGCACCACCGCCTTGCCAGTGTCGGGAAACAGCGTGTCGTTATAGCAGGTGATAAAGAGCGAGATGCGCAAAAGAATCTCCTTCCAGGGTCCCGTCAGCCCAGGCGCACCGGACGCTGGCGCGCGCCTCGCGGCTTCCGGCACACGGCGCAAGCGAATCAGGCGAGGCGGGACCGCCGCTCATCCCATCATGTCAAACAGAAAGAAGTGTGTCTATTGGAATCCTGGCACTGTTTCCGCAATCTGCTCAACCCAGCTTGTCCGCCTCGTCTGCAAGCGCAAAATCCTTCTCCGTCAGGCCACCAGCATCGTGCGTCACCAGCGCAAGCCGCACGCGGTTGTAGCGGATGTCGATATCCGGATGGTGGCCGGCCTTCTCCGCCGCCTCGCCCACGCGATTCACAAAAGCAACCGCCGCCCGAAAATCCTTGAAGGAGAATGTGCGCACAAGTTCGCCATTCTGCACCTGCCACTCCGGCAGTGTCGCAAGGCGCGCGCTGAGTTTTGGCCCGGTCAGGATTGACATGATTGCACCTCCACACGCGGCGAGCCGGCATGCTGCCCTGCCGCTGTATCCCGACCATTGTAGGAGGGAGCGCCTGTGCCTCGCACACAATTCGCCCTCGCGCCGCACGCTCGATGGCACGAGGCCGGCGGATCTTGGCGCCCGGCAACCCGCAACCTGTGCTCAGGCCAGGCTGAACCCGCTCCGTGTGAGCGGCAGCGTGCGCACCCGCTTTCCCGTCGCCGCATAGATCGCATTGCAAATGGCCGGAATCGCAGGCGGAAGCGCCGGTTCGCCCAGCCCTGTCGGCGAGTTCGGCGTCATCCTCCAGGAGATATGCATCTCCGGAATCTGCCGCATCCGCGTCAGTGGATACTGCCCGAAGTTGCTCTGGTCGACGCGTCCGCCTGTGAGGGTCACCTCCAGCATGGTGTGGCTCATGCCTTCGATGATCGATCCCTCCACCTGCGCTCGCGCGCCCGATGGGTTGATGATCTGGCGGCCCACATCCGTCACCACCCAGACCTTGTTGACGCGCACACGATTGTTCGCATCCACGGTCACCTCGGCCACCTGCTGCAGCACGCCGGCCAGCCGCTCCGGATGGAAGCGGTATTCTTCTGGACCCCGCTGAGGATTCTCTTCGCCCGCTGGCATCGGAACCGGCGTAGCCGCCAGAATCTCCAGTTGCAGATCGAGTGGATCACGACCCGCGGCAAGAGCCACCTCATCCAGAAAGGACTGCCCCACAAACGCGATCGCATTCGCGCCCGGCGCCCGCATCGGCCCGGTACGCAGCCACAGCGGCATCGCCGTGTGGCCGATGAAGTAGTTCGGCACGCGGCCCGACGGAAACTCTTCCGCCCCAATGCCCGCTGACGGTGCGGCATGTGCCCCATCTCCGAAGGTAACCAGGTGCTGCCGCCACGCCGTCACCTTGCCCTGCGCATCGAGTGCGGCTTTCATGCCATGCCAGCCCGCGGGCCGGTAGGCGTCGTGCGCAAAATCGTCCTCGCGCGACCACACCAGCTTGACCGGCGCTTTCACCGTGCGGGAAATCCACGCCGCCTCCACCATGTAGTCATTCATCAGGCGGCGTCCAAAGCCACCGCCGGTGCGCGTCAGGTGGATGGTGACGTCGCTCTCTGCAATGCCCAGCTCCTTTGCCACCATGCGCCGGCCGCCGCCGGGCGCCTGGCTCGTCGTCCAGATCTCGACTTTGCCGCTATTGAAGTGCGCTGTCGTGTTCTGCGGCTCCATCGCCCCATGCGAAAGAAACGGGTAGGCATAGACCGCCTCGACCACTTTCGAAGCCGACTTGAATCCGCCGTCCACATCGCCATAGGTGCGCAGCGTGTGGCCGGGCGGCTCCTTCAGCAGTTGCTGCGCCTTTTCTGCAAATGCCTGACTGCTCTGTGTGGCAGCCGATGGCGAGCCCGCGGCGACGTCCCACTCCACCTTGAGTGCCCTGCGCGCCGCCTGCGCCTGCCACCACGTATCCGCGACAATAGCGACGCCCGAGAGCAACCCCGTGAGTTGTGCCCCGCCTTCCACGAGGAACGCGTGGCGCACGCCGGGCATGGCTTTAATGGCGTCGAGATTTGCCGACTTGGCTTTGCCGCCGAACACGGGACACTTTTCGAATACCGCGAAAAGCATCCCGGAAACTGTGAAATCGATGCTGAAGATCGGTTTGCCGGTTACGATCGACGCCACGTCC
>JBAUTX010000308.1:0-3891 GCA_049582405.1 Occallatibacter sp. | reverse complement strand
GTTGTTATCGCGCCAGAGCAGGAGGGTCTCAAGAGCAGCGCGTAGGCTTGCGTCGGCAGAGTCCAGTTTCTCAAGTGTTCGGCGCGCCGCGCGACGGTGCAATTCGGTTGGCTGTTCGTGAATGTTCAGGTCCGCCCCAAATCCAGAAAGAAAGGGCTGCTGGAGCGCAAGATCGCGGCAAAAGGAGTCAATGGTGGAAATGCGCAGTTGCGAGGGGAGATCGATGAGCCGCCAATTGCCTTCCTGTGCCCTCTCCAAAGCCTGTTGCGCAAGAAATTCGATGGAATCCGCGTGAGCATCCTGGGGTCGCGCATCGGTGGATGCAGCCCGTTCAAGTTCGGCAAGAATGCGATGACGCATTTCGGCCGCTGCGGCCCGGGTGAACGTGATGGCGACAATCTGCCCGGGCTCGTCGACTTCAGCAAGAAGACGCAGAAAGCGGCGTGTGAGAAGGTTTGTCTTGCCGGATCCTGCCGGTGCTTCCACCAGAATGGAGCGCGAAGAATCGAGCGCGCGCTTGCGCTGCTGGTGGTCAGGCGGCAGAGCGGCGGGTGTAGCCTCAGGCATCCTCATCCTCAGAAGTCTCTTCGTCCGTACTGAGAAGCATTGCGTGCTCCTGGATGCGGCACAATGTCTGCAGTCCGCATGCGTCACACGTGTCCGGATACTTGCGCGGGTCTACGGAGGCCTTCCCGGCGAGGTAGTCCCTGGCCAGCTGTTCAATGTTCTCGCGCCATGCGCTGAGTTGAACGAGCGTAAGCGCATTCTTCACCAGCCCATGGGCTCCGGTGAGTCCTTCGAACAGATTGGACGCGGCATCTTTAACGAGCCCTGCAAAGGAGGATTCGCCTGGCCGCACCTTGGCAAAGACAAGCCCACCGAGTTGTTCAGGCTCTTGAATCGCAAAGCCGGCGTAGAGCGGAAGCTGCACATCCTGAGCGCGAGGTAGTTGCCAGTCCTTGGTCGAGACGGCGCCGGTCTTGTAGTCGATCACCAGAAGGCTGTCGTCCCTGAGCCGGTCAATGCGGTCAAGACGCAGATTGAGCGTAAGCCCGGCGATAGTCACAGTCGCGGGCGCTTCGGTCTGCTTGACTTGAAACGGTTGGCGCTGCGCTTCATAGCCAAGCCACTCCGTCACCAGGCGGGTGAGCCTCTCCTGCTCCAGGGCTAGATAACGTTTGGGCAGCCGGCCGGAGATGCTTTCCGGCAACTTGCCCTGGACAACGCGGCGCACATGTCCCGCGACAAACGCTTGCACGTTCGCCAGGTTGCGAAGATCGTCAAGGTTGCGAAGGCCATGCGGCGGACCTCCCCACAGCGCGTGCAGCACTGCATGCAGAAGTTGGCCGCGTTGTGCCGCGGTCAGGCCAGGCTCGGCCGGTTGCCAGTCCTGCGCGCCAAGGCGCGACGTGGCAAATGCCTTGAAGGGGCAATGTGACTGCGCTGTGAGCACACTGGATCCTCCCGGCGCCTGATGCGCAGGGAAGGGAATCTGCGCAGTGTCTTGAACAATGATGGTGCACAGCGGGGCCAACGGTTCGTGCACCTCTGCGAAAGCTGTCGGCGGCCCCGCGACCTTCACCACGAGATGCGAAGGCCTGGCTTCGATTGCGCCCTGCTGCTGCGTGTAGCTGAAGCGCACCGTCGGTGCAGACTCCAGCAGCCGCGTGGTCATCGTCTGCGCGAGCTCCCAATCCTGCAGCGGGCTCGCGTGCGGCATGCCAGCTGCGAGCTGCACGTGCAGTGGCAAAAGTGGATGCGCGGCGGCCTTTGCTGGCCACGAATCTTCATCAGCGCCCAGAAACCAGATTGCATCCGCTGTGAGTCCAGCGGACTCTGCCGGTCCGGTGATCTGAATCGGAGCATCTGCTGACTCCGGCGCAAACAGAGTCTCATGCATCACGCGTTCCACGGCTGCGAGAAAATCTTGCCAGGCGACGCGATTTCCGTTGAAGCCCAGGGATGCGCACGTGTCCAGCATTTGTTCCCATCGGCGCACCGCCTGGTAGTCCGTGCTGGCAAGTGGAGGGCCGCTTCCCGGGCGTATCATGCGCAGGAGGTCGGACAGGAGAGCGACCCATTCCAGCGGCGAGCGATCCTGTCTGGTCGCGGCAAGCAGATGCTCGCGCGCAGCCATCATGCGTTCCGCCCACGCTGCCGGAATGAGGGACGTTGCCTGCCTATGACGCAGGAAGGACTCCAATGTCCAGGCAGGGCACTGGAGCGCGGCATGCCGTATCGCGCGCATGCAAGCCTGAAGCGCAGCAGACTCGTCTTCATCCGCGGCGGCTGCGTCCATGGAGAACAGCCAGTCGATGGCGCTTTCCTCAAGGGCGCCATTGAGCCAGCGCAGCATGAGTAGATAGGCTCGCGGCAGGGCAGCTTCGCTGAGAGGGATCCCAAGAGAGAATTCGAACAAAGGCGCAGAGCCAGCAAGTGGATGGCGAAGAAAGGCGCGCTCGATTTCGCCGCGACGCTCTGCCACTTCCTGCGAAATGACAAGGACACGGGCCGATGGATGAGCGTCGAGGAACTGCATGCACCAGACTGCGCAAGCCTTCAGCTCCTCTTGTGGACTAACCGCAAACGAGTAGTCCAACTGTTGCACCGGGACGGCGGGCTTGTGGTGCTGCCACGCGCCCCATGCGGTGAAGAAGGCACGTTGTGTCGGCTGCATTCTGTCAAAGCCAACCGCGAGCACCGGGGGGCGCGCTGTCGCATCGGCCTCTAAAAGCGGAATAGCCTCCAGGGCAACGCGGCTTGCACTCCATGCTTCCGAGGAGCGGCAGGCCGACTCGAACGCGGCAAGCCACGCGCTGAACGTGCCCGCATCGAGGCTCCAGCCTTCGCGCGCGTGGGATTGCAGATAGCGCGGCGCATAACCGCAAAGGAGTGCATGAGCCTGCATGACGAGGCTGGCCAGCCTGTGGCGCGGACCCGGAAGGACCGTAGCAAGTCGCTTCTCTCGCTCGATGATGGTGGTCCAGATGGCCTGTTCCTGTGCCGGATTGAGCACCATGCGGCCATCCGTGGAGCGATCCTGCCATGCTGTGCGAGCGAAGGTAGCCCAATCGGTAATCTGCGGTGCCGGCCATGCGGCGAGTCTCTCGGCGCGGCGGCGGAGATTGAACCCTTGGCGAAGCCAGCGCGCTGCACGGTCCGTGGAGGCGACCACAATCCCGCCATCCTGCAGCCATTGGTCGATTCCAGGATTCTCCGCAGGGCTCATTTCTGGTTTATACGCTGTCCCTCCGTTGCGGCGTCAACCTTGGGCAGCGGAGGAGTCCCGGCGATAGTAAAATGAGGTGTGCTTCGCCGATTTCTTGCTCTATCCATGCTGATCATCGCGGGCTTGAGTGGTTGCCACTCGGGCCAGCAGGCTGCTCCGTCCAGCGTCACCAGCCCCAACTACAAGGTGTACAAGCTCCGCGGAAAAGTGGTGGCTGCCAACCCCTCCACGGGAGAAGTCACGCTGGACCATGAAGCCATTCCCGGCTTCATGGAAGCGATGACCATGCCGTACAAGCTCAAGGACCCGAGCATCCTCAGTGAGCTCCACCCCGGCGATGTCATTACCGCAGACGTGCTGGTCTCGCAGGATGCAGACGCCACCGTGCTGCTGGATCACATTGTGGTGGTGGCGCAGGGCAAGCCGGACTATCGGCCCACTTCGAGCTACCATGTACCCGCGCCTGGAGATGCCGTGCCCGACTTTGCGCTGCAGGACCAGGACGGGCACAGCATTCATCTTGATCAGTTTCGCGGCAAGGCCCTCCTGATTACGTTCATCTACACGCGCTGTCCGCTGCCGAATTTCTGCCCACTGGTAACCCACCACTTCGCAGTCATCGAGCATCAGCTTGCCGCGAATCCTGCGTTGTATGCGAAGAC
>JBAUTX010000307.1:0-2087 GCA_049582405.1 Occallatibacter sp. | reverse complement strand
ACCAGCATGCCATTGCTCTTGAGAAGACCGGCACGGTGACTGCGAGCCGAACTGTTTACGTGAGTGAAGGTAAGGTGCTGAACAAGAGCTAGGATGCGGGCCTGCACTTTGCGGCCACGGCGCTTGCTCCTGGCGACTATATCACGTGCATCGTGACGTCTTTTGCCAGTGCGACGCTGGTATGGGCAGGCGCGTTTGATGGCTCCGTGCACTGCTCGCTCGATGCCGGCGCAACCTGGGATGCGGCTCCGCTGGTGACGACGCCGGGTGGGGCCGGAGTGCTGATGGGACCTGTCAACCACATTGCGGTGGACCCGGCCAACACGAAGCGCGTGGCCGTGGTGTACGGAGGTGTCGCGAACATCCATGCGACGTACAAGACCCGGCATGTGTTTCTTACAGAGGATGGCGGCGCGACTTGGCACGACATATCGGGTACGGATGGCAGCGGGCCTGTGGGCAACCTGCCCGATATGCCTCTGCATGCGGTGGTATTCGACAAGAGCCAGGCGCCGTCGGCCATCCTTGTGGCGAGTGATGCAGGTGTTCTGCGCTCGACGGATGCGAAGATCACGGGCACCGGTGACCAGGCCGTCGGCACGGCAACGTGGAAGATCTACGGAGTGGGGTTGCCGGTTGTGTCCTGTAACTCTCTGGCCATCGATGACTCCGTCACGCCGGCGGTTCTGCGTGTGGGCACGTATGGGAGAAGCTGCTTTGAAGTCACGCGACCCACGGGGCCGACCTTTGCCGCGGACGAGGCGCTGGGATTTGGCGCGGTGGCGGCGGGCCAGTCCCTGACCCTGCCCCTGCGCGTGTCAAACTGCGGCGACGCGGGCCTCACCATCAACAGCGTCAAGCCGCTTGCTCTGCCTGCCTTCACGGTTGGAACAACGCCCGCGCTGCCGCTCACGATTGCGCCTGGCGGGACACAGGTCTTCGAAGTGACCTTCAACCCCACCGTTGCCGGCGACTTCTTCGGCTATCTGCAGGTGAACTGTAACGACGCTACACAGGCCGATCAGCTTGTCCCCGTCAGCGGCAGCGGCTACGCGACGGGTCTTCTGCCCCGCCTTGCGACCAACCCGATTGCAGAGGCCGGCTTTGGCTCCGTCACCGTCGGCACCAGCCGCAGTGTGCCTGTGGAACTGATGAACGTGGGCGGTGCTGGGCTGAGCATTACGGGCATTGCGCCTTCCAACAACGATCCGAACTGCACAAGCGGTGATTTTGTGCTTGCCCCTGCGCCCGGCTTTCCACTCGCCATCGCGCCCGGCAGCAAGTCTGAGGTCACATTCAAGTTTGCGCCCACAGGCAGCGGTGCGATTTGCAGCAGCTTCGCCATCACCAGCAACGACGCGTTTTCACCGCTGCAGTTGAAGTTGTCTGGCATGGGCGATCTGGCTTCGGCCAGCTTCTGGATCAAGCTGCTCACGTTCCTCGGGCTGGCAAGTCTTGCCACGCCGTAGGGGATGCCCAGGCGACATCCGTGCGGGTACGAGAGGCAATCAGGAGCGGGAACAGGGCGGCCGATGAAGCCCCCTGATTGAAGTGCTTGTTTCAGCAAGAATCTTGCGCGTATACTTCGTGCGACTCTCAAGCAAGCCTGCAAGATGTGAGTGTAGATTCCAGCCTACCGAGAAGAATGGAGCCATGATGAAAACCTTTTCACGCCGCGACGTATTGAAGTCATCCTTGCTTGCCCCGGCCGCTGTTGCTGCACAGGGCGTGGCTCCGGTCCACACAGGCGTGAACCCTGTGATGGGGGAGCTTTCAGGGCCGCTGAGTGTGGGCAACACACCTGCCGCGTCCATGTCCGGTGCAGGCCGCGAACGCCTGCTGCTTGATTTCGGCTGGCGCTTCCATCTGGGCAATGCCTGTGACCCGAGCAAGGACTTTGAATATGGGAGCGCGGAGGCGGGGAATTTTCAAAAGACCGGTCACTTTATGCCGGTCGCCAGCCTGGCCTTTGACGACAGTGACTGGCGCAGCATCAATCTGCCGCACGACTGGGCCATCGAGTTGCCCTTTACGAATGACCCCGATCTCCGGAGCAAGGGGTTCTACCCGCTTGGCCGGAAGTATCC
>JBAUTX010000306.1:0-21196 GCA_049582405.1 Occallatibacter sp. | reverse complement strand
GAAGCCGGCGGCTTTGCGTGGACAGGCTTCGATTATCGCGGGGAGCCGACGCCGTATGGGTGGCCTTCCATCAACTCACAGTTTGGCATCGTCGACATGTGTGGGTTTCCCAAGGACACCTTTTATTACTACAAGGCATGGTGGGGTAAGGAGCCTTCGATCCATCTGTTTCCGCATTGGAATTTTGAAGGCCGCGAGGGCGACGAGATTCCTGTCTGGGTCTACTCCAATGTCGAAGAGGTGGAACTCTTCGTCAATGGCAGGAGCGCGGGAAGCCAGAAGGTACCGCATCTCGGGCACGTTGAGTGGAAGGTGAAGTATGAGCCCGGCGTGATTGAAGCACGGGGAAGCCAGGGTGGAAAAGTTGTACTTACAGAGAAGCGAGAGACGACCGGACCAGCGGTGGCCATCCGGCTCACCGCAGACCGCACGACGATCAATGCTGACGGGCAGGATATCGCTATGCTGACGGTAGAGGCGCTCGACAAGCAGGGCCGTTCAGTTCCAACGGCAGACAATTTGATTCGCTTCAATATTTCAGGGGAAGGCACACTCATTGGCGTGGGAAATGGCGATCCCAATTGCCAGGAGAGCGACAAGGGGCCGACGCGTTCTCTCTTCAATGGTCTAGCACAAGTCATCCTTCAATCGACCAAGCGACCGGGAGAAATTCACATTGAAGCTGTGAAAGAAGGCTGGGACGGTCCGGAGCTGACGCCGGCCAAACTGTCGATCACGACGAAAGCGGTCGGACTTCCGCCGACCGTCCCACTGGTTCGCAGCTGAGGATGGCCTTGTTGAGTGGCTATTTTAAGAGTGGAGGCAGCCATCGGGCTGCCTTCGTTTTAAGGGACGCCATGTAGTCTGGAAATGGGCCATCAGCGAGCAGCATGCACATCGGACACCTTCCCCTGATCCTGATCTGGATGATCGCGCTGGCCAGCATTGTGTGCATGCTGGTCCGCCCGCGATCCATTCCCGAGGCTTATTGGGCGTGCGGCGGTGCTGTTCTGCTGATTGCATCGCGCCTCATCCCGCTGCGCCAGGCTACCTTGGCTGCGATGGACGGTTGGGATGTCTATCTCTTTCTCGCGGGGATGATGATTCTCGCCGAGTTGGCGCGCGAGCAGCATGTCTTCGAATGGGTCGCCAATCTCGCGGCGCAACATGCCAGAGGTTCGTCTGCAAGGCTCTTCCTGCTGGTGTACGCCGTAGGCATTGCGGTGACTGCACTTCTTTCCAACGACGCAACAGCGGTCGTGCTTACCCCTGCTGTGTTGGCAGTGGTACGGCGCGTAAGAGTGCACCCAAAGCCTTACCTGGTGGCGTGCGCATTCGTAGCGAATGCAGCCAGCTTCATCTTTCCCATCTCGAATCCTGCCAATCTGGTGGTGTTCGACCGTCAAGTGCCGCGACTCGCCAGCTGGCTTGGCATCTTTCTATTGCCATCGATAGCGTCCATCGCAGTGACATTCCTGGTTCTTCGCTGGACTTCGCGCGAGGTGCTCGATGTACGCATTCATCATCGACAGGAGGCGGTACATCTTTCGCCCGGCGGCAAACTGGCACTTGCCGGGCTGGCCTTCGCAGCCATTGCGCTGATTGCTTCGTCGGCCCTTGGACTTCCGCTTGGCGCGCCAACGTGCATTGCTGCACTCGTAGCCATCGCTCTTGTGGCTTTCAAGGACCACACCGTTGTACGGCGGGTTGTTCGCGGAGTGTCCTGGTCAGTGTTGCCCTTGGTCGCAGGCCTTTTCGTGATTGTGGAAGCGATGCAGAATGCCGGTCTGTTACGCGCAGGAGTCGCCGGACTGCGCCTGATCGCTCAGTTCCCGGTCTTCGCGGCGAAGGTCGTAGCTGCGTTTGCGGTTGCCATCAGCTCAAATGGCATGAACAATCTGCCCGTCGGTCTGATGAGTGGCGCAACGATCCGCCATGCCAATGAGGCCGGCATCATTGCGCATGCAGTCCTCATCGGAGTGGACCTTGGGCCAAATCTATCCGTAACCGGATCGCTGGCGACCATTCTTTGGCTGATTGCGCTGCGCCGTGAGCGGGTCGAAATTACCGCCTGGGAATTCTTCAAGCTGGGAGTAGTGGCCATGCCGCTGGCTCTTCTTGCCAGTCTTCTCGTGCTTTGGGCGTAAATCGGGGCCCGCAGGCACTCGAGCGGAGCCAAGCAGCATGTACAGTAGAACAGTGAATCACACCAAAGCCCAATGGGAGAAAGAGCTGCGTGCAATGGTGGCGCTTGCCGTCCCGGTCGTGCTCAGCGAGCTCGGCTGGATGGCGCAGGGCGTGGTGGATACCATCATGGTGGGCAGACTGGGCCCTGCCGCCATCGGCGCCGTTGCCTTGGGCAATGCAATCTACTATACGCCTTCGCTCTTTGGCATCGGTTTGCTACTCGGCCTGGACACGCTGGTCTCGCAGGCCTATGGCCGGCGGGACCACGATGAATGCCATCGCTGGCTTGCGCAGGGTGTATACCTCGCCTTCATCCTCACTCCGCCACTGATGTTGCTCGTTGCGCTGGCAAGCTTTTACCTCGGTCATTTCGGAATCACGCAGGCGGTCGCAGGGCCTACGAAGAGTTACCTGCTTTTGCTCAATCTCGGCACTCTGCCATTGCTCCTCTATGGGGGCATAAGGCGTTACCTGCAAGGTGTGGGCCAGGTACGTGTCATCACTCTGACCTATGTACTGGCAAACCTGGTCAATTGGGCAGGGAACTGGGTTCTGATCTACGGCAAGCTCGGATTTCCTGCGCTTGGTGTCGACGGATCAGCAATCTCCACCTGCATCGCGCGTGTGGGCATGGCAGTGGCTTTGCTTGTATTTGCCTGGCGCTACGAGCGCAAGCGCGGCCATCCATTGTTTCGGCACTGGGCGTTACCGAGCATCGAGCGGCTTCGCTCACTGGTACAGTTGGGTGCACCTGCGGCTGGTCAAATCCTGCTCGAAGTCGGGGCCTGGAACCTATCTACGTTCGCGGCCGGCTATCTCACACCAGTCGCTCTGGCAACCCACTCGATTGCGCTCAATTATGCAAGCGTCACGTACATGGTGCCGCTTGGGGTTTCCGCAGCGGCAGCCGTCAGCGTGGGGCATGCGGTTGGAGCCGAGGATCCGCACCGGGCCCGCCGAGCCGGCTGGCTTGCGCTGGGGCTGGGCACATCGTTCATGCTTCTGGCTGCGGTAGTGTTTCTCGTCGTGCCCGTGCCGCTTATCAAGCTCTACACGAGCGATCCGCGCGTTCTGGCCGTGGGGCCGAGTCTTCTATGGGTTGCCGCAGCCTTCCAGATCTTCGATGGCATTCAGACGGTTGCAACCGGTGCATTGCGCGGGCTGGGCGAGACGCGAGTGCCGATGTTTGCAAACCTGGTGGGTTATTGGATTCTTGGCCTCCCGCTGGGGCTTTCGCTATGCTTTATTGCCAAGAGGGGGATCTTTGGCCTGTGGCTGGGCCTGACCCTGGCGCTGGTGGTCATTGCGCTGACCTTGCTGCGACGCTGGCGCCGGGATTCTGCCAGCCTCCTTCCTGCCGCCTAGGTGGAGTGCCAGGCGCCGATCCGCTGTCATGCCACTCGGGGAATCATCGCGATGAAAACCCCTTCATTTTTGCGGAGATGAGCACGGGTATCCCTCAAAAGGGGAACCAGAGAGATTACTTGCGAACTACCAATCGGGACGCACTCCCTCCCAGGTAGCTATAATCACAGATGGCGAAAGAGTCACTCTTGCCAGAATTTACGTGAAGGGAATCCGGCCAAATGGCGACTGGAGACCTGGCCCTGGGTCAAGAACAGGGCGCTTTGAGTGCGCAAAAGCGCGTCGTGAATGATTTCAGCATCAACGTAGCAACGGTGAACGGGTCCGGCTCGCAATCCGCCAACAGCGTGCTGCTGAAAAGCATCTTTGGAATGGGTGTTCCCGTGAGCGGGAAAAACCTCTTTCCTTCGAACATCGCCGGACTTCCCACTTGGTACACGATCCGCGCAAGCAAGGATGGCTATGTAGCCCGCAAGCGCGACGCTGAGATCCTTGTGGCGTTGAACCCTGAAACCGCCAAGCAGGACTTTCTCAATCTTCCTGCTGGCGGCGCAGCCATCTATGAGGAGGGCATGAACCTCAAGCAGTATCGCGACGATGTTGCTTGCTATCCGGTGCCTTTTGACAAGATCACCGCCTCTGTTTGCCCTGAGGCCAAGCTGCGCAAGCTCGTCAAAAACATGGTGTACGTGGGCGTAGTCGCGCAGCTGTTCTCGATTGATCTCGACGTCGTAGAGCATGGCGTGAAGGTGCAGTTTGCCAAGAAACAGAAGGTCTTCGATCTGAACTTCGGAGCCGTGAAGGCTGGCTTTGACTACGCTGAGCAGAAGCTCGTCAAACACGACCCTTTCTTTATCGAGCGGATGGATAAGACCGCCGGCAAGATCATCATTGACGGCAACGCTGCCTGCGGAATGGGCGCGGTCTTTGCCGGTGTGACGGTCGTTGCCTGGTATCCCATCACGCCGTCTACATCGCTTGTGGAAGCAACGACAGATCTTCTCAAGAAGCTGCGTGTGACGCCTGAGGGCAAAGCCACTTTTGCTGTTGTGCAGGCAGAAGACGAGTTGGCGGCCATCGGGATGGTGCTCGGCGCTGGCTGGGCAGGCGCCCGTTCCATGACGGCAACTTCCGGCCCCGGTATCTCGCTGATGGCTGAGTTCTCTGGTCTTGGTTACTTTGCGGAGCTGCCCGGCGTCATCTTCGATGTACAGCGTTCCGGTCCCTCGACAGGCATGCCAACCCGCACCTCGCAGGCTGACCTGCTCTCGACCGCATTTCTGTCGCATGGCGACACCAAACACATCGTGCTGTTGCCGGGTTCCGTCAAGGAATGCTTTGAAATGGGCTATGCGGCTTTTGATCTGGCCGAGCGATTCCAGACGCCGGTCTTCGTCCTCACCGACCTTGATCTGGGCATGAATAACTGGATGTCGGAGCAGTTCACTTACCCGGAGAAGCCTCTGGATAGGGGCAAAGTGCTCACTGCAGACGATCTCAACCGCCTGGGAGGGTTTGCCCGCTATCGAGATGTGGATGGCGATGCGATCGGCTGGCGCACGTTGCCAGGTACACGTCATCCCAAGGCTGCCTACTTTACCCGCGGCTCGGGCCACAATGACTCGGCTGGATACACCGAGAAGCCGGACGAGTATCAGGCAATCATGGACCGCCTCACGCGAAAATTCGAGAATGCACGGAAGGCTGTTCCTGCTCCCGTCATCGCGAAGAACGGCAAGTCAAAGATTGGTGTGATCGCCTACGGGACCACAGACTTCGCCATGCTTGAAAGCATCGACCAGATCAAGAAAGAGCGCAACATCGAGGTCGATTACCTCCGTGTTCGTGCATATCCATTCGCACACGAGATTCACGACTTTGTCGCCTCGCACGAGCGGGTTTACGTAGTCGAGCAGGATCGCGATGCACAGTTGGCCAGCCTGCTGAAGCTGGACCTGCCGGCAGAGCAGGTGACAAAGCTGCGCAGCATCCTGCACTACAACGGATTGCCGATTGATGCGCGCACCATCACGGAAGAGTTCTTTGCCAAGGAGGGCCTGTAATGGCAACCGCAACACCCACACCGAAAGTCAACCGTATTGGCCTTCCCATCCTCGAATACCGTGGAGGCAAGTCGACACTCTGCGCGGGCTGCGGCCACAATGCCATTTCTGAGCGCATCATCGACGCGATGTTTGAGATGGGTGTTGAGCCCGAGCGCGTGATGAAGATGAGCGGCATTGGTTGCTCATCCAAGAGCCCGGCCTATTTCATGAACCGGTCCCACAGCTTCAACAGCGTGCACGGGCGCATGCCGTCCGTCTCCACGGGCGCAATTCTCGCAAACCATCAGATGACCCTGCTTGGCGTGTCCGGGGATGGCGATACCGCATCCATTGGCGTTGGCCAGTTTGTTCATCTGCTTCGTCGGAATCTTCCGATGATTTACATCATCGAAGACAACGGCGTCTATGGGCTCACGAAGGGGCAGTTCTCCGCTACGGCTGACCTCGGCTCCAAGCTAAAGACGGGCGTGATCAATGATCTGCCAGCCATCGACACCTGTGCATTGGCGATCCAGCTAGGCGCAACCTTTGTTGGGCGATCCTTCTCGGGTGACAAGAAGCAGTTGCTCTCCATGCTCAAGGCGGCGATTGCGCACAAGGGCACGGTGATGCTGGATGTGATCAGCCCATGCGTCACCTTCAACGATCATGAGGGCTCGACGAAGAGCTACAAGTTCATGCAGGAGAATGACGAGCCGATCAATGAGGTTGGTTTCGTGGCCAGCTTTGAAGACATCGCAGTCGACTACGACTCGGGGCAGGTCTACGACGTTGAGATGCACGATGGATCGACCCTGCGTTTGCGGAAGCTGCATGATGACTACGACCCTACAAACAAGGCGGATGCAGTGCGCACGCTGATGGAAGCTCACCACAACAACGAGGTTCTCACGGGTGTCTTCTACATTGATACGCAGAAGCCGACATTTATCGATCTGCTGAATCTCGTGGATGAGCCATTGGCTACATTGCCTGGGTCGGTGACGCGTCCGCCGAAGTCAGCCCTTGATACGCTGATGCGTAACCTGCAGTAGTGCGATCTCCATAACGAACGACGATGGCCCGCATCCTGCGGGCCATCGTCGTTTTCACTCGCTCCTGTGCAAGTGGGGTTTTGCAATCCCTGAGCCGCTTTATCCGGAAATCGCTCCGCGCAAGTCTGCGCGGCCCAATCTTACACATGCCCCAAAGACAAGCAACCGAGGAAGTGCCTTAGAGCCCTAAGGCTTGGGAGTAATGCGTACTCCCATCGCGTTGAGCTTGCTGCGTGCTTGCGCAGCTTCAGGTGTTTGTGGGTAGCGCTGGATGAGTGCGCGCAATTCGTGAATGCCAGCATCGCGTCTTCCAGTCTGCAGGAGGGCAAGCCCCTTGTGGAGTTGCGCCGCAGCTGCCTTTGCGTTGCCAGCAAATCCTTCCAGGACCGCGTTGTAGGCCTTGATGGCTGTTTCATAATCCTTTTGCCGGTACGCGATTTCACCGAGATAAAACTGCGATGTCCCGGCCGTATTGTCGAGAGGATAGTAAGTCACGACATCTTGAAACTCACTCTTGGCCAGAGAGTATTTCGCTGCATTGAAGTCTCGTACAGCGGATTGAAAAGTCTGCTCAAGCGGAGGCGCTTGAGGGGCTGGCGCAGTTGGTGCTGTTGTTGTGCCCATTCCCGGGCTCATGCTTGGGGCCATCGCCGGTCCGGGTTGTGGTTGTCCGGCGCCCGTTGCACCTGGTATTCCCGTGGCAGATCCTGCGGGACTTCCGGCAGGCGGGTTTTGAATGTTTTGCAACTGGCTCTGCATATCTTGAATTGCCTTATCCAGCTTGGCAATACGTGTCTTTAGCTCGTCGACCGAATCATTGAGTGACTGAATCTGGCCTGAAGCCGTATCCACCTTCCCACCCAATGCATCGTTCTGCGCATTCAGCTTCTGTTGCAGTGCCGTCACTGTTGCACTCATCTGCGTCGCTTGATCGGCCGTTTGCTGTGCCAGGTTCTGAAGGACGCCGAACCTGGTATCGAGGGTGGACTGGATGCGCTGCACCATGTCCAGCAGTTGCTGGACCTGCGTCTGTAACTGGATGATCTCTTTTGACGCAGCATGTGCCCGAGTCGGCATGCAACCCAAGATCAGGATGAATGTCGCTGCGGTTGCCAGACCTTTGCGATGACGAAGTGCTGTTTGCATCTTTCACCTGTGTGCTTCAAAAATTCGGACCCTGTGACCACGGAAGAGCTCATGGGGAGCCACATGTCGGTTGCCCTGCCGTGTCGTAAATGGGACAAGGCAGGGCGGGCCTTTACTGGTCGATGGAGAAGCCGGCGCGGCGGTTTTGCTGCCAACAAGCCTCTGTGGACTCGGTGCAGAAGGGCTTTTCTTTGCCGTAGCTGATCACGCGAATGCGGTCTGTTGCAATCCCGGCGTTGACCAGAGCTTTCTTGGTCGCGTCTGCACGGTTCTGGCCCAAAGCAAGGTTGTATTCGTTCGAGCCACGCTCATCACAGTAGCCGCCAAGCACGATTTTGATATTGGGGTGGGAGGCTAGATAGGAAGCATCATGCGACAGTGTGGCTTCAGCATCACTACGAATGTCGTATGTGTCATAGTCGAAGAAGATGTCCTGCACATTGGCCTTGAATTCTTCCTCGGCTGTCATCGTGCTTGTAGGAACCGCAACGGCAGGTGGCGCATTCACCACAACGCGAGCGGTCGCTTCTGCAGTACCACCGTCTCCACGGGCGACGAGATGGTATGTGGTGGACTCCGAGGGGGTCACGGTCTTCACACCTGCGGTTGGGACGGTCCCAATGCCATCAATCGAAACATCGCTTGCGTCGGATGTCTTCCAACTCAATACGACCTGGTCTCCAGCTGCTATCGTGCCGGGGGACGCAGTGAGCTGGGCAGTTGGTGCAGGAGCAGCCGTGGGGGCGGTTGCTCCTGCTGGGGTGGAGGCCGACTTCTTCTTGCAGCCAGCTGCGGCAATTAAAACAGCGAGTATGGCAA
Organism: Occallatibacter sp.; assembly: GCA_049582405.1. Classification (GTDB taxonomy): domain Bacteria; phylum Acidobacteriota; class Terriglobia; order Terriglobales; family Acidobacteriaceae; genus Telmatobacter. The sequence goes on along the minus strand of JBAUTX010000306.1, from coordinate 12,579 downwards.
CGGGGACAACGACACGCTTGCTACGGCTCAAGGTGGTGACTCCTTCCTAAAAGTGGACGCTTGCAATGTAGCGACATGATTATTTTATCTCGCGGCGTGGCCAGGCGATCGCGAAGCACCCAAATGGTGCCGGATCCGGCTGCGAAGTTCATTTCCAGCTCCAGTTCGGCATCATATTATTGCCGCCGCGGGTGAGCTGCTGCTGCTGTGTTCCATCCGACAGCATGCTCCAGATCTCCGTATGAGAACCGATTTGCCGCTGAAAGACGATGTGCCGCCCATCAGGCGACCAGGAAGGGAAGTCGTTACTGCCGGCGTCATGGGTGAGCTGCAGCCAGCGCTTGCTGGCAATGTCCATCACGTATATGTCCTGCCCGCCCGGTGCGCCTGGTCCGTACTTGCGGTTCCAACTGAACGTAAGGAACTGCCCATTTGGTGACCATGACGGGGAAACCGCATAGCCTCCATCGGTCATGCGCTGAATGTTTGATCCGTCCTGATCCATGATGTAAATCTGTGGCAGCCCGGACCGGCCGCTTACCCAGGCAATCTGTGCCCCGGTCTTGGGGTTCCACGTCGGCGACACATCCGGGCCGGCAAAGAACGTGATGCGGTGCATATTCGACCCGTCCAGGTTAGCGACCCAGATCTCAGGATCCCCGGAACGCGACGATGAAAAGGCGATATGGTTACCATCAGGCGACCATGATGGAGACTGATTGGATCCTCCAGTGGATCCGCCCGGGAAGGCCACCATCCGCCCCAATTCGAGCGAATACATCCGGATCGCCCAACCGATCTTCTCTAACGAAGCAAAGGCAACACGCGTGTTGTCGGGTGACACGCGTGGTGATATCGACAAAGTGCCCAGGTGAGTAATCTGGTGTGGATTCTGACCGTCATAGTCCATCGCCCAGACCTCTTTCGATCCGCTGCGTGAACTGATGAAATAGATCTTTGTCTCCGCAATCCCGTTGATGCCTCCGCCAAGCCTGAAGATGATCTCATCGGCAAATCGGTGGGCAATCGTGCGCGCCAGATCTTCGCTGGCCGCTTCGTTATATTGCTTGCCCAATACCTGCGGGTTTGTTGTATTTCGGGTGTCGAAGAGCCAGCCGAAAACCTGAATGCGGCCATTCGCGACCGAGAGTGATCCGAACGCGACCATTGCTGCATTTGCAGGTGCGGCGGCCCACTGCGCAACGTTGATCTCTTGCGGCGTCCCTGGCGAAGCCTGCGGGACAAAGCTCTTGGATACAAGATCAAAGATGCCGGCGTTATTTAAGTCGTTGTACAGGGTGGCGTCAAACACAGCCTTGAGAGAAGGCGTCTGTGGATCGGCGCTGCCGGGTTTGAAGTCAGCCGCCGCCAGTCGGATCTTCTCATTCCCCAGATTCGTGCCGGTGCGAACCCAGTCTTGGGCCGCGAGGCGGCCCGCAAAGCTCGCAAGAAGTAGCAGTGAAGGGAAGAGAAGTTTGAAATGAAGCCTCATGCTGAAATGCATCCTTCCGTCTCGCAACAGTCAAGAATCGCAGCACCCACTGTGGGCCAGATGTGCATATTTGCACAAAACTATCTTATCGTTCAGCGCCTTAGTCGTCTCTAGTACTGACAGTAGTAGGAGACCTGCAGGTACATCCCCCGATACGCGCCAGGGAGGGGCTGAAAATTCCCCACACGCTGTGCTGCATGCAGGCAAGAACTGTCCAAAGTCGAACTGCCGCTGCTGCGCTCCAATTGAACGTCTGCCACTGAGCCGTCCCGATAAATCTTGAAGAAGATGTACGTCTGTGAGCCGCGCGGAGTGCGCGGATCCACCTCCGGCTTATACCAGTTACTCGCCATTGTCCGGTTCAGCTGATCCACGTACCATCCGAACGCACTCCCGAAGTCAGTGTTCACGGCGGTCTGCCCGCTGGTAAAGCCCTGCGGCTGCGTCATGCGCGGCATGGAAGACCCGGTTTGCTCCCCATAGGAAGCACGATTTTGCGGCACTGGCTGTTGCTGTCGGGGTGGGGTGCGCTGTGCGGTCTCGTGTTGCGCCTTTTTCTGCTTGCCAAGGATTGGAATAGCTGTCAGGTCTTCCGCCTGTTTGCTCTTTGGCTGCGGTGCGGCTGGGGCCTGGCTGGGCGTGTCTGTCGAAAGCACATTCTGGTTGACCGGTTGATTGGATGGCAATGGTAGCGCACTGCTCACCAGGTTCACCTGGATTGCCCCGCCCGCCGAGGAGCCACCCCACAGGTTGTGGCGGAAAAAGCCGCCAAGAATCCCGTAGAGCACAATCGCCGCAATCAGGGACAGATGCAGGGCAACCGCACCTGCCGCCGGAGCCATGATCGGTTCCGGGGTAAGTTCCTGTTCCAGCCGCTCGCTGCCTTCCAGCACATTGCTCATGGCACCGCTCAGGAGTTTCTCCACGCTACTCGTCTTGCAGTCTTGGTTCTATTCGCCGCCAGCCGCGTGTCCTTTCGTGTCGAGCGGCTGGGTCACAATCGAGATGTTGGTAATGCCGGCCTGCTTTACCGCATCCATCACGCTGGCAAAGGCTCCAAAGGGCACACGCTCGTCGGCACGCAAATAGATCACCTTCTTTGTTGAGCCATCGCCCGGCGCGGCCAGTCTTGCCGGTAGTTCATGAAGGTTCACCGGCTTGTCGCCCAGGAAGACTTGTTGATCACGGTCAATCGTCACCACAAGACGCTGCTCTGTAATCTCTTTCACGGTGCGCGTCTTGGGCACGTTCACTTCAATGCCAGACTGCAGCACTGGCGCGGTGATCATGAAGATCACGAGCAGAACGAGCACCACGTCGACGAGCGGCGTAATGTTGATCTCGGCCAGCGAGGTGCGCGTCTGACCTGTGCTACTTGAAAAGGCCACGCTCTACCTCTTGTTCTGCGTCCACAGCGCGCTGCCCGGTAGTACGCACAGGGATCTCTTCGAGCGCATTGAGCAGTTCCCGGCAGAAGTCGTCCGTTGCCGAAGCGAACACCTTGATACGTGACGTGAATTGGTTATAAGCCACCACAGCAGGCACCGCAACAAAGAGTCCAGCAGCCGTGGTAATCAGGGCCTCGCTGATACCTGGAGCCACAGCGCGAAGAGTCGCTGCTCCCGCTGTTCCAAGTCCATGAAAGGCATCCACGATCCCCATCACCGTGCCAAACAGACCAATGAATGGACTCGTCGCCGCGATGGTCGCCAGCCACGTCATTCGCCGCTCCAGTGCTGTGATCGATTCACTTGCCGCGGTCTGCGACGAGCGTTCCAGGGGCGTCAGGTTACGGGGAGGGCCGCTGCCTCCTGTCTGGCGCTTGTAGGTCTCGTAGACCTCAACAAATACCTGCGCCAAGGGGCTTAGCTTATATTGGTCTGCAACCGACGCAATCTCCTGCAGCCTCGTAGCCTTGCGAAAGGTACGGATAAAATTGCGACTCTCTTTTGTCGCCTTGCGAAAGGTGGAAATCTTGCCGAGAATCACAGTCCAGGAATAGAGGCTCGCGAGCAACAGAAGAGCGAGAACAAAGAGCGCGATACCACGAATGTTATGCAACATGTCCATCAGCGCGCCCGGTCCCTGCTGCAGCGTCGCGCCAACCGGCCCGGCACCACTGTCGACCTGCATGGCAATGGCTAAAAGTGCGTTCAGAATCGGAGTTCACCTCAATATTCACGGTATCAGACGCGGTGCGCGCTTCCAAGTTATCGTTGTGGTGCATCGTTGAGCCGGCTGCGGCTCACCCAGTCCACCTCCTCGGCCCAACCATGCTATGCTGCGCTCGGACAGCCTTCATGCTCGTAGAACTGCGCGCGGAAAACTACGCCGTCATCGATCACGCGATTGCCACCTTTGGCCCCGGGCTCAACCTGCTTACAGGCGAGACCGGTGCGGGCAAATCTATTCTTGTCGATGCACTTGCCCTGCTGATGGGGGGCAAGGCGTCCGCCGATATCGTACGCCACGGTTCGGATAAAGCCGTGGTGGCATGTGTCTTCGAATCGACCGGCGGCGCCGAATCGATTCTTGAAGAGAACGGCATTGATTCTGAAGGCTCTGAGATCATTCTTCGCCGCGAAATTCTGTCCAATGGCAAAGCTCGCGTTTTCGTGAACAATCAGCCCGCGACTGTGGCGGTTCTCAGGCAGCTTGCACCCGAACTGGCACTCGTCCATGCGCAATCTGAGACGCTTTCAAGCTTTGACCAGACACAGCAGCGCACCCTCCTCGACCGCTTTGCCGGCATTTCGACGTCAGAGGCAGCAAGCGCCTTCGCTCATTGGCGAGATGCACAGACAAGGCTGAGCGAGCTATTGCAAGGAGAACAGGACCGCCTTCGCATGGTGGATCTCTGGAGCTACCAGGCAAAAGAGATTGAAGCCGCACGACTTGAGGCAGGAGAAGACGAGGCTCTGGAAATCGAAAAACGAGTTCTTGCGAATGCTGAGAAGCTTTATGCGGCTGCCATGAGTGCCTTCGATCAGCTCTATGAGGGTGGAGCCTCGGCGGAATCTGCTCTGCAAGCAGCGCTGCGCAACGTAGAAGAGCTGGCGCGTTATGATGCCCGGTTCAGTGAGTCCGGCCAGCAGCTTGCCTCGGCTCGCGCCACCATCGGCGACATTGCCGGTACGCTTCGCGATTATGCAGCAGGCATCAATGCCTCGCCGGAACGGCTCGCTGAAATCGAAGACCGCCTCGCGGCCATTGACCGCCTCAAGCGCAAGTATGGGCACACCGTTTCGGAGGTCCTTGCTTTTGGGGAGGAAATAGCACGAAAGCTCGCCGAGGTGGAGAATCGCGACGAGATATTGAAGACGTTGCGCAAGGAAGTTGACAGGACTGAGACCAACTACCGCAAGGCTGCGGCTGCACTGCATGCAGAGCGGAAGGCAGCGGGAGAGAGGCTCGCGAAGCTCGCTGAAGCACAGATCAACTCCCTTGCGATGAAAGTCCGCTTTCAGGTCGCCGTGACCGCTGATGACCAGACAAGTGCATGGACTGCGCACGGCTGGGATACGGTCGAATGCCGTATTGCGACTAATGCAGGAGAGCCTTTGAAGCCGCTTCATGAGATCGCTTCAGGCGGTGAAATGTCCCGAGTCATGTTGGCCTTGAAGGTTGCAGTCGAGGAGAGCGCGTCCAAATCCAAGAAGAATCCCACGCCGCGGACGCTCGTTTTTGACGAAATTGATATCGGCATTGGGGGCCGCGCCGCAGAGGCTGTCGGGCAGAAGCTCAAAGCTCTCAGCCGTGGTCAGCAGGTCCTGTGCGTTACACATTTACCTCAAATTGCTGCTTTCGCAGACCAACACATCTTGATTGACAAGCGAGAAGATCACGGTCGCACAAAGACCCAGGTTCGCTTGCTCGACGACCGTGCCCGGACGTATGAAATTGCGCGTATGGTTTCCGGATCGAAGGTGACTGACACCAGTCTCCAGCACGCTGCGCAAATGATTGCTGCCAGCCGGTAAGCGCACAGGGTTGTCAACGAAAGATTCATCTTGCCCGCGCACAATGCCGGTCTCTACAATGCGTTGCCATGCACAAGATGGTGACTCGTCTTTTCTCCCTTCCTCTTCTATGCACCCTGTTGTTATCCGGCCAGACGCCTCAGCACCTCTTCTTTCGCGTCACGCTTGCTCCGCAATTTGCTGCGCCAGTCTCCGGCCGGATACTCATTTTCCTGACCGCGGGGACAGGGGCCAAGAGTGTCGATGAGAGCCCTTTCCATCCCACGAGTGTCTATATTGCCGCCAAGGAGGCTCGAGGACTCCGTCCTGGCGAGTCCATCGACGTGGACACAGATGGCCTTGCATTCCCGGAAGGTTTTTCGGCACTGAAGCCCGGAGATTACCAGGCTCAGGCCGTTCTGGATGTCGACCATACCTACAATTACCTTGGTCGCGCTCCGGGCGATCTACTCAGCCCGGTTGTCTCCCTCACCAGCTTTGACCCTGCACACAGTCCTGAGCCCGTACTTACACTCGACTCTGCTGTTCCGCCCAGCCCCTCGCCTGAGAATCTCTCGCCAAGCTTCCAGAAAGACGTGCATGAGGAAGAATTTGAGAGCCCGGCGCTCAGTGGGTTCTTCGGACGCCCGATTCACCTGAGGGCGTGGGTGGTGCTTCCTCCGAATTATGACGCGCAGAGCAAGACACGCTATCCCACCGTCTACTGGACACACGGCTTCGGGGGCAATCTGGCGAGAAGTCAGTGGACTGCCGGATTCGTGGAAGGCCTGATGCAGAAGGGGAAGATGCCTCCCATGATTTGGGTCTTTCTGGATGAGTCCTGCGCCACCGGAACACATGAATTCGCCGATTCGGTCAACAATGGGCCCTGGGGACATGCGCTTACCGCAGAATTCATCCCTTGGATGGAGCGTCGGTACCGGATGGATGCGCGTCCGACGGGTCGATTCCTCCAGGGACATTCCTCCGGTGGCTGGGCCACGCTTCAGTTGGAGGTCAACTATCCGCAGATTTTTGGGGGTACCTGGTCGACTTCGCCTGACCCAAGTGACTTCCACGATTTCACGGGGATTGACCTTTACGCGCCGCACGCGAACGTTTACCACAAGTCTGACGGCACCCAGTATCCGCTGGTTCGCGACCACGACAAAGTCCTTGGCACATTTGAGGAATTCGCACAGACAGAGCGCGTCCTGGGATCGTATGGTGGCCAGCTCGCCTCGTTTGAGTGGGTCTTTTCGCCGCGTGGGGAAGATGGCCGCCCCATGCAGATGTTTGATCGCACGACTGGGGACGTCAATCCTTCAGTCGTTACCTACTGGCACGATCATTACGACCTGGCGCACGTCGTCTCTTCCACGTGGAAAGAGCGCGGACCGCAACTCCGCGGCAAGATCCACGTAATCGTGGGCACGGCCGATACGTTCTACCTGGATGGCGCAGCGCACCGATTTGAAGAGGTGCTGCGTAGCCTCCATGCCGGTGCTAGCTTCACCTACATCCCGGACCGTACCCACTTCGATCTCTATCGGACTCAGGATGCGTCCGGCAAGGTCGATAACATGGGGCTCCTCACACAGATTGCTCTGCAGATGTATGGCGTTGCCCGCCCCGGAAACCACTGGCAGCCAACCCAATAGTGGCCTGTCGAAGTGGCCTCTGGAGGAAGGGTCCACTTACAGTCTGAAACGATGTCTGGGGATGATGGGCAGGGAAGCAGGACTAGAATTTGTGGTTTCGGCAGAGCCATCCTCAGAGTTAGAGGAAGGCTTGTGAGCTGTTGGAAGAAACGAATGGTCGGGGCGGAGGGATTCGAACCCCCGACCCTCTGCTCCCAAAGCAGATGCGCTACCAGACTGCGCTACGCCCCGACGTATCTTTCGATTGTATCGCGGAAGGGTATCCCTCGAAATGAGAGCTCATGCCTGCCAGTGCGCTTCGAGCCACCAGAGCAGCAACAGCACCACCGTGACAGGCAACAGGAACACCAAGCCCATCCCAGCTGCCAGAAAGGCCAGAAAAGCCCAATCCCGCCAGGTATGCTTCCTCGGCGCCTGCAGATGCCTTTGCAACAGTGCGTAATTCCTCCGGTTCGCCTTCCACGCAATGTCAAATGCGTCCCCCAAAAATGGAATCGATCCAATGAGAACGCCGATCGCAAGATTTGCCCCCATCCTCGCCAGCGTGACATATGGCAGTCCACGCATCCATCCTGCGAGAGGAATCACCAGCGACAGGAGGCCTCCAAGCACATCGCCGAGCCCTGGAATGAGGCCAATGATTCCGTCCAGACCGAATCGTATCTGAGTCCCCGGTACGCGAAAGGCCTCGTCCAGCAGGATTTCAAGTCTTTGCAGCGTAGTGTCCCGGAACAGCCATACGCCGCGCTCCCACCGACCTGAAGCCGGAACCGCATGGGTTACATCGGCCGCTTCGGTTCTTCCGTTGCGCCCATCTCGTTGCTTCTCAGTCATCTGCACGACCCATTCGCCATGTCCGCTCTGCCTCCTTCGATGCTACAATCAGGAGAGTAGATGGCGGCTATAGTTCAGCGGCAGAACGCCTGACTGTGGCTCAGGATGTCGTGGGTTCGATCCCCACTAGCCGCCCCAGATTCCCCAATTCGCAAGAGTCCAGATCTTCGCGCTGCAGGGTACCTTTGACCCCAGATTCCAAGCTAGACCTTTTTTCCGCCAACCCCCTGCCGCAGGTTCCCGACTGGCTGAATACCTTCCGACCGCATCGAGGGTTGTCGAACGGCCATTTGCAGACCATCGTCGGCAACTACCTTCCCAGACCGCCGTTTTTGCTCCAGGCAACCGCCGAAGTAGTCGTTGTGGACCCTGCAGACAATAGCCGTGTTCTTTGCCATTGCCATTGGCATCCCGAGCCGTGGGCAGCAGAGCGCCTGACGGTGGTATTCGTGCATGGCCTTGAGGGCTCATCGGAGTCCCGTTACATGCTTGGCCTTGCTGCTCGTGCTTGGGCTGCTGGGTTGAACGTGGTCCGCATGAATATGCGCAACTGCGGAGGGACGGATCACTTGACGCCGACGCTCTACAATTCCTCGCTTTCAGGGGACGTGGGAGCCGTTGTACGCCACTTCGCAGACAAAAGTGGACTGCGCCGCGTCGCTCTTGTTGGCTACTCAATGGGTGGGAATCTTGTGCTGAAGCTTGCAGGTGAGTGGGGTAAACGCGCGCCCCTGTGTGCCGTCGCCGCAGTATGCCCGTCCATTGACCTTGCCGCCGGATCCGACGCGCTCCATCTCCCAATCAATCGGGCCTACGAGTGGCACTTTCTCCGGGGCCTCATGCGCCGTTACCGCCGCAAAACGCAATTGTTTCCCGAAATCTATGATCCGCATGTCGGTCCGGTGCGCTCTCTTCGTGATTTCGACGATAAGATCGTCGCACGTTATTGTGACTATCGCAACGCGGATGACTACTACTACCGTGCCGCAGCTGCCCGAGTCGTCCATCGCATCGCTGTGCCCACTCTCATTCTGCGAGCGCTTGATGATCCTTTCATTCGCTTCACGCAGGAGACGCACGCCGCAATGCAGGCCAACCCATACATCACGCTGATCGAAACGGCACACGGCGGCCACTGTGCATACCTTGGCGACGCCCCAGGGGACGACATCCACTGGGCAGAAGCGGGTGTCGTTCGCTATCTGCAACTCTTCAGTCCTGATATCCATGGAAGCTGATTGGGAAGTGGAAATTGGCGGGGATGCCCCCGTCCTGGATGCGGCATGGTCTGGCTTCATAGACCTGCGCCAAACACACGCCGAAGCTCATACCTTGGATGAAGTCAAGAACTTTCCGCCGCTGGGAGCAGTGCTTGTCCGTCTCAACTCCAATCGCAGCCCGGTCTGGACCGCAAAATGTGATTTCTGGCAGCTGGATGAGTTCGATCCCTTCGAACTCGATGCGCCCCTGCTCCCGGGTCAATACGCCCTGGCCTGTTATATTGACTTGTTTGCGCGCAATCGGGCGGAGTGGTCCTCACCTCAACAGGCAATGGACTGGTGCCGGGCCCTCTGTTTGCTCTTGCATCAACTGCCGTTGCGCAACTCAAGGGCCGATCTCGTCATCCGCGCGGCCTATCTCCCGGGTGATGAGGCTGGTTTCGGGGTCACTGCCTATCTCATTGCGGTCGGGGCTGATGAACCAGGTGCGCGGGCTCAGTTGACCAAGGCCCTGGTAGCATTTGCCGATTCTATCGATGCCTTGGCAAGTAGATGAACCCCGGGCTGTTCCAAGGGAACTTGCCTGTCCCGCCGAACCGTTCAAAGCTACAATGAAGACAATGGGCGAGTAGCTCAACTGGACAGAGCACCGGCCTTCTAAGCCGGGGGTTGCAGGTTCGAGCCCTGCCTCGCCTACCAAGGGAACAGGAAGTTGCGCCGTTTCCAGCACAGCGCATGATTGAGCGGTGCAGACCCCTCCGGAGATTCTGAGAGCACGTAACCGCCGGTCTGCAGTGGAGAAGCTGATTGCCAGGGCCCACTTGGCCTTATGCGGCGTTACCGGGGAAACTTGAGACGGCCTGGGGTGTGATGTGCCCTATGCAGTGCCGATCTGGCGATGCGGTCTATTTCTTGAGCGCATCGAGCGCAAGGTTCAAGCTGAGAACATTGACGCGCGGCTCCCCAAAAAGCCCCCATTGGCGCCCGGTCGTGAATTGGGCGACAAGGCTACGAAGTGTCTCTTGACTGATGCCGCGAGCATTGGCCACGCGTGGAACCTGAAAGTAGGCTGCATCTGGCGTGATGTCAGGGTCGAGCCCCGAGCCAGAGGCTGTCACTAAATCGATCGGTACATCAACGCTCGGATTCTCAGCGTGGAGCCTGTCAATATCACCTTGCATGCGCTTCACGAGGCTCGCGTTGGACTGGGCGAGATTCGATCCCCCAGATGCCGTCGCATCATAGCCGTTGCCGGCTGCAGACGGTCGAGGATGGAAGTACCGGTCCGTGCCGAAGCTTTGCCCGATGAGTCTTGAGCCAATCACGGTGCCATTCTGCACAATCAGGGTGCCCGCGGCGCGCCGCGGGAAGACGAGGCCTGCGATGCCTGTGATCGCGAGGGGATAGCCCACCCCGACGAGAAAAGTTGTCAACAGCGTGAACCGGATTGAGGTCTGCCAGAGCGAATGCACGATTTTTCTCCTTGCGATGCAGTCAAGCTTGGTTGTCAGGCAAGATGAAGCGTGACCAACAGTAGATCGATGGCCTTAATGCCGACAAAAGGCACGAGGACACCGCCAACCCCATAGATCAGCAGATTCTGGCGGAGGAGGATTTCTGCTGCCTTGGGCTCATATTTCACTCCCTTGAGGGCCAGGGGAATAAGCGCGACGATGATCACAGCGTTGAAGATGACTGCTGATAAGATCGCGGACTGCGGTGAATGCAAGAGCATGATGTTGAGCGCATTGAGCACTGGGAATGCGCCAGCAAACATGGCCGGAATGATTGCGAAGTATTTGGCAACATCATTGGCAATAGAGAAAGTGGTGAGCGCTCCGCGCGTCATGAGTAACTGCTTGCCGATCTCGACAATCTCAATCAGCTTCGTGGGGTTTGAATCGAGATCGACCATGTTGCCCGCTTCTTTGGCCGCCTGAGTTCCGGAATTCATGGCAACGCCCACATCCGCTTGCGCCAATGCCGGAGCATCATTGGTGCCGTCGCCTGTCATGGCGACGAGCTTCCCCTTGGCTTGTTCGCGTTTAATCAGATCCATCTTGTCTTTGGGCTTTGCCTCTGCCAGGAAGTCATCCACTCCAGCCTCGCGAGCGATCACCGCCGCGGTCAGAGGATTATCGCCAGTGATCATAATCGTGCGTATCCCCATCGCGCGCAGATGGGCAAGACGGTCCTTCAGGCCACCTTTTACGATGTCTTTGAGGTGAATGACACCAAGAGCAGTGGTATTTTCTGCCACGACAAGGGGTGTTCCACCCGAACGAGCGATCTCTTCCACATCATCACGCACGCGCCTGGATAGGGACGCTCCCTGTTCCTCAAGAAAGCGACTGATTGCGTCTACAGAACCCTTTCGAATCCGAACTCCAGGAAGATTGACACCGCTCATCCGTGTTTGCGCCGTGAATGGAACAAACTCGGCATGCATCTGTTCCATGCCCCGCCCGCGCAGGTTGTACTTCTCCTTGGCGAGAATCACGATGGAACGACCTTCGGGCGTTTCATCAGACAACGATGAAAGTTGAGCTGCACTGGCCAGGCGTTCCGCACTCACATCGGGTGCGGGGACAAATTCTGACGCCTGACGATTGCCCAATGTGATGGTGCCTGTCTTATCAAGCAGCAATGTGTTCACATCTCCGGCGGCTTCCACTGCACGGCCACTCATTGCGAGCACGTTGTACTGTACGAGCCGGTCCATGCCAGCAATACCGATCGCGGAAAGCAGGCCGCCGATTGTCGTGGGAATGAGGCACACAAGTAAAGAGACAAGAACGAAGACCGTTTGCGGCGCTTTGGAATAAATGGCGAAGGGTTGCAAAGTGACGACGGCAAGCAGAAAGACAATGGTTAAACCGGAGAGAAGAATGCTGAGCGCAATTTCGTTCGGTGTCTTCTGCCTGGACGCACCTTCCACAAGCGCGATCATGCGATCAAGGAACGTCTCTCCTGGATTGGATGTGATCCGGACCTTGATCCAGTCAGACAGCACTCTTGTACCGCCGGTGACCGCAGAACGATCCCCGCCGGCCTCACGGATGACCGGGGCAGACTCGCCCGTGATTGCAGACTCATCGATAGATGCAACGCCCTCAATGACCTCGCCATCGCCAGCGATGTATTGGCCGGCTTCAACATAAATGATGTCGCCAGCACGGAGTAAGCCGCTGGTTACGTCCTCAAATTCGCCCGAATCCTTGTACCGCCGGGCGACCGTTTCACCCTTCGCTTTGCGTAGCGTATCGGCCTGAGCCTTCCCCCGACCCTCAGCCATCGCCTCCGCAAAGTTCGCAAACAGCACCGTGAACCAAAGCCACAGCGTGATCTGGAGGTTGAAAAAGAATCCGGAGCGATGGTGAATCGTGTTATCGACGAGCAGCGCAGTGGTAAGC
>JBAUTX010000305.1:0-10551 GCA_049582405.1 Occallatibacter sp. | reverse complement strand
AAGTAGGAGTCCGTGGTGGTCTGGCCGCGGCGAAAGCGTGCGCCAATGCCTGCCAGGAGGAGCAGGTAGGCGGCGACGACGGCGACATCAGACCGATGCATCTTCGTCGTTCCCCTGGGCCTGACGGGCGCGCTTGCCGAGGGCCATGCGGACGGCGAGGCGCATGGCGGATTTCATGTTGGCGGCGTCGGCGCGATTCTGTCCGGCGATGTCAAACGCCGTGCCGTGATCGACCGATGTGCGAATGACCGGGATGCCGAGGGAGACGTTGACGGTGGACTCGAAGTCGAGGAGCTTCATGGGAATGTGGCCCTGATCGTGATACATGGCCACGATGAGGTCGAACTCGCCGCGCACGGCGCGGACGAAGATGGTGTCGGGCGAGTGCGGGCCGGAGCAGTTGATGCCCAGTGTGCGCGCCTGCTCGATGGCGGGCGCGATGAACTCCGCGTCCTGCGTGCCGAAGAGGCCGTGTTCGCCGGCGTGGGGATTGAGGCCGCAGACGGCGATGCGCGGCGGTGCCTGGCGCATAAGGCGCAGGGCCTCGTCGCCGAGCTGGATGGTGCGGAGGATGCGCTGCGTGTTGAGCTTGCAGGCCTGTTCGAGCGGGATGTGCGTGCTGACGTGAACGGTTGCAAGCCGGTCGGATACGAGCAGCATGCGGGATTCGGTGGCGCCGGTGAGCTCGGCGATGTATTCGGTGTGGCCGGAGAAGCTGCGGCCGGAGAGGGTGACGGCTTCTTTGTTGAGCGGCGCTGTGACCATGGCATCCGCGAGGCCCTGCTGGCAGAGTTCGACGGCGCGGCGGACATAGGCGATGGCGGCGAGGCCGTACTCGGCGCGGAGCCGACCGAAGGTGAGGGCGTGATCCTCGGGCAGGGCGTGGGGCTCCACGGTCTCGCAGGGGAGTGAGCTGAGGTCGATGTAGCACGATGCGGCGGCGGCACGGAGGGGAGCGCGATCTGCGACGAGGAGCCATTGGGCCATGCCCGCGATGGATGGATCGCCGAGGGCCTTGAGGGCGATCTCCGCGCCGACGCCGGCGGGATCTCCGATGCTGATGGCAATGCGAGGCAGAGGTGTCATGCGGATCCTGTGGGTGCTGCGAAGAGCTGTTGGAGGAGATCCGGCGCGCCGAATCCGCCGGATTTTGTAATGACGATGCGGCCCTGCAACCCGCCGCCCTGGGCAATGCCCCATGGTATGCCCGGAGCGACCTCGCCGCGAAGCAGAATGGAGTGGGCGCCGAGCGCGCGGGCAACAAACAGAGCGGTTTCGCCGCCGGTGAGCAGGAGGGTCTGCGGATCGAAGGAGGCGAGGGTGTCGCGGATGGGTGCTTCATCGCCCGGCTCGCATGGGATGCGGAGGACGTGAACGGCTGGGCTGGATTGGGTGTGGAGCGAGTTCTCGAGCCGTTCCAACTGCAAGGCGGTGACTGGATGCGTGGTGCCCGCGATGACGAGCGCGCGCTGGACGCTGGGGAAAGGAGCGTATGCAGTCTGCTGGCTGGAGAGGCTCGCGATGGCGGCGGCAAGGCCGGCGGAGCCCGCGTAGAGCAGGCCGGGCAAGGCTTCAGCGGCTTTTGCCAGAGCGGAAAGATCCTGATCGGTTTCGGCGTCGCACAGCAGGAGAGATTTCCCGGCGGCCAGGGCGGAAGCTAACTGGTCTGGATTCGTGATGCGCGCGGCTTCCGCGTGCAAAGAGGGTGGGAAGAGCTGAAGAAGAGATTCCTGTTCGTGACGGCCGGCGGCATCTGCGAGGTGCAGGATTCCGGCGCGCACGGTGCGGCCCGTGGCGGGGAATGCCGGTGCAAAGAGAATGGCTCGCGTGCCGAGCGCACGGTGGGCGGCGAGGACCTCAGAGGCGATGGGACCGCGCAGGGCGGAGTCGACTTTCTTGAAGACGCGGCGGGGCGCGGTGGGCAGCGCGGCGATGGCGCGAAGGAGTATCTCGGCGGCCTGCTCGGGACCAAGGGCGCGCGAGGCGGTGTTGAAGGCCTGCACTGCTTCCGTGGCGGGAAATTCAGGAGCGGCGCCGAGCCAGACGCGCGCCTGAAGGCCAGCATGGAGAAAGGGCGCGGCTGCGTCACAGGCACCGGTGAGGTCATCCGCGAGGAGAAAAAGGGGGCAATTCGCGTGGGCCGTCTCTTGAGCGGGAAGCAGTTGCGAGCTGACGGCAGCGTTGTGCATGGTGGCGACTCGTTTATTTCCGAGAGTATACATTTATTTTCTGTTTTGAAATCTGATTGGAGCCCCGCAAATTCCGAGTCGCGGAATCTGCGAGGCAGGGCTTGCGCAAATTTCCTTCCACACAGATTTTGCGGCGACTGCTGGGTTGAGTGCGATCACTTGCCGGCGATGGGATCCCAGCCGTCGTGGCCGGCGAGGAAGTGCCGGGGGTTCCAGCGTTCGGCCTGCGCGGGTGTGAGCTGGTGCGAGTAGGGCTCGCGCGTGGCGGGGCTGGCGCCGGGGCCGGTGGAGTGGAACTCGGCGAAAAAGGCAGTGGACAGGCTGGGCTGGCCGAAGCGGGGCCACTCGGTCCAGCCGGCGGGAATGACGGGCGCGTCGATGCGCGTGTTGAGGTAGACGACGGTGGCGTGCGGGCGCCAGGGACGGCCGAGGGTGATGCGGGCGTCGCCGGGGTCGGCGGTGAGTGTGCAGTGATCAAAGACGTAGCCGCTCTGCTGCGCGGCGTAGTGCCGGCCCTGTGCGGTGTACATGACCTCGCGGCCGGGGATGCCGTGGAGGGTGCAGCGGTCGAAGACGGCCTGGCTGTCGCCGAAGATGAAGTCGGTGTTGCCTGCAATGGTGGAGTCGCGGAAGTACTGGCGGGTGGGGACGCAGGGGCCGTAGTCGCCGTAGCAGTAGCGGGCGGCGGCGAAGAGCGTGTCCTGCGCGCCGAGCAGGCGGAGATGGTGGAACGCGGCGCGGTCGGCGGTGACGGCGAGAGCGACGGCCTGACCTTTGCCTGTGCCGGCGTCGTTGGCGATGGTGAGGTTGTCGATGGAGACGTTGTCTGCCTCGACAAAGACGGTGGCGCTGTTGAAGGTGCCGGCGGATTTGGGACCGGTGTTGCTGAAGACGAGGACGGTCTTTGCGGGATCGGGATCGAGGCCGTAGATGCGCACATGCGGCTTGCGGATGGTGACGACCTCGCGATAGATGCCGGGCTGAACGGCGATGGAGCCACCCGTGTCGGGCAGTTGACCGATGGCTTCGGCGAGGCTGTGGAAGGCGGCGCTGCCATCGGGGGCGACGGTGAGCTGCGTCTGCGTGCCGGGGTGGGGAAGATGGCTGCGATCCAGCGCCCATTGCAGATGCGGCTGCGGGGCTTCGCTTGATGGAACGCAGGTGGCTGAGTTGTCAGGCTGAAGGCCCTGCGGCTGGAGACGGCCCTCGCCGGCGACGAAGACGTTGTCCATCTGCACGGTGGCGGCGTCGGGCAACTGCGAGCGCATTGGGCCGTCCTGCTGTTCGACGGCGAGCGGCTCGTTCACGCGGGTGAGGCAGACATCCTGCAGGCGGATGTCGTGGAGGTGGCCGCCTTTTTCACCACGCAGATTGAAGAGGAATCCGCGGGAGGCATCGGTGATGGAGGCGTGCTGGATCTGAATCGCGCTGGTGTTGCCGTAGACGTCGTCGCCGATGGAGATGCCGGTGCCGCCGGTGACATGCAGCCCGCTTATGGCAACGCGGGATGTGCCGCCGAGGATGCTGGCGCGCAGGTCGATGGCCGCGCCGGGGATGTGCGTGGAGAGGCTGGTGATGTGTGCGCCGGGCGAGTTGCTGAGGAGCAGGCCGGGCGAGGCGGCGACGGTGCTGGCGGAGAGGATGGAGACATCTTCGAGCGCGAGGCTGATGGTCTTGTAGATAGCGAGCGAAGTGCCGGGGGCGTTGCGGAGATGCACACCGCGGACGATGAAGTTCTGCGATTCATAGGAGGAGATGAGGGCAGGGACTTCGACGTGGGCGCGGTGCGACTGGGCGTAGTCGAGGCGCTCCCACCAGGAAGAGGAGGCTTGCGGGGCGCGGCCGCCCTGGCCGTCAATGGCGCCGGGGCCGAGGACGCCGCTGTACGCAGCCTGATAGGAGAAGAGGAAGGGCTTGCAGTCGGGCTGGTCGTGGGGTTGCGCAGGTTCGCCGCAACTGTGTGGGGCGAGGTCGTAGTCGCGCGGATTGCGCGAGGCGTAGAGCGTGACGCCGCGATCGAGGAAGAGGGTGACACCGCGCGGGAGGATGAGCGGCGCGGCGAGGAAGGCATCCTGTGCGCCGTTCGCCTGAAGCACGACGGACTGGCCGGGAAGGCAGCGCGAGAGCGCGGTTTGGATGCGCGCGGTGTCCATTTGTGGCGGGGTGGCGAGTCGTGCTGCGGTGGCGTCGTTCCTCTCGGCGCTGAGGACTGCGCAGGCGTGGACCTCGATCGGCGCAGGGGCGGGCTGTGGGTGGACGGTGGCGAACATGCACGCGATGACGGCGATGGCAGCGCAAGAAAGCGCGCGGCGGAGCATGGAGCGAGGATGGAAGCGTGCCGAAATCATGCGAGGCTCCTGGGTCCGTGCGGCTAGTGTCCGATGACGGTTGCTGCGCTGAGCGGGACGATGGGTTTGCCGTCGGCGGCGGAGATTGCAAGGCCATGCGCGTGTACCGTTGCGTCGCGCACGGTCATACCGCGCTGGGCGGCGATCCTGATGTCGCTGAGCGTGAGGGTGGCGATGGGGCTTTCTGGCAGGCCCTCGATGATGCCCGCCTCCCTGGCGCCGGTGGCGGTGAGGTGCGCGATGCGGATGTCGTGGAAGCGCGGCGTGAGGCGCGTGACGGGCTGGGCTGCGGCGGAGGCGCCGCGCCGTTGTCCGTAGTAGGCGGTGATGAGGATGGGCGTGCCGACGTTCTCCATGGTGAGGTCGCGGAAGGTGAAGCGGCCGATGTCGCCGCCGCGGTCGCGGCCGGACTTGATGCGGACGCCGTTCGCTGTTCCGGTGAAGGTGATGTGGGAGGCGCGCACGTTTTGCACGCCGCCGGCAATTTCACTGCCGATGGAGAGGCCGTGGCCGTGGAGAAACGTGCAGTCGCGGATGGCGATGTCGGTGCTGGGCTCGTCGGGGCCGGGCGAGCCGGGCTGGCCGGATTTGATGGCGACGTTGTCATCGCCGGTGTCGATGGTCATGTGTTCAATGCGCACGTGGTGTGAAGAGAAGGGATCGATGCCGTCGGTGTTGGGCGAGCGTGCGGGGGCGAGCACCTTGCCGTTGCGGATGAGGACGTCGCTTGTGTTGTAGAGAACGATCTGCCAGGAGGGGGAGTTCTGCACGGTGATGCCTTCGATGCGGATGTGGCGGCAGTGGTCAAAGAGAATGAGGCGCGGGCGCAGGGCGGGGCTGAAGTCAGGCATGTGGCGGTGGCTGGTTACATCGGCCCACCAGGGCTGGCCTGCGCCGTCGATGATGCCGCCGCCGCGGAGGGTGATGTGGTCAGCATGAGACGCGGAGATGAGCGGCTGGACGGCGGGCTCGTTGAGTTCGCGCGCCGGCGGATAGTCGGTTTTGTCCTGGCTGCCGAGGAGGGTTGCGCCGGTTTGCACGTCGAGCGTGATGTGGCTCTTGAGCACGAGCGGGCCGGTGAGGAAGGTGCCGTTGGTCAGCAGCACCGTGCCGCCGCCTTTGCCGGCGCAGGCGTCGATGGCGTTCTGAAGGGCGTGTGTGTCCTTCGTTGTGCCGTCGCCCTTTGCGCCAAAGGCGCGGGCATCGCAGACGGGCGCGGCGTGGGAGGCGCGAGAGGAGACTGCGATGGTCGCGAGGAGAAACAACGCGATGGAGGCGCGGCAGATGCGCGCGGAGCGGATGGGATTTGAGAATCTCGGCATGAATCCTTTTCGAGCAAATGAAAGAGGTCTGACCGGTTCAGGCGGCCAAGTCATCTCTTCTCTTGCCGGATTGAATCGTCGTGCAGGTCTCTTGTACTATCGCGAGGCGGATGAGATCAACAGGATGAGCATGCAGAAGCGGGATTCCACACTGCGGAAGGCAGCACGGAACTGGATGGCCGGGATGGCGCTGGGCGCGGTTGTGGTCATGCCAGTCAGAGCGCAGCTGACCGACAGCCAGGTGCAGGAGATGCGGGCGAAGATTCGCGCGGCGCTGTTTGTACCGGAGCCGCTGCCGGCGCTGGATGCGGAGAGCTATGGCAGCTTCTCGCCTGAGCCCGGCGTGATTGCCGAGCGCGTGACCTATGCAACGGAGTACGGGCTGCGGATTCCGGCGATTGTGTATCGCCCGGAGACGGTGCACGGGAAGATTCCGGGCATCGTGGTGGTGAACGGCCACGGAGCGGACAAGACGAGCTGGTATTCGTGGTACACGGGCGTGGAGTATGCGCGTGCCGGTGCGATGGTGGTGACGTACGACCCGATTGGCGAAGGCGAGCGCAACGATGAGCACAAGGACGCGACGGGCGAGCATGACCGCGTGATTGACGTGCCCGGCGTGCCGGAACGCATGGGCGGCGCGATGATGACGGATGCGATGCAGGGCGTGTCGTATCTGCTGAGCAGGCAGGAGGTGGATGCGCGGCGGATAGGACTGCTGGGATTTTCGATGGGGTCGTTTGTGGCGTCGCTGACCGGGGCGGTGGATGCGCGGATTCATGCGGTCTTTCTGACGGGTGGCGGCGACCTGGACGGGCCGGGCGGCTACTGGGACGCAAGCCACATGGTGATGTGCCAGAGCGGGCCGTACCAGGCGCTGAAGTTTCTGGGCGACCGGCCTGCGGCAATCTTTGCGCTGCAAGCGCGGCGCGGGCCGACGTTCATCTGGAACGGGACGGCGGACACGGTGGTGGCGATTCCGCAGCACGGGCCGGAGTTCTTTGAGGATTTGCGCGCGCGGACGATTGCGCTGAACGGGTCGGACAGGAATGTGTTTACGACGTACTTTGATCCGGGCGCGAGCCACCGGCCGGGGTGGGTGACGAAGCCCGCGGCGGAGTGGCTGGCGCAGCAACTGCATTTTGCGAACTGGTCGGCAAGGAAGATCCGGAAGTTGCCGACGATTCGCATTGCCGACTGGGCAGCGACGAAGGGTGTGTATCTGAACCACAGCGCGCAACGCGAGGATCGCGATGGTGGGCTGCGGGCCATTGATGTGGACGTGCCGAAGCTGACGCCGGAGCAACTGAGCGTGCTGCCGATGGCGGAGTGGGAGCGCGAGCGGCAGAAGTTCGCGTACGCGTCGTGGGCGGCGGATGCGATTGCGGATGCGAAGCGGGCGGATGGAGGGAGTGCGGCGCACGCGGTGAGTGTGAATTAAGTTCTCGCCTCAGCGCCGGGGAACCTCACGCAGCGGCAGGCGCAGGAACTTGATGGTCTCGCGACGCCACGAGTACGTCATGAGCAGATCGCCGTTGCGTGCCTGCACGATGGCCGGATAGGAGTACTGACCGGGGCCGTCTTCGAGAGTTTTGAAGATGTGGAAGTGCTCGCCATCGCGGCTGACGGCGAGGTTGAGCGGCGTGCGCTCGTTGTAGCTGTTGTTGAAGATGAGCACGATGCGTCCGTCGCGGAGACGCACGGCGTCAATGCCGGAGTTGGGGTTGGGCAGGCTGATGAAATGCGCCTGCGTCCAGGTGATGCCGTCGTCGTAGGAATCGGCGACGGCGATGCGCGCGGCGCGTGTGTGACTGCGCGCGTAGAAACGAAGGTGATGGCCGCCGAGGGAGACGACGGCGGGCTGAATGATGCCGACGGTTCTTTTTGCGAGCGGGTAGACCTTGGTGTGAGGCTCTGAAGAGGAGTCGCTGGGCGGCGTTGCGGGATGCTCGGCGGCTGTTAGGGCAGCGGCATTGGGCACGTCGAGATTCTCAGGAACGGTGATGGGGCCGAAGTGCGTCCAGGTGGCGCCGTTGTCGGTGGAGCGCTCGATCCACGCGGTCCACGTGCCGTGTTCGACGGAAGATCCGCTGACGAGGACGCCGTTCGGGAGCACGAGCGGCTTGTCCTTGATGGGGCCGAGGATGCCAGCGGGAAGCGTCTCTGCTGCGCTCCAGGTGCGGCCTTCGTCGCTGCTGCTCTTGCGCGCGCCAAGCCATGTGCTGGGATGGGTGCCGTACTTGTAGTAAAGCCAGAGCCTGCCGTCGCGCGTGTGGAAGAGAACGGGGTTCCAGCAGGCGACGCCATCGGCGCGCGCCAACTCGATGGGTGTGCTCCACGTGCCGGCGTGCAGGCGAGCGCCGTAGATGGCAACGTCGGGCGCGCCCTCTTTGGTTCCGGCAAACCACGCGGCGAGGATGTCGCCGTTGCGCAGCTCGACGAGCGTGGAGGCGTGGTTGTCGCGCTGCGTGCCGGGCAGCGCGTGGCCCGAGGCGAGCGGCGGAAAGATGAAGCTGGTGTCTGCGCTCTGCGCATGGGCGGAGACGATTCCGATGCAACAGATGAAAGCGAGAACAGGTCCGCGAAGATTCATGGTGTTTGTCTCACACAGTTGAGGGTTTCAGGCTGATTCCATGTGGTTCGGATGCGGCCGTCGCTGGCAGAGGTGCTTGCGAGCGCGCGGTCGTTGCAGGTCCAGCGGCCCGCGGGCAGCAGGATTTCGGCGGTGATGCCTGCGGGAAGATTGACAGCGATGTGCTGCGTTGTGGCCTCTGCGCGGACAGCGCCTTGTGGCGTGGCGATGGCGCCCTGCGCCCACTGGAGGCCGGCTAGGTCGGGCCGGATCTGGATGTGACGATAGCCGGGCGCAAGCGGCGTGAGGCCGAGGATCTCTTCGATGAGCCAGGCTGCGGGGCCACTGGACCAGCCGTGCGAGAGGCTCGCGTAGTAGCCGACCTTGTCGTCTGCCTGGAGGCGCGCGTGCGGATCGGGGCCAGCCCATGCGGGATCCCATGCTTCCCAGAAGCTGGTGGCGCCCGCGTCGAGCATGCCGCCCCAGTAGGTGCGCATCCATGCGAGGGCCTCTGTGCGGTGGCCGAGCGCGGCCATGGCAGAGAGCAGATAGCTGCCGTAGTAGGGCGTGATGATGTCGCAGGGCTTGCGCGTGGTGACGGTGCGCGCGAGGACGCGCCAGACGGCCTGGCGCTGCGCCTCGCTGGTGACGGCGCCTGCGAGCACGGCGATGGCGTTGGTTTGCCAACGGTCGCCGAATGCGCCGGTGGTGTCGATGAGAGATGTTTGCGCGGCGGTGGTCATCTCGCTGGCGAGTGCGGCGTAGTGTGCTGCGTTGGCGGTGTCGCCGGTGAGGCGCAGCAGCGTAGCAGCGCGGCGAAAGGCGAGGAGGTATTCAAAGTGAACGGCGCGGCGCGCTTCGGGCGAGTCGCCGCTAAGACCGGGCGACCAGTCGACGAAGGGCTTGCCACCGTCTCTGGCGGCGTAGAGGTGGCGTGCGTCGAGATCGCGCTCCATGAGCGCGAGCAACTGCAACATGCGGCCTTGCACGCTTTGGAGCTGGTTGATATCGCCCCAGCGCTGCACGTATTCGAATTCGCTGATGACCCACCAGGCTGAGTAGCCGGGCAGGCCATTGACGGGTCCTGAGACGGGCGCGGGGCCGATGGCGTCTTCGAGACCGGCGCGCACGAGGCGCGGATCGCCGTAGATGTCGGCGATGACGCGGTGGATGACTTCATCGTCGCCGATCCAGCGGCCACGGTCGCGCTTGATGCCGTCGAGGATGGAGTCCTGCATGGAGAGGTGCGCGGTGTCCACGGCGGTCTGCCAGATGCGGTTGAGGCGCGCGTCGCTGGAGCGGAAGCTGCCGATGGCCTGCGCGGGATAGAAGATGGATTCCGCGGAGACAGTGGCGTCGCTGCTCGCGTTTTTCACGAGCGCGTAGCGGAAGCCGGTTTTGGGGCCGCGCGCGGTGTGACCTGCCGGCACGTCGAGAGGCAGATCACCGAGAAAGGGTGCGTGCAGCAACTCGCCCATCGACTCGCCATAGCGGATGGTGGCGTGAAGAGCTTGCGTCTGCGCGGTGAGCAGCAGGCGGCCGTTGATCTCGCGGCCGAAGTCGAGGAGCAGGCCGTCTGGCGTTTGCGTGGTGGTGACCGGCGTCAGGAGGCAGTTGGCCATGTAGCGCGCTTCGCCGAGATAGCCGGGCCATGCGTACATGCCTGCGTCGGCGTTCCACTGGAAGAAGTCGACGTCGCTTTCGATGCCGCCGAGGCTTGTGACGGGCTTCCATGCGGAATCGTCGAAGCCGGGCTGCTGCCAGCCGGGATCTGGAGCGGTGGTGCTGCGCCATGTGGTGTCGCTCTGGAGCAAAGGTGTGGCTGCGATGGCTGCAGCGGCGGGGAGGATGGCAACGGCGAGAACTTCGCCGGAGTTGAGCCAGCGCGTGTGGAGCGAGTTGGTGTGGTGATGGCTGCCGTAGCCGCGAACGACTTCGAGCGCAAGCACGTTGGAGCCGACGCGCAGATAGGGAGCAACGCCGGCGGTCAACGTGGCAAATCCGATGTGGTGGCCGCCGTCGAAACGGAGCACTGCGACGAGCTGGCCGTTGAGCCAGACGCGCGCACTGCGCGGTCCGGCGATGTAAAGCGTGGCGTTGGCGGGGATAGAAGCGAGGGG
>JBAUTX010000304.1:0-10030 GCA_049582405.1 Occallatibacter sp. | reverse complement strand
CGCTATCGCAGCCGGCCCGGAGATGAGAACAGCGAGCCGCCACAAATCTACGGCAGCAACCAGGTCGAACTGTCGTGGACGGTCATTCCGATTCTGATCATTGTGGCCCTGTTTCTGGCGAGCGCGCGCGTCATCTTTGTCACACAGCAAATGCCGAAGCCCGCGAATGCGCTGGATGTGGTGGTGATTGGGCATCAGTACTGGTGGGAGTACCGCTATCCGAAGCTTGGCATTGTGACGGCCAATGAATTGCACGTGCCGGTCAGCAATCCCGAACATCCGACACCGACGTACCTGACGATGTCCTCGGCGGACACCGATCACAGCTTCTGGGTTCCACGACTTGCGGGGAAGATGGATGTCATTCCGAACAAAGTGAACACGATGTGGATTGATCCGGAGCAGGCGGGCCTGTATCTGGGCCAATGCGCGCAATACTGCGGGGTGCAGCACGCAAAGATGCTGATTCGTGTGTACGCCGATACGCCGGAGCAGTTCTCTGCCTGGGTGGCGGACCAGCAGCACGTGGCGCTGCAGTCGCCGAGCGCCGCAGAAGGACGCGAGGTGTTCCTGCGCAATGCCTGCGTGAACTGCCATGCGGTTTCGGGCACGGATGCGAAGGGGATTTTCGGGCCGGACCTGTCGCACGTAGCGAGCCGGGCGACGATTGCTTCGGGCGCGGTGCCCAACACGCCGGAGAATCTTCGTGCATTCATCAACAATCCTGCGGACTTCAAGCCCGGCGCGCTGATGCCCGCGATGCATCTGAACGATCACGATCTGGACGCGGTGGCGCAGTATTTGAACACGCTCAAGTAAGCAGCAGAAGAAGAGGCAGCAATGGCAACTCACACTCCAGCAGCGGCAGTGGCCGGTCTTCCGCAGACGGTGCGGAGGCCGGGCGGCGTCCTTGATGTGGTGCAGGAATGGATTACGACGGTCGATCACAAGAAGATCGGGCTGATGTATATCGGCTATGCGCTGATTTTTCTTGTGGTGGCCGGGATTGAAGCGCTGCTGATGCGGGTGCAACTCGCCGTGCCGAACAACCATTTTGTTTCGCCGGAGACGTTCAACCGGCTGTTCACGATGCACGGGACGACGATGGTGTTTTTCGTGGGCATGCCCATTCTGTTCGGATTCGGCAACTACCTGATCCCGCTGATGATCGGCGCGCGGGATATGGCGTTTCCGCGGTTGAATGCATTCAGCTTCTGGATCTCAGCCTTTGCGGGATTCCTGCTCTACTTCAGCTACTTTGCGGGCAGCGGCTTGTATGGTGCGGGCACGGCGCCGGATGTGGGCTGGTTTGCTTATGCGCCACTGACGGCCAAGGTATTCTCACCGGGGCACAGCACAGACTACTGGACGCTGAGCGTGCTGCTGAGCGGCGTGGGGTCGATTGGCACGGCGCTCAATATTGTGGCGACGACCCTGAGCATGCGCTGCCACGGAATGAAGCTGAGCAGGCTGCCTCTGCTGGTTTGGCTCTACTTTGTGACAAGCTGCATCGCGTTCATCGCGATCAGCCCGCTGACGGCCGCACAGATCATGCTGGTGATCGATCGCTATCTGGGTGGCCACTTTTTTGACACGCAGGCGGGTGGGTCGGCGGTGCTGTGGATGCACTTCTTCTGGATCTTCGGACATCCGGAGGTCTACATTCTGGTGCTTCCGGCTTTTGCGTTTGCGAATGAGATCATCCCGGTGTTCTCGCGCAAGGCGATCTTTGGTTATCCCGCGATGGTGGCGGCCACGGTGGCCATCGGCTTCATCAGCATGGGCGTGTGGGCGCACCACATGTTCACGGTCGGCATCGGGCCGGAAGCGAATGCCTTCTTCACGTTTTCCACCATGGTGATCGCGGTGCCGACGGGCATCAAGATCTTCAACTGGCTGGCGACGATGTGGGGCGGGAATATCCGGTTTGCGACGCCGATGATCTTTTCCATCGGATTTCTGTTTCAGTTCCTGATTGCGGGACTGACGGGCGTGATGCTCGCGGCGTCGCCGTTTGACTGGCAGCTTGGCAATTCCTACTTTGTGGTCGCGCACTTCCACTATGTGCTGGTGGGCGCAATTCTGTTCATGATCTTCGCGGCGTTCTATTACTGGTACCCGAAGATTACGGGGCGGATGATGTCGGAAACGCTGGGCAAGTGGCACTTCTGGCTGCTTGTGATCGGCTTCCACATGACGTTCGACTTTATGCATGTGCCGGGACTGCTGGGGATGCCGCGCCGGATCTACACCTACGAGGCTGATCGCGGATGGGGCGGCTGGAACATGATTGTGAGCATTGGCGCGATCTTCCAGACGATCGCCACGCTGATTTTTGTGTACAACCTGGTGCGGTCCTACTACAAGGGCGAGGTGGCCGGGCCTGACCCGTGGGATGCGTGGACGCTGGAGTGGTCAACGAGTTCGCCGCCGCCGAGCTACAACTTTGCGGAGACGCCGACGGTTTCAAGCCGGCGGCCTCTGTGGGATTTGAAACATCCGGACGACCCGGACAGCAATTTTGAGTAACGAGCGCGGACCAGGAGCAGAGGCGCATGAGCACAGCAGTGGCGGTTTCAAATCTGACAGGTGAAGAGTGGAAGCAACCCTCGCGGGGCATGGTGGGCATGGCGTGCCTGATTGCAGCGGAGTCGGCGATCTTTGTGATCTTCGTGGTCGCCTACATCTACTACACGGGCAAGAGCCTGAGCGGGCCGACGCCGCGCGAAGTGCTTGAGCTTCCCATCTTCTCGACGATCTGCCTGTTGTCGAGCAGCATCACGGTGCATTTTGCGGTGCATGAGCTGCGCGCGAGCCGTGTTGGACGGTTCACGGCATGGCTGGCGTCGACGGTGCTGCTGGGCGGCATCTTCATCGCAAGCACGGCGATGGAATGGTATCAGCTGATCTATCACGATGGGCTGACAATTCGCACGAATCTGTTTGGCACGACGTTCTATTCGCTGGTGGGGCTGCATGCTTCGCACGTGATTGCGGGGCTCATCATGCTGGGGCTGGCGCTGATCTTTTCGCTGCTGGGCAAGGTCAACGCGCACCATGCGGAGCGACTGGAAGTGCTGAGCGTGTACTGGCATTTTGTGGACGCTGTGTGGGTGGTCGTTTTTACCGTGGTGTATATTCTGGGCCGCTGAGGCCGCAGTCGAGGTAGGCAATGGAGCACAAACACGAGGGCGGTCACGCAGCAGTACACATGCCGGAGCCTACGGCAGCACCGATTGTTCTGGCGCTGGGCATCACGCTCATCATTACCGGCATGGTGACGCATGTCGCGGTGAGCGTGCTGGGCGTGGTTTTTTGCATCGCGGCGAGCTACAAGTGGTTCCGCGCCGTGCTGCCGGAAGAAGCGCACGAGATGGTGCCGGTGAAGAAGGAAGAGATTGTCCCGGTGACCTCGCGCAAGTCGATTGAGAAGCTGCCGCTGAGCCCGGTACACCGCAAGATGGTTCCGCTGGAGACATTCCGGTTTACGACCGGCCTGAAGGGCGGAATCGCGGGCGGGATCGCCATGATTGGGCCGGCGACACTGTTCAGTCTGCTGAAGTTTCACAGCCTGTGGTATGCCACGAACCTGATGGCGGCGGGCGGCTTTGTGAGCTGGGCCCATGAAAGCGATCAGTTCCTGTCGCAGTTCCACATTGAGGGGCTGCTGGCGGCGCTGGCGATTCATGCCGTGACGTCGCTGCTGGTGGGCTCGCTCTACGGCGCTTTGCTGCCGATGTTTCCGCGGTGGCCCATTTTGACGGCGGGCTTTCTGGCACCGCTGCTGTGGACCGGACTGCTGGCCTCGGCACTGAATGTTGTCAGTCCTATCTTGAATGAACGCATTGACTGGCTCTGGTTTATTCCGTCGCAGATTGCTTTTGGACTGGTGGCGGGCTACGTGGTGAACCTGCAGGCCAAAGTGCGAACGAAGCAGTTCCAATCCCTGCCGTTCGTGTTGCGCGCAGGGGTGCATGGGACTATGGGTGACCACGAAGGCGAGGACCGCCAGAAGGATGAAGAGCAATGAAGAGCGGTTCGTACGCATTGCAGGCTCTCGCGCTCTGCGCCGTGGCACTGAGCGCGGCGGGATGCAGCCGGATGCCTGGCTATCCGAAACCGGGGCCGGAGGTGGTGCGCCCGGATGAAGTGACAGACTTCAAGACGCTGTACGCACAGAACTGCGCGGGCTGCCACGGGGAGAATGGACGCGATGGCGCGGCGCTGCCCCTGAACAATCCGGCATATCTGGCGATTGCGGGCGAAGAGAACGTGCGGTCGGTCACGGCGAAGGGCGTGAAAGGGACACTGATGCCGGCCTTTGCGCAGAGCGCGGGCGGGATGCTGACCGACCAGCAAATCGATGCGCTGGTCAAGGGCATGCTTGCAGCCTGGGCCAAGCCTGCGGAGTTCGCCGGCGTGAAGCTGCCACCCTATGCTGACAGCGCATTGGGCAGCGTGGCGCACGGGCAGATGGTTTTTGTGGAGGCCTGTGCGCGGTGCCACGGAGACGATGGGACAGGCGTGAAGCCTGCGAAGGGGCAAACCCTGCCGCAGGGCGCAACGAAGGACACGATTCTGGACCGCTCCGCGCTGGCGCTGGTGAGCAACCAGAGCCTGCGGAGCCTGATTCTGGGCGGGCGGCCGGATGAGGGTGTGCCGGACTGGCGGTCATATATTACGAGCCCTACGCAGACTGCGCTGAGTTCGGAAGACGTAAACGATCTTGTGGCCTGGATTGCAGTGCACCGCGCGGATGCGGGAGGGCAGAACGGGACGGAGCCCCCGTGCGGGCTTTGCAGCGTACATGCAGCGGCAGGCAAGGAGGCGAAATGAGCACATCGCAGGAGAAAGGCTCAACCGGGCACGCGGAAGGCACGACACAAACCACGGCGCGAACCACGGGGCAGGCCACGGGGCAGGCCGAGGCGAAAGCCGCCGTGCAAAGCCGGCGGGCATTTCTTTTCAAACTGTCCCTGGCGCTGAATGGCGCAGTGGGCGCGGTGGTGGCGGTGCCGATTCTTGGGTACCTTCTGGGGCCGGCACTCAAGAAGAACGCGAGCTATCAGTCCTGGGTATCGCTGGGATCGATTAATGATTTTCCGGAGGGCGAGACGCGGCTGGTGGATTATCGCAATCCGGTGACGATGGTCTCCGATGGGATGACGGGGAACGTAGCCTGCTGGGTGCGGCGTATTGAGGGCAAGAGGTTCCAGGTGTTTGCGATCAACTGCGCGCATCTGGGCTGCCCGGTGCGATGGTTCGCGCAGTCGCGGCTGTTCCTGTGCCCATGCCACGGCGGCGCCTATTACGAGGATGGATCGCGCGCGTCGGGTCCGCCAGAGCGCGGCCTGTTTGAGTACAAGTACACGGTGGCGGGAAATCATCTGCTGATTGAGGCAGGCTCGATGCCGACGCTGGCCGGCGAGGCCTGCAACAAGAAGAAGCCGCTGGTCCAGATTGCGCCTCAAGCGTTGGATGGTGCAGGGGCCGAGGACGCCAGTTCCGCGAGGTCGTCGTAATGGACAACCCGAATGCAAAGAGGAGCAGCGCGGTGAAGCTGTTTGACTGGTTTGAGACCCGGCTGGGCCTGGCGAAGCCAATGGTGGAGGCTGCGCAGCATCCCACGCCGGAGCGGAGTGCGAGCTGGTGGTATGTGTTTGGCAGCGCGGCCACGGTGCTGCTGATGCTGCAGATCGTCACGGGCATTCTGCTGGCGCTGGTGTATTCGCCTTCCGCCGGCGAGGCGTGGAGCAGCCTGCAGTTCCTGAATCACAATGTGACGCTGGGCTGGTTTCTGCGCGCGATGCACGGATGGGGATCGGACTTCATGATCGCCATCGTGCTGATCCACATGGTGCAGGTATTTCTGTTTGGCGCGTACAAGTTTCCGCGCGAGCTGACGTGGATTATTGGCGTGTTCCTTCTGCTGCTGACGCTGGGCATGGCCTTCAGCGGGCAGGTGCTGCGCTTTGACCAGGACGCCTACTGGGGACTGGGCATCGGCGCGTCGATTGTGAGCCGCATTCCGATTGTGGGCGGACCGATGGTGGGGCTGCTGCTGGGCGGACCGATTATCGGCGGGCAGACGCTGTCGCGGTTCTTTGCGCTGCACGTCTTCATCATTCCCGGGACGCTGCTGGTGCTGGTGGGCCTGCATGTATGGATGGTGCTGCGGCTGGGCATCAACGAGTGGCCGATGCCGGGACGTGTGGTGAGCAAGGCCAGCTACATGCAGGAGTATCACGAGGCGACGAGCAAGGACGGCGTTCCCTTTGTGCCGGATGCGGCGTGGAAGGATGCGGTGTTTGCGGCGGCGATTCTGCTGTCGGTGATGGGGTGCGCGCTGCTGCTGGGACCGATTGGGCCGACGGGACAACCTGACCCGACGATTATCCAGACGGCGCCGAAGCCGGACTTTGCCTTCCTGTGGATTTATGCGGTGCTGGCGTATCTGCCGGCGGAGATGGAAACGCCGTTCCTGTTTATCGCACCCATCGTGATCATTGGCGGGATGCTGCTGCTGCCGCTGGTTGCGGGCGAGGGCGAGAAGCACTGGTCGCGCAGGCCAGTAGCGGTGCTGATGGTGGCGGTGATTGCAGTGACGCTGGGCATCTTTACGCGGCTGGGCACGTATACGCCGTGGAGCCCGATGATGGAGGCGTGGTCGGGCGACACAATTCCCGCGGCGTACCTGAAAGACCGCTCGCCGCTGGAGCGCCAGGGCGCGCTGGTGCTGCAGAACAAGCAGTGCCGCAACTGCCACGAACTGGGCGGTGTGGGCGGCATGCGAGGGCCCGCTTTGGACAACCTTGCCGCGCGCATGACGGAGGACCAAATGATTCGCCAGGTGCTGCAGGGCGGCGGCAACATGCCTGCCTATGGCAAGGCGCTGAGCCCGGAGGAGACGCGCGCGCTGGTGAGCTTCCTGATGACGCTGCGCGGGAAAGATCTGCCCCCGGCCGTGGATGCATCACGCCAACTGACGCAGGCAAACCCCGCGGAGAAGCCGGCGGACGCGGGCGGAGCGGGAACGCGGTAAGAACATGACCTCCGCAGTACAGGCCGTGATGGAGGACTGGGATCTGCCGGTGTGGCTCACTGTGGCCACCGTCGTGACCTCGGCGATCTACGTGCGCGGCTGGCTTGCCCTGCGCAAGACACGGCCGCAGCAGTTCGATTCCACGCGGCTGCTGTTCTTCCTGTCGGGCATGGCGAGCCTGTGGATCTCGATCGGCTCGCCTCTGGACGCCTTTGCCGATGTGCTGCTGAGCGCGCACATGATCGAGCATCTGATCCTGATGATGGTGGTGCCGCCGCTGGTGCTGCTGGGGCAGCCCGTGGTGCCGCTGCTGCGCGGGCTGCCACGTTTTATGCGCGTGGGAATTGCCGGGCCGCTGCTGCGCATCAAACTGCTGCGGAAGCTGGTGCACGGGCTGGTGCATCCGCCGGTGGCGTGGCTGGCCATGAACGTGACACTGCTTGCATGGCATGTGCCGCGCGCCTACGACATTGCACTCGAAAACGAAACGATCCACGACATCGAGCATCTGTGCTTCCTTTTCGGCGCGATGGTGTTCTGGTGGTGCATTGTGCAGCCGTGGCCTTCGCGGACAAAGCCCTTCCACTGGGGAATACTGCTCTACCTGATCACTGCGGACTTTGTGAACACGGGCTTGTCGGCTTTTCTCGCGTTCTGCAACCGGCCGGTTTACGCGTTCTACGTGGAGCATCCGAACCCATTCCAGCTTCAACCGGTGCCGGACCAGGTGCTGGGCGCGGTAGTGATGTGGGTCTTCGGGTCACTGGCGTACCTGGTGCCGGCTGGGATCATCACCATGGGACTGCTGCAACCGGCGAAGAAGCCGCGAGCGCTGCATCAGGCCTGAGTCTTCCCTACCCGTTTCCACAGAAATTGGGCTCTCGACGCAAGAAATTTTTACGATTCTGGCTAACTAATCCTTTAGTTGTGGGTCTATAGTGGTGTGAACGGGCTCGTCCGGAGCCTGAAAGCATTTGGAATCAAAGGGATTGGAATGCCTCCGAAAAAGTCCAACACGCTGACCGAGGCCGAGCTGAGGCTGATGAAGATTCTGTGGCGGCGCGGCGAATCGGCCGTGACGGACCTGGTGGCGGCGATGCCCGAGGGCGAAGCGCTGGCCTACAACTCGGTGCTGACGACGATCCGGATTCTGGAACAGAAGGGCTACGTGGAGCACCGGCAGGAGGGTCGAGCCTTCATCTACCGGCCGTGCGTGGAGGAACAAGAGGCGAGCCGCTCGGAGATCCGCCATGTGCTTGGCCGGTTCTTCGGTAACTCGCGGGAGCGGCTGCTGCTGTCCCTGCTGGGAGATGAAGAGATTTCTCCGGAGGAGTTGCAGCGGCTGAGACAGGCCATCGAGCAAGCGGCACCGGATGGGACCGATGACGATGCGGCCGGCGAGGTGTCCCGATGATGCTGCATCTGGCGCTGCCTGCGCTTTTGGCGACGCTCGCAAGCGTGAGTGACCGGCTTTCTGCGGGGATGAGCGCGATGTCACACGTGGCGGCTCCGATTGCTGTGACGGCTCTGTGGCAGGGGCTGGTGGTTGCAGGTGCGCTGGCGACTGCGTTCCGGCTGGCGCCGCGGATTGCTGCAACGCAGCGGTTTGCCGCATGGGCGGCGGGGTTTATTGCTGTTGCAGCGCTGCCTTTTGTGCCGCTGCTTTGGCACGCGGACGGCGCGCAGCCTGCGGGAGCGGCGGTTGGAGGGATGACGCACGGACCGTGGCTGCAACTGGACATGCGGTGGAGCATGGCGATTGCTGTGCTGTGGGGGCTGGCATCGCTGGCGCGTGCGGCGGACCTCGCGGTGCACACAGTGCGCCTGCGGCGCCTTTGGAAGCGGGCAACGCCGATGGCCCAGCCGATTTGCGTGCCTGAAACGGCTGAGCGGATGGGGCTGCGCAGGCGGGTGGAGATCTGCTCAACGACAGAGCTGGACCGGCCGAGCGTGATTGGTTTTTTTGCGCCGCGCATTCTGGTGCCTGCGTGGCTGCTGGAACGGCTGACGCCTGCGGAACTGGAACAAGTGGTGCTGCATGAGGCTGAACACCTGCGCCGCGGCGATGACTGGAGCAACCTGCTGCAGAAGCTCTGCCTGGTTCTCTTCCCCTTGAATCCCGCGCTGTGGTGGCTGGAGCGGCGGTTGTGCCAGGAGCGGGAGATGGCCTGCGACGAGGCCGTGGTGCGGCGGACGCGCGCGCCGCGGGCGTATGCCGCGTGCCTGGCAAGTCTGGCCGAACGCGGGCTGGCGCGGCGGGCAGAGGCGTTAACCCTGGGGGCATGGCAACGCAGATCGGAACTGGTGGACCGCGTGCATCGCATTCTGGCGCGCGGGCCACGGCTGAACCCGGTGGCGGCAGGCAGCTTTCTGGCGGTGGTGGGATGCGGACTGGCGTTTGCATCGGTGGAGCTGGCGCGGGCACCGCAACTGGTGGCGTTTGTGCCGGAGCAGCGGG
Source organism: Occallatibacter sp. (assembly GCA_049582405.1). Taxonomy (GTDB): domain Bacteria; phylum Acidobacteriota; class Terriglobia; order Terriglobales; family Acidobacteriaceae; genus Telmatobacter. Next base: position 530 of record JBAUTX010000304.1, on the reverse strand, counting down.
TTGAGCTGGCCAGGGCGGCGCGGCGGGCAGAGACGGGCGCACAGGAAGCTGCGCATGCAAGATCGATACCGGCGGCGCTGCGCCATCACGATTACGAGGAAGGTTCCGCTGCGCGGGCTGTTGCGGCCCTTGCCGTGGAGCCACAGAGCCAGGTAGAAGCCGTCAGAGGGCGCACGGCGCACGTTGCGCTGCATGGAGCGACTCAAGCCGTAGCCGTACGTGCAACGACGCCTGAGACAGGGCCCCGGCCAATTGCACAGGGGCCATACATGGTCGTGGCGGCGTGGGAGCAGGTGGAGATTGTATCGGCAGCCACGGCGCAGGTGCGGTCTGACTACGACACGGTAGTCAGTCCAGAGGGCCAGGTCTTGCGGCAACCGATGGAGCAGTTCACCGTGACGAAGCTCATCTTCAGAGTGGTTCCGAGCGCTCAGGTTCAAACGCCGACTGCGCAGCCTGCGGCACGGAACGGCTGGCTGGTTCTTCAACTTTAACCATCTCAATGCACACCCAATGGAGGGGTCGTTATG
>JBAUTX010000303.1:0-7010 GCA_049582405.1 Occallatibacter sp. | reverse complement strand
TCGGCGGCGTCTTCGAGCGCTATCCCAACGCGCGCGTCATCCTTGGCCACATGGGAGAGACTCTGCCCCTCAACCTGTGGCGCTTTGACAGCCGCTGGCCCATCTCCCACCGCGGCTCCATGACGCTGCCGCAGCAGCCCTCGTTCTACATCAAGCGCAACATCGCCCTCACCACATCCGGCGTCTGCTCCGACATCTCACTCCGCTGCGCGCTCGACGCCATGGGCGCAGAGAACGTCATGTTCTCGATCGATTATCCGTTTGAGAAAACGCCGGTGGCCGCGGCCTTCATGGAGAATGCGCGCATCACCGAGACTGAGCGACAGCAGGTCGCCTCCGGCAACGCAAAACGCATTCTCAAGATCACGCGACCCATTGGCCCCGGTGCATAACCGCTACTGGTTCACGCCGCTCGCCAGGAAGCCGCCATCCACCACCAGCGTCTCGCCCGTCACAAACGACGCCGCGTCCGACGCCAGATAAACTGCCGCGCCAATCAGCTCTTCCGTCTTGCCAAAGCGCCCCATCGGCGTGCGCATCAGCAGCTCCTGCCCGCGCGGTGTGCTGTCCAGCAGCGTCGCGTTCAGCTCCGTGCGAAACACGCCCGGCGCAATCGCATTCACCGTGATGCCCTTCCGCGACCACTCCACCGCCAGCGACCGCGTCAGCGACATCACCGCCGCCTTGCTCGCCGCATACGCCGCCACTTCGTTCAGCGCTACAAAGCTGTTCAGCGAAGCGATGTTGATGATCCGCCCGTAGCCGCGCTCCAGCATGTGCGCGCCAAACACCTGGCACGCGCGCAGCGTCCCTGTCAGGTTGGTGTCGAGAATCCCGTTCCACTCCTCTTCACTCACGCTGATCGTCGGCGTCCGCTTGATGCGCCCCGCGCAGTTGATCAGGATGTCCACCTTGCCCAGGCTCTTCACCGTCTCCGCCAGCAGCGTCTCCAGCGATCTCCGGTCGCACACGTCGGAAGCCACGCGAAGCGTCTTCCGTCCGAGCTTTTCAATCTCCGCCGCCGTCTCATCCACCTGCTGCTGCCGCCGCGCCGTGGCCACCACGTCCGCGCCCGCCTCCGCCAGGCCAAGGCTCATCGCACGGCCAATGCCCGACGTCCCTCCGGTCACCACCGCCACCTTGCCCTCAAGGCTCAACAAATTCGCCATCTTTCTCGTCTCCCTGAAACTGAGGCCGCATCCCGCGATACGGCCTCGTCCTTATCCTTCAAACACAGGCGCAATGTGCCGGTTGTAGAGGTTCTCCGTCACGTTGCGCGCAATCACGTCTTCATGCGCTTCCAGCAGACTCAGGTAGCGCGGTCCCATCTTCGCCGCCACCTTAAAGCCCACATGCAGCAGTTGCCGCAGGCTGCTGTTGTACGCCGCCGCGCCCGGTATGTGCCGCAGCGCCGCCGTGTACTGCTCCGAGGTCCACTTGGCGACATCCGCCGGAGCCGGCAGCTTGGCCACGTCAATATCAATCACCGTCGCATACGGCGCGCAAAGCTCCTCGCGATGCCCATGCGCCTCGGCGTAGATCTCCTTGGCCAGCGCCAGCCCATCGCCACCCGCTTCCGCCAGCCCGATCAGCTCTTCCAGCCACGTCGTGCCCGCCGTCTTCAGGTGCACGCCCGCATCAAACCGCTTCATCGTGCGGTGAATCGCCGGGTAAATCGAAAACTTGTCGCTGCCCGAGTGCACGCTCAGCTTCAGATTCGCAGGCAGCCCAAACTCCGCCACCGCATACGCAATCGCCGCCACATCCAGTTGGAACTCGCGCTCGAACTGCGCTACGTCGCCCACGTAGTCCACGCCCTTGTTGAATCGGCCGCTGAACTTCGGCGCAATCGTCTGCACCGGAATCCCCTCATCCGCAATCGCCGCAAGGACAATCAGCAGCTCCACCGGGCTCTGCGCCGTGTCCGTCTCGTCCATTGATACTTCGGGGATGAAGTTCCCTTCGCCCTTCGCCTTCAGAATCGTCCGGTACACCTCGCCTGCCGTCTTCACCGCGCCCAGGTATTTGCGCGCCGTCTTCTCAAGCAGCTCCTGCGTGATCTCAAATGCCTCATCCACGCCCTTCAGCGCAATGCGTCCCGCCAGCGCCGCGCGCCGCTTCATAAACGCGCTGATCTCCGCCTCCGGCGCGGCCTTGCCGATGAAGTCCGCCACGTCCAGCGTGTAGAAATCGCACGCATCCAGAAAGCGCCCCACCGTCTGCTGCGTAATATGATCCGCATCGCAAAAATACGGCAGCGTCCAGCCCAGCTCCTTCACTGCTGCGTCCGCTGCCACGCGTACGCTCGCCGGCTCCGAACCGATGATCATGTGTTCACGATTGGACTTGTTCCACACCGGCGACACTTCCACGCCGTGCTCCAGCGCCTGCATGCATGCCTTCAGTTGCGCCTTCGCCTGATGTGCAAAGCGGTCCCCGGTTCCCAATGAATACTTGGTTAACGTAAGAGTGCGGTTCCCCATCATTTCTCCCTTTTCCAAATCGTGTCCTGCAAAATCTCGTACTGCAAAAACGTCCAAGCCTTACACCGCCAGCTCCACTTTCCTCAGTCCAGGAGCCAGCGCGTACAAAATTACAAGCGCGGTCAGATACGCACCGCCTGCGATCGCAAACAGGCTCGCGTAGCTGTGCGTCAACTCAAGAATGTGCCCCGCATAAAAGGCCAGCAGCGCGCCGCCCGCCGAGCCCGCCATGCCGCCAATGCCCGTCACTGAGCCCACTGCGCTCCGCGGAAACATATCCGACGCCGTGGTGAACAGGTTCGCCGACCACCCCTGATGCGCCGCCGCCGCAAGGCTCAGCACCGCCACCGCTAGCCACTCAGACGCCAGATGCGTCAGCGTAAAGATCGGCAGCACCAGGCACGCGCAGAACAGCATCGCCGCCAGCCGCGCCTGCACAGCCGTCATGCCCAGCTTCCTGAACGGAGACGGCAACCATCCCCCGCCCACGCTGCCCACCGCCGATGCGTTGTAAACCACAATCAGCGGCAGCCCCAGGTGCGCCAGGTCCAGGTGAAAGCGCGCGCTGAAGTACGACGGCAGCCAGAACAGATAAAACCACCAGATCGGATCCGTCAGAAATTTCCCGAGCGAGAACGCCCATGTCTGCCGCAATCCCAGCAGCCGCCGCCACGGCACTTGCGGTCCCATCTGCCCCGCCGCTTCCTGGTAGATGTAGCGCAGTTCCGCGCCCGTCAGTGTCGGATGATCCGTCGGCTTGCGATAGTTGCGGTACCACCACAGAATCCAAATCGCGCTGAACGTGCCCGTAATCAGAAACGCCGCATGCCATCCGTAGTGCAGCGTCACCCACGGCACCAGCAGCGGCGCCAGCACCGCGCCCAGGTTTGCGCCGGAGTTAAAGATGCCTGTAGCCAGCGACCGCTCGCTCTGCGGAAACCACTCCGCCACGGTCTTGATCGCTGCCGGAAAATTCCCTGACTCACCCAGTCCCAGGCACAGCCGCGCCGCGCCAAACTCCAGCACGGTGTTGGCGAGCGCGTGTCCCATGGCAGACAGGCTCCACAGCGCCATGATGACCATGTAGCCGATGCGCGTGCCCACCTTGTCCACAAAGCGACCGGCCAGCAGCAGCCCCGCCGCGTACGCAATCTGGAAGGCATCCACCACATAGCCGTATCCGATTTCCGTCATCCCGATCGAGTGCTGCAGCGTCGGCTTCAGAATCGAGATGACCTGCCGGTCCATGTAGTTGATCGAGGTGGCCGCGAACAGCATGGCGCAAATCGTCCACCGCACGCGGCCCGCCCTTGCTATCGGCGGAAGCTCTTCTTCGATCTGTTCGCTGGAAGGGATTCCGCCAGCCATCATCGATCTCCTTACAGGCGATATGCCTTCTTCACCAGCCCATACGTCAGCGCATGTGCCACCTCGTGCGCCTCGTCTTCGTCCAGCCGATGTTCGGCCACCAGGCGCGCCAGGAAAGCGCAATCGATCCGCCGCGCAACGTCGTGCCGCGCCGGAATCGACAGAAACGCGCGTGTGTCGTCGTTAAAGCCCACCGTGTTGTAGAAGCCCGCCGTCTCCGTCGCCTGCTCGCGGAAGCGCGTCATGCCCTCAGGACTGTCGTGGAACCACCACGGCGGCCCCAGCCGCAGGCACGGGTAGTGACCCGCCAACGGCGCCAGTTCACGACTATAGGTTGTCTCATCGAGCGTGAACAGAATAATCGTCAGCTTGCTCTCATTGCCAAACCGGTCCAGCAGCGGCCGCAGCGCATCTACATAGTTCGTCGCCCGCGGAATATCCGCGCCCGTGTCCCGCCCGAAGCGCTCATACACCTTGCGGTTGTGGTTGCGCACGCTGCCCGGATGGATCTGCATCACCAGCCCATCCTCCAGGCTCATCTGTGCCATCTCGGTCAGCATCTGCGCCCGGAACAGCTCCTGCTCCGCTGCGCTCGCCTTGCCCGTGCGCACCTTGTCAAACAGCTTCGCCGCTTCGGCCTTCGGCAGGTCCGCCGTCTGCGCCGTCGGATGTCCGTGATCCGTCGCCGTGCAGCCCAGCGTCTTGAATCGTTCGCGCGCCTTCCGCAGCGCCTTCAGATAGCCATCCCACGTCGCCGTGTCCTCGCCGGTCTCCGCGCCAAGCTGCGCAATCTTATCCGCAAAGCCTGCGAACTCCGGGTCCACCACCGGGTCCGGACGAAAGGTCGGCACAATCCGCCCCTTCCATTCCGAGGCGCGGATGGCCGCGTGGTCTTCCAGCGTGTCCAGCGGAGAATCCGTCGTCGCCAGCACCTCGATCTTGAACCGTTCAAACAACGCCCGCGGCCGGAACTCCGGCGTCAGCAGCTTCTCGGCAATCGTGTCGAAGTACTTGTCCGCCGTCTTCTCGCTCAACCGCTCTTCCAGCCCGAACAGCTCCTGGAATTCGAAGTCCAGCCACATGCGCGTCGGCGTTCCGCGAAAGAGGTAATAATGTCGCGCAAACGTCCGCCACACCTTGCGCGGGTCCTGCATCTCCGGCTGCCCAATCTCCAGCTCGTCCAGGGTCACGCCCTGGCTGTAGAGCATCCGGTACACATAGTGATCCGGCTGCACAAACAGCCTGGCCGGATCAGGAAACGGTTCGTTCTTCGCAAACCACGCGGCCTGCGTGTGCCCGTGCGGGCTCACAATCGGCAGGTGGCGAATCTGTTGATACAGGGAACGGGCAATGGAGCGCTCTTTCGGCTCGGCAGGGAAAAGACGGTCTTCATGAATCAGCATGGCAATGGGCAGCTTTCGTGGCGTATTTCACAGCCGTGGTCTGACCTGTCTAGAGGTCAGACCACAAGTATACACATCAAGGCTTGGCCTGTCTCGGTCAACTTTCTATGATTTTTTAAAAGCCTAAATGACATTGCCGGTGATAAGCTCTTTCTGTCCAGATTTTCCGCAATCAATCTGCAAGAAGGTGCCCTCTATGCCGCGGGTCAAACCGGCAGTGCCCGAGTCCCACCGAACCATGCAAGTGGTCAACCACGTCCGCTCCCTCATCGAAAATGGCACCCTCCTGCCCGGCGACAAGTTACCGCCCGAACGCGAACTTGCGCGCGACCTGAAAATCAGCCGCGCCAGTCTTCGCACGGGCATCGGCTACCTCGCCGCCATGGGCGTCATGAAGATTCGCCACGGCGTTGGCACCTTTGTCGCGGACGGCCCCCCTGATCTCGGCAAGGCCTCGCTCAGCTTCATGGGCGCGCTCCACGGCTTCCAGTCCTGGCAGATGTTTGAGGCCCGCATCATCCTCGAGAGCAACCTCGCTGCACTCGCCGCCGAGCGCGGCAAAGAGGAACACCACGCCCTGCTCGCCGAAGAGGTTGCCGAGATGTTTGCCGCCCTCGAGAATCCGCCCGAGTACCTCATCCACGACGTCCTGTTTCATCGCATCATCGCCCAGGCCTCCGGCAATCCCATCCTCGCCGCCATCATGGAAACCGTCACCTCCTCCATGTACGACAAGCGCCGCAAGACCGTAGAACGCGCCATCGACCTCCGCGAGTCCGCCGAGATGCACCGCGAAATCTACCGCGCCGTTCGCGCTCACAAGCCGCAGGATGCCCGGCGACTCATGGAGCAGCACCTGCGCATGGCGCAAACCGCGCAGGGCATGGAGCGCCCGGCAGACAAGCGCTCCGCAGCCGCCGTGGACCGCGACGTCCAGACGAACATCAAGGCGTCCGCGGATTGAAGCAGCATCCGGACCATCGTCGCCCGAGCCGTGCCCACGCGCGTTCGTGCGCTGCATCACGGCTCCTTGTCCCGCCATCTCACATGCCGCTGCCGCCCGCGTCATACTAAAATAGCCGTTGGCAACTTGGCATAAGTGAGGACGAATACTATGGCAGTCTCCATCATGGCCGGCAATCCGGCTCTCAAGGAACTCTCAGGCGATTTGAAGCGCCGCATGGACCAGGCAGTCTCCGGCTTTCAGTCCAACCTGGCTTCGACCCGCACTGGCCGCGCCAGCGTCCACATGCTCGATTCCATCAAGGTCGACTACTACGGCACGCTCACACCCATCACGCAGCTCGCGCAGGTCTCCGCGCCTGAGGCGCAGCTCATTCTCATCCAGCCCTGGGATCCCAGTGTCGCCGGTGAAATCGACAAGGCGCTCCGCACCTCCGACCTTGGCTTCAACCCCCAGTCCGACGGCAAAGTCATCCGCGTTCCCGTCCCGCCCATGACCGAAGAGCGCCGCCGCGAGGTCTGCAAGCACCTCCACAAGGTGCTCGAAGACCACCGCACCTCCATCCGCAACGTCCGCCGCGACGGCAACGAGGCCCTCAAGAAGATGGCCAAGGACAAGAAGATCAGCGAGGACGAGGAAAAGCGCGCCCTCGAAGAAGTGCAGAAGATGACCGACGATGAAATTCACCGCATGGAAGAACTCAGCCGCAAAAAAGAAGCGGAAGTCATGCAGGTCTGAATCCGGGCCGCTACGGCGGCTCCACGGTCGCCTTATCCAGAGCCACAGTCGCCA
>JBAUTX010000302.1:0-15391 GCA_049582405.1 Occallatibacter sp. | reverse complement strand
CGCTATCGCGAGTCCGGCGGGGAGTAGCTGCGCCAGCTCATTGCAGCTGCGCGCGCAGGGCCGTTGCGCCGCCCGCCCTACGGCTTCGGTTCAGTTTCGCGCATGAACTCCCCAAGGTAGTTCTTCCACACGGAAGCCTTGGTGTGGGTACCGTGCCCGATGGTTTCATCGCTGATTGGCAACAGGATGAAGCGGCCGTGCGCGATGCGCTTGACCAGGGTTTGCGCAATGCCCAGCTCCGGCGGGTTAATGAAGTCGTCGGCGGAGTTGATCCAAAGCACCGGCGCCTTGATGGCTTCCAGCTTCGGCTCCGGATTGTAGCTCCGGCTGGCGTTGACGTAGTAGATGAGGTTGTTGGCATCGGTCCGCGGCATCGTTACGGCCAGATAGTGATCGACATACTGTTCGGCCAGCTCTCGCGTGGGCGCATGCTTCTGCATCTGCAACGCGCTTGAACCCATCACCAGCAGGATTTCGTTGGCGAAGCGAATGCCCTCTTCCGGCTCGGTCTTGTACTCGCCGCCCATCCACGCAGGATCGAGCTTGATGGCCTGGATGGCCATGTAGCGCATCATGCGATTGCGCCCCGCGAGCTCGACCGGCAGGCAGGCAAAGGGCGCCAGCGCATCCATAAAGTCGGGGTACGTTTCTCCCCACTCGAAGCTCTGCATGCAACCCATCGAGGTACCGAGGATGAGCCGCAGATGGTCGATCTGCATCGCGTCGAGCATCATCCTCTGGCTGTGCACCATGTCGCTGTAGTCGTAGGCAGGGAAGTGCATGTGCAGGCCGTCGGAGGGCTTGGAGCTCTCCCCGTGGCCAATGTCGTCGGGCAGAATCAGGAAGTATTTCTGGATGTCGAGGATGCCGCCGGGCACGAACAACACATCAGAAAATATCGGATTCAGAAGCGTGTGCGCATTGCCGCCCGTCCCATGCAGCAGCAGGACGGCGTTATCCACGTGGCCGGCCGCATTCCGGTGCGGCGTACCCAGCGTAAGGTAGTGCAGACGAAGGTGAGGAAGCGTCTCCCCGGACGCAAAGCGGAAGTTGTCCAGCACAACCGTGCCGTCGACGGCAGGCCAGACATGGGGTGGCGGGGCGGCTGGAGCCTGGCTTGGGGCGCTTGGACCGCCTTGGAGCAGGGCAGCCGCGAACAGGGCAGTGCGCAGGCGCATGCGGGACCTCCGGTTGTCTCGCCTTGAGCCTATCTGTGCGCGAGACCGCGCGCAAGCCTGTTCTGCTGCCGGGCTTTGGCCTCCTTCGCCATGGATGGGACCCTTCCCAGCCGCACGTCCCCTGCGTTTCCCAGCCTGCACGTTGCGCGCTAAAATAAGGGGCGAAGTCAATGCGCAGCGCCTCTGTCATTTCCGCAACGCCCCCGCTCAAGCGCTTTCGTCGCGGCCGGCCCGACCGTGGTCGTTGACACTCCCGATGAGTCACCGAGCCCGCTGCCGTTCCCGCGGGCCCGCCTGCGCGTCTGCCGCGCCTCGGAACCACAGTTCCAGCACCGCGGAGCCCGCCGAGGAAACTGAGACATTGAATCCGCCCGTGAGCGGATGGAAAGGTGATTCCCGATGAATAGTTTTGCCAGCCGTGCCACTCTGAAGTCCGGCAACCGTTCCTATACCATCTATCGTCTGCCGGCGCTCGCCGAGCGCGGCTTCAATCTGGGCCGCCTGCCCTTCAGCCTCAAGATTCTGCTTGAAAACCTGCTGCGCCGCGAGGATGGCGTGAACGTCACCGCCTCGGAGATTGAGTTCCTCGCGAAGTGGGATGCCAAGGCCGAGCCCAGCCGCGAGATTGCCTACATGCCCGCCCGCGTGCTCATGCAGGACTTCACCGGCGTGCCCGCCGTGGTCGACCTCGGCGCCATGCGCGATGCCATCAAGACGCTCGGCGGCAACCCGGAGCGCGTGAATCCTCTTGTGCCCGCCGAATTGGTCATCGACCACTCCGTGCAGGTGGACGAGTTCGGTACGCCCATGGCCTACGAGGCCAACTCGCTGCTCGAGTTCCAGCGCAATCGCGAGCGCTATGCGTTCCTCAAGTGGGGCCAGACGGCCTTCCGTAATTTCTCCGCCGTGCCGCCGGGCATGGGCATCTGCCACCAGGTCAACCTCGAATACCTCGCCCGCGTGGTCTTCACCGCCGATGCGAACGGCGAGACGGTGGCCTATCCTGACACGCTGGTCGGCACCGACTCCCACACCACGATGATCAACGGTCTGGGCGTACTGGGCTGGGGCGTGGGCGGCATTGAAGCCGAGGCAGCCATGCTGGGCCAGCCCGTCTCCATGCTGGTGCCGCAGGTTGTGGGCTACAAGCTCACCGGCAAGCTGCGCGAAGGCGCGACAGCGACCGATCTTGTCCTCACTGTGACCCAGGCGCTGCGCAAGCTCGGCGTGGTGGGTAAATTCGTTGAATTTTATGGGGATGGCTTAACGCAGTTACCACTGGCGGATCGCGCCACCATCGCCAACATGGCCCCCGAGTATGGCGCCACCTGCGGCATCTTCCCGGTGGATGCCGAGACGCTGCGCTACCTGCGCCTGACCGGTCGCAGCGAAGAGCAGATCGCGTTGGTCGAGGCCTATTACAAGGAACAAGGCCTCTTCCACACCGCCAGCTCGCCGACGGCCGAGTATTCGCAGACGCTGGAACTGGACCTGGCGACGGTCGAACCGAGCGTGGCCGGCCCCAGGCGTCCGCAGGATCGCGTGCTGCTGAAGAACGCGGCAACGAGCTTTGCCGAGCAGCTTCCCGGCCTGCTTGCTCCCACGGCCAAGCCGCTCGGCACGCGCACGGCCGCTGCATGGGAGCGCAAGGCCGTAGCCGACGCGGGCATCGCGGAAAAAAACCCGCTGCACGTCACGACCACGGTGAAGGAGCGCTTCGGCGTCGATCCGGACCCGTACCTCGACCACGGCTCCGTGGTCATCGCCGCCATCACGAGCTGCACCAACACGTCCAATCCCTCGGTGATGATGGCCGCCGGACTGCTCGCCAAGAAAGCCGTTGAAAAGGGACTCACCGTTCCGCCGTGGGTCAAGACCTCACTGGCGCCGGGCTCGCGCGTTGTCACGGACTACTACCAGAAGGCTGGCCTGCTGCCCTATCTCGAAAAGCTGCGCTTCAACGTCGTGGGCTATGGCTGCACCACCTGCATCGGCAACTCCGGCCCGCTGCCCAGCGATGTGTCGAAGTCGATCGACGAGCACGGACTGGTCGCGGTCAGCGTGCTCAGCGGCAACCGCAACTTTGAGGGCCGCGTGAACGTGGACGTCCGGGCCAACTACCTGATGAGCCCGCCGCTGGTGGTTGCGTACGCGCTGGCTGGCAAGATCGGCCATAACTTTGACACCGACCCGCTTGGCAGCGACAAGAATGGCCAGCCCGTGTATCTCAAGGACATCTGGCCGACGCAGAAGGAAGTTGCCGACGCAATTGAGAAAGGCGTCAGCAGCGCAGGCTTCCGCAAGGAATACGCCACGGTCTCGCAGGGCGATGCGAGCTGGCAGGGCCTGAGCTTTCCCACCGGCGACGTGTACCAGTGGGAGGCCGATTCGACCTACATCCGCAAAGCGCCGTACTTCGATGGCATGGGCAAGACGCCCGCCCCCGTCAGCGACATTGCCGGCGCGCGCGTGCTGGCCGTTCTCGGCGACTCCGTCACAACCGACCACATCTCGCCCGCGGGCAACATCAAAGCGAACGGCCCCGCTGGTAAATACCTGGCCGAGCATGGCGTCAAGCAGGCGGACTTCAACAGCTACGGCTCGCGCCGCGGCAACCATGAAGTGATGGTGCGCGGCACCTTTGCCAATGTGCGCCTGCGCAACAAGCTGGCTCCCGGAACGGAAGGCGGCGTGACGCGCCTGCTGCCCGAGGGCGAGCAGATGTCGATCTTCGATGCCAGCGTGAAGTACGCCGAGCGCCATGTCCCGCTGGTGATTCTGGCCGGCAAGGAATACGGCTCCGGCTCATCGCGCGACTGGGCGGCGAAGGGTCCGAAGCTGCTGGGCGTGCGCGCAGTCATCGCGGAGAGCTTCGAGCGCATCCATCGGTCGAATCTTGTGGGTATGGGCATTCTGCCGCTGCAGTTTGAGGATGGGCAGAATGTCGAGTCGCTGGGCCTGACCGGCGAAGAAGTCTATGACTTCCCCGGTCTCACCGTGATGCTGAAGGCGAAGTTTGCCAACGGCAGAACGCTCGACGTGACAGCCACCGCCGCCGACGGCAAGAAGAAGACCTTCAAGGCGCGAGTCCGCATCGACACACCGCAGGAGATCGAGTACTACGAGCACGGCGGCATTCTGCTCTATGTGCTGCGGCAGCTTGCCGCGAAATAAGACGGCATCCGCGAAGGCTTTCGAACGGCGAAGGCCGCTTCCCAGTGGGAAGCGGCCTTCGCGTCTCTGCAGCGTCTGCCTGCTACTTCTTGCGTCGCGCGGGTGCTTTTGCCGGCTTCGCTGTGGGACGCTTTGCTTTTGGCGCGGGCGCGACAGCTGCAGGCGCGGCCACTGGCGCGGGCGCCGGCTTCATCTCATCCTCCTGCGTGGAAAGGAAGCGTCCTGCTTCCTGGCTTGGCTCACCGAGCACATGCAGCCTCAGGAAATTCGTTGAGCCGGATTTGGTACGGGTTCCGGCCACGATCGCAATTACCTCGCGCGGACGCACGTAACCATACTGCTCGAGCAGGCTCTCAGCCACGTCTACAAGCGCCTCGGTCGTGGTGACCTTGGGGCTGCGGATGGGCGTAGTGCCCCAGAGGAGATTCAGGCGATTCACGGTCACTTCAATGGGGCTGAGCGCAAAGATGGGAGCGGACGGGTGATATTTCGAGAGCTGGCGCGCGGTGGTTCCGGTCTCTGTGAAGAGCGCAATGCCGCGCAGATCCAGGTCCTCGGCTGCGTGAGCGGTGGCTTCGCAAATCGTCTCGGCGATGGAGAGGTGGCTGGCCCGCAGCCTGCGATCCTTGCGCGCGTCCTTCATGTGGTGCTCGGCTTCAGAGACGATGCGCGCCATCATTGAAACGGCCCCCACCGGATACTTGCCCACGGCAGACTCGCCTGAGAGCATCACGGCATCCGTACCGTCATAGACTGCATTGGCCACGTCGGAGACTTCCGCGCGCGTCGGCCGCGGATTCTCAATCATCGACTCCAGCATCTGCGTCGCGGTGATCACGGGCTTGCGATACTCAGCCGCGCGGCGAATGATGTGCTTCTGAATGGCAGGCACCTTTTCGGGTGGAACTTCCACACCCAGATCGCCGCGGGCCACCATGATGCCGTCAGCCACCTGCAGAATGTCGTCCAGATGGCGAATTGCCTGCGGCTTTTCAAGCTTGGCAATAATCCAGGTTTCGCCGCCATAGGCTGCGACGCGATTCCGCACGAGCCGCACGTCTTCCGCCGTCCGCACAAACGAGACGGCAATCGCATCCACGCCGTTCTTGATGGCGAATTCAAGATCTTCGGCGTCTTTTTCCGTCAGCGAGGGGACTCGCACCGGAATGCCGGGCAGGTTGATGCCTTTGTTCTCTCCCAGCATCCCGCCGTTGATGATCTCGCAGATTACGTCCGCGCCATCCACTTCATGCACGCGCAACTCGATCAATCCATCCGAGAGCAGAATGCGCGAGCCCTGCTCTACGTTTTCCGCCAGTGTCTTGAACGTGGTACCCACGAGCGATGCCGTGCCGGGAACCTCGCGCGGCGTGATCGTCAGCCGCCCGCCCGCCTTCAGCATGACGGGCTGGTGATCTTTCAGCTTTGAGGTGCGAATCTTGGGGCCCTGCAGATCGCCCAGGATGCACAGTGGCTTGCGCTCCTCGCGGCTCACCTTGCGGATCATCTGGATGAGCGCGAGTTTCTCTTCGTGTGTTCCGTGGGAAAAATTCAAACGGACAACATCGACGCCTGCGCGCACCAGCTCGCGAAAGGCAGGTTCGGTGTTGGAAGCCGGGCCGAGTGTGGCAACAATTTTTGCGCGGCGCTGGATAGGGGATTCGGTCAGGCTAGATTCAATTAACGACATTGGGGTGACTCCAGAAAGGGTTCAAACTAAAAGAGGATTCAAAACGGAATGCGGCCAGCTTCATTGTACACGGCGGAGTAGGCCAGAAATCCCTTTATCCATTGTGCATTCCAGTGTGCGCAATGGATGGTGCGCGCTGTCACACATGATTACGAAGCCGGCAAAGAGGGTTCCTCGCCCTCGCTCGCCTGCTTGCGTTCTCTGAAGAGGACACCATTCAACTCTGCGCCGAGCAGCGCGCTGAAGAGCGTGATATAGAGCCACACCAGCGTGGCGATGCCCGCGCCGAACGGACCATAGAACATGGAATAGTCGGCAATGCGCGTGACGTACATTCCAAAGGCCAGCGTGGTCGGAAACCAGATCACGGTGGCAGCAATCGCTCCGGGCATGACCCACACCCAGTGCTCGCCGCGCGTGGTCCCGAAGTGGTAGAGCGCCGCCAGAACCGTCACACTCGTCACCAGCGCCACGGCCCAGCGCAGAAGCCGCCAGCTCACAAGAACCACCAGGCGCAGCTCGTGACTTGAGCCGCTGATCATCCAGTCTTCAATCTGCCGTCCAAAAACAAGCACCATGGATGCCAGCGCCAGAGGCACCAGGACGATGGGAACCAGCATGAGGGCGCGCATGCGCCGCTGCCAGAATCCCCAGTCGTGGCGCGGCAGGCGGTATGCGCGGCGAAATCCATCCATGAGAGAAAGCATCAGCCCCAGACCTGCGAATACCGAAAGGCTAGCGGCCGAGAGAATCAGTTGCAGGGAGAGCATGCGGCTCCCCTGCATGTAGGACTGCAACAGTTCGAGTGAGCCCGCGGGCACAAGCGGGTCAAAGGCCGCGCGCATCTCGGCAACAAACCGGTTCGCCTCAGGCACGAGCGCAAGCAGCGTGGCCGCCACAATCAGGGAAGGAAACAGCATCAACATGCCGGAGTATGCGGCGGCCTTGGCCGTGTTGAGCACGTCATGCTCCAGCGCAAGCCAGAGAGCTTTCCGGAGATGAGCGGCGAAGCGGGCGATCTGCATTCTCTTGAAGAGTAGAGCATGGCCCTTGCCCGCGGCGATACGCTCGGCCTGTGAATCTGTGGCGGGGAGCACCCAACGTCAACCTCCAAGGTCTCCCGGAGTCTGAGTGCTCTTATTTGATCCTTGGAATGCTCCGGGAGTTGCCGCAACTTTGCTTTGGATAGTCGCTGTACCTCATCCGTGCAACAGCGGTGCGGCGCCCGTCGTCGCTGGCCGACTGCACTCAAACGGTTTATCATGGCCGCGATATGAAAATCTGCGAACTTCTCTTCACACGCCGCCTTGTTGCGCTTGTACTCCTCGTGCTCTTTGCCGGTCTCGACCTCCGCAGCCAGGAGCGCCCCGATCCGAACCCGCAATTGACATCGAAACAGGTCAATGCTCGCGCGGAGGCACTGCTGAAGCAGATGACGCTTGAGGAAAAGGTCGGCCAGCTCGTGCAATATTCGGCCGGATTTGCCACGGGTCCTGCCGCATCCAAGCTTACCTATGACGAACTCGTGGCCCAGGGCAAGGTGGGATCGTTGTTCAACGTCGTGGGTGCCGACAAGACGAACCACTATCAGCACATCGCCATGGAAAAGTCGCGGCTGCACATTCCCCTCATGTTCGGGCTGGATGTGATTCACGGCTTCCACACCACATTTCCGATTCCTCTGGCGATAGCCGCAAGCTGGGACACGCAGGCTGCAGAGACCGTGGCGCGCACGGGCGCAGTGGAAGCGCGCGCGGATGGCATCGACTGGGTCTTTTCGCCCATGGTTGATATTTCCCGCGATCCGCGCTGGGGCCGCATCGTGGAGTCGAATGGCGAGGACCCATATCTGAGCTCGGCCATGGCGCGCGCCTGGGTGAAGGGTTACCAGCAGGATGACCTTTCGCGGCCTGACTCCGTAGCCGCCTGCGTGAAGCACTACGCCGCATACGGCGCGGCCATTGCCGGGCGCGACTACAATGCGACCGACATGAGCGAAATCACGCTCCGCCAGGTATACCTGCCCCCATATCAGGCGGCTGTGCAGGCCGGAGTTGCCACCGTGATGAGTTCCTTCAATTCCATCAACGGAGTGCCGGCCACAGCGAATCCCTTCACGCTCACCCAGGTGTTGCGTAAGGAATGGGGCTTTGATGGCTTCGTGGTTTCAGACTGGGGCGCGGTAGCCGAGTTGCTGAACCATGCCGTTGGCGCCGACGGATCCACCGTGGCGCGCAAAGCGCTGGAAGCCGGCGTGGATATGGACATGGAAGGCAATCTCTACGCCACGACACTTGTGACGCAGGTACGCTCCGGCCAGATTCCCGAGAGCGTCGTGGATGAAGCCGTGCGGCGTATTCTGCGCGTGAAGTTTGCGCTTGGCCTCTTCGATCACCCGTACGCGCAGCCCGGACCAGCTTATACAGCGACTCCGGAGCGCCGCGCGATGGCCCGCAAGGTTGCCGACGAGACGATGGTGCTGCTCAAGAATGATTCGGTGGAGGGCATTGGGACGCTGCTGCCCGTCCCTGCCAAAGCGAAGAAGGTTGCCTTGATTGGCCCGATGGCCGATGACGCACAGGATCTGATCGGCGCATGGTCTGCCGGCAATCCCAACGACGTCGTCACGCTGAAGCAGGCCCTGCAGCAGCGGCTGGGCGAACGGCTTTTGTATGCCGAAGGCTGCGGCCTGCTGGCCGGCAAGGATGAGAACATCCTGAAGCAGATCATGCATGGAGGCACGGCCGCGGCTGCGGAGAACGAGCCCTTGCCCGACGACGACAAGACGATTGCCGAAGCGGTTGCGGCGGCGAAGCAGGCCGATGTGGCGATTCTCGCGCTGGGCGAGCCAACGCAGTGGATGGAAGGCGAGGCATCGAGCCGCGTGCGTCTGGGTTTTACCGGATCGCAGCAGAAGCTGCTTGAAGCGGTGGTGGCCACGGGCAAGCCCGTGGTACTGGTGGTGCTGGCCGGGCGCCCATTGGAACTCACCTGGGCGGCAGAGCATGTGCCGGCCATTCTTCAGGCGTGGAGCCCCGGCATTGAAGCTGGTCCCGCTGTGATGGACGTGCTCTTGGGCGACGTGAACCCCTCGGGCAAGCTGCCGGCCAGCTTCCCGCGTGCCGTAGGCCAGGAGCCGCTCTACTACGCGCAGATGCCGACGGGCAGGCCCGCGCACGGCGATCTGAGCCACATGCCCTACAACTCGGAAGAGAAGTTCCTTTCGCGCTATGTGGACGAGCAGAACTCCGCGCTCTTTCCCTTTGGATGGGGCCTGAGCTATACACGCTTCCGCTACTCGACGCCGACGGTGAGTCGCGCCGAGGTTCCACTGCGTGAAGTTCTGGCGGGTCGCAAGCCCGCAGTCACGGTGGGCGTGGATGTAACCAACACAGGCACCGTGGCCGGCGCGGAGGTTGTGCAACTCTACATCCGCGATACCGTTGCAAGCGTGGAGCAGCCTGTGCGCGAGCTGAAGGGCTTTGCCCGCGTGACGCTTGCACCGGGTGAGACAAAACACGTCACCTTCCCGCTGGGCTTTGAGGAGCTGAGCTTTTACAACGCAGAAGTGCAGCGCACGGTTGAGCCAACGACCTTTGACGTCTGGGTGGGTGGCAGCTCACTGGCAACGGAAGAGATAAGCTTCAAAGTCGTGGAGTGAGCCGGGCGGCGCGCTGACAGCAAGCCGGGCTTGCGGCTAGAGGGCGCGTGTGGATTCGCGCACAATCAGCTCCGGCTCCACAATGAGATCCTTCGGCGTCGAGGCATCCTTTGCGATGAGGTCGAGCAGGCTGCGGCCTGCGAGGTTGCCCATCTGGTGCAGAGGCTGCCGCAGTGTGGTGAGGCCCGGCAGATGGTAGGCCGCCGAAGGAATATCGTCAAAGCCGACAACCGAGATGTTTGCCGGAGTGCCCAGCCCTGCCTCGTGGAATGCGCGCATCGCACCGAGCGCGGTGAGGTCGTTGAAGGCCAGCAGCGCAGTAAACGGCAACTTGCGGCTCAGTAGAGTCTTTGCCGCCAGGTAGCCCTCTTCGGGCGTTGCCGGCATTTGCAGAGAGCCTTCCGATTGCAACTGGACCACGAGCCGGTGGTCAATCCTCACCCCGTGCGCGTGGAATGCTTCCGCGATGCCGCGCCATCGTTCTTCGCTCGCCGGCCGCCACGCATGGCCCTTGATGACGGCGATGTGGCGATGGCCGAGACCGATGAGATGTTCAGCGGCCATGCGCGCGCCACGGCAGTGATTGAGCATCACACGGGACATGGCGCCGACGGCGGGATAGCTGCCGATGGAGACGGCTGGCAGGCTGAGCGGCTCCTCCACGGGAGTGTTCAGCAGGATGAAGCCTTCCACTGCGCGCTGCACGAGGCGTCGCGGATACTCGCCGATGAGCTTCTTGTCGCCGTGATGAATGGCGAGAAAAAATGCGTAGTTCTGTTCAAAGAGCGCTTCGTCGATTCCGCCAAGCACCGCGGTGGAGTAGCCCTCGCCGATGGCAGGCAGCAGGATGGCAACCGTGAAGCTTCTGTTCGAAGAGAGATACTTCGCGTAGAGATTGGGCCGATAGTCGAACTCTTTCGCCGCTCTAAGAATGCGATCCCTGGTCTCGTGCGGGATGGCCTGCGCCAGGGGCGCGTCGTTCAGGACGAGCGAGACCGTGCTCGGATGGAGCCCCAGATGCGCGGCAAGCGCCTTCTGCGTAATGCGTCCGCGTGCCTTGCCGGTTCGACTTGGGGTCCTCTTCGTCATCCTGCAAGGTCTCGCTTGCCGCGTCGAACTTACTCGCAGCCCTTGTTGGCCGCGCCAGGGATCGCCACGAAGGTGATGCTCGCCGGCGGCAATACAAGCGACCCTGCGGACGCAGAAGTTCCCTGCAAGGCGGGCAGATCGCCGTTCCCAGTCAGCGACAGTTCCTTGCCATTCAGCTGCACCGAGCTGCTCAGCAGATCTGGTGAGGTGAGCATGTAGCGTGTTGAGGCCATCGGCACTGCAATCTCGCGCTCCGCGGCCCGATCGGCATTGAGCACCAGCAACGCCACGCCGCCACGCTGCTTTCTCAGGCAGTGAGCGTAGACGTAGAGATTCGGCGCCTGGGACGAACCGGCGTCGAGCACCGTGGTGCCCATGAGCCTGCGCCACAACAGCGCAGCCCAGTAGTTGGGCCGCGGCTGCAGAGTGGCTTCGTCCAGCAGGCCGTAGTCGCTGGCGTCGAGCGTGTTGTGCATCACGACCTGAACGCCGCGCCTGGCCAGGATGCCAAGCTGGTTGAGATAGCGGAAGCTGTCAATGAAATCCGCTGCCCAAGGATTGCCACCGCAAGCGGTCTCCGCGGTTTCGGTGAGCCACATCGGCTTGCCCGGCTCAAATCGGTCGCGCAGTTTCGAGTAGAAAGCCTCCTCGCTTGCCGTGGCCATGAGCCACTCCTCTGAGAGCGCCTTCTCGGGCGAGGTTTTCCCGGCCGCACCGAAACCTCCGCAACGCTGCGATACGCCGCCGTAGAAGTGATATGCGAAAACATCCAGCCCCGGTCCTTCCGCCGCGAGCATGTCCTCCGTGCGGATCAGCTTCAAAGCTGCCGACTGCTGGCCCAGTGAGCCGCCTTCACCCACTGAATCAGGTCCAATCATCCTGGTCCCAGGAGCCGCCTTTTTGATGAATGCGGCAAAGATCTTGAAGTCGCGTCCGTACTGCGCGGCGTCGTACCCTTTCGGCGCGCCACCCATGGATGCGAAGGTTGGCTCGTTGAAGTATTCGACTCCGGCGATGCGGCCCCCAACACTCTTTGTGTACGCAAGGACCTTGCCGGCGTCCACTGAAGTCCACGCGCCGCTGGCATCGCGCACACCGGGGCTGATGGCAAATGACGTGATGAGCTGGCCATCCACGGCGCGCGTAAAATCCAGCACGCCGCGCCACTCTTTGCGCGTGAGTACGCTGCCAAAGCCCGCGGGTGGCGTGGCCGGCGCGGGCCCGTCAGAGTCGTCAAAATGCGTTGAGTTGGCCCACGTTCCGCTCACCCGCACATAGGCCGGGCTCAGCGCGGAAGCCAGCTTCCGCAGCTGCGGGTTGCCGAGATCAATGGGCGCGCGGTAGCGATAGAGCGAGGGATTCATGCCTGCCGGAGTGCCCGCAGGCTTGGTGTCTGCAACCGCTGCCGGGCCTGTGGCTGCCGCCTTGTAAGGGGCCCAGAAGCGGCCTCCCGTCACCTCAACCATTTCGATGTTGTAGGACTGGTAGCGCTCGCTTACCGTGCCGATGCGTGGCAGCTTCCCCGGCGCAATCGCGATGGAGTTTGTGGACTGCCCAAAGGAAAATGCTCCCGGTGTGAGCAGCAGAAGAGTTGCGCATGCCATCCTGTGCTTCATGCTTTGCAGTGTCATCGATTTCCCATCCCGCGCATCGAGCCGCGTTCCTGTATGCCTCTATTCAATCGATTGAATAAGGATTGAAAAACATCTTTCGCTCAGCGCCCTCGGTTGTCAAGGAGAATCTGGAGGCCCTTCCTGCCACAGGCCACACGAGCACATAGCCGACCCGGCAGGATCCTCCGGCCCGGGCGAGGAAGCATCCCCGGCTGCAGATGCATCCCATCGCGAATGCAGGCCTGGCACGATGCGACCGCAATGCATCAAGTTGTCCGGATTGAATGAGATAATGAAAGAAGCAAAGCATCTGTGCGCTTGGCTCATTGCATGCATCCCCGCTTGCGACGGAGCACCTGGAAGCAAGGTTCTCCCCTTTGCAATGCCGGTCGTTGGATCAGGCTAGAGGGCAGAGCTGGACAGGTGTCGCAGTGCGACGCGCAATCGAACGACAACCATGAGCAAAGTGAGCGACAGTCCTCTCGGCAAGATTCTCCAAAGCCGCATCGCCATTCTCGACGGCGCGATGGGCACGACCATCCGCACCTACGGCATGAAAGAAGCCGACATGCGTGGCACGCGCTTCAAGGACGCATCCAAGGAGCTGCTGAACAACGGCGACCTCTTTACGCTCACCCAACCGGGGATGATCGGCGATATTCACCGGCGGTTTCTTGAGGCTGGCGCGGACATCATTGAGACGAACACCTTCGGCGCAACCACCATTGCGCAGAGCGAGTTCTTCGTCGAGGACCCGCGCGAGCATGGCGGCCGCAAAGATCCGGCGTTCTATCAGAAGATCATCGACAATCCGTTCCTGAAGCATCTTGCCTGGGAAATCAACGAAAGCTCCGCGCGGCTATGCCGGGAGTGGGCCGACCGCGTGGCCAACGCGACGGGACAACCTCGCTTTGTTGCCGGTTCCATCGGGCCCCTCACGGTGTCGCTGTCGAACTCGCCGGACGCAGACGATTCCGGCTTTCGCGTTGTCACGTTTGACCAGGTTCGCACGGCATACAAAGAACAGGTGCGCGCGCTGATTGCGGGTGGATCGGATTTGCTGCTTGTGGAGACAATCTTCGATTCGTTGAACGCAAAGGCCGCGCTCGTCGCCATTCGCGAGGTATTTGACGAAGATGGCCTGACCGCAGAGGGACGCGAGTTGCCGATTATGATCTCGGCCGCCGTGGGCCGTGGCGGCGAAACGATGATCTCGGCGCAGACGGTCGAGGCTTTCTGGAATGCCGTTGAGCATGTCAAGCCGTTCTCCGTGGGGCTCAACTGTTCGCTCGGTCCTGACCTGATGTATCCGTTTCTTGAGGAACTGGCGGAGAAATCCAATACCGCCATCTCCTGCTATCCCAACGCAGGCTTGCCGAATCCACTGTCGCCTACGGGCTTTGATCTGGGACCGGAAGACATGGCCCAGCGCCTCAGTGAGTTTGCACGCGGCGGGCTGATCAACATCGCCGGTGGTTGCTGCGGCAACACGCCGGAGCATATTGCCGCAATTGCCCGGGCGCTCCACGGCAAGCCGACGCACGAGCCTCGTTCCATCTCCATCGGCACACCGGTGGCTCGAGCCGCGGAGCGTGGAGAGGAGCCTGCGTTTTGCCCGCTCCGTCTTTCGGGCTCGCAACCTTTCACGCAGCAGCAGGGCGTGTTCATCATGATTGGCGAGCGCACCAACGTGGCCGGCTCGCCAAAATTCGCGAAGCTCATCAAAGAGGGCAAGTTTGAAGAGGCTGTGAGTATTGCCCGTCAGCAGGTGGAGAATGGCGCGAACGTCATCGACATCTGCATGGACGAGGGCATGATTGACGGCGTGGCGGCGATGACGCGCTTTCTGCTTCTCCTCGCCAGCGAACCGGAAGTCGCAAAGGTCCCGTTCATGGTGGATTCGTCGAATTGGAATGTGATCGAGGCCGGCCTGAAGTGCCTGCAGGGCAAGGGCATCGTCAACTCCATTTCGCTCAAAGAGGGCGAAGAGAAGTTCCGCCAGAACGCAGCGACGATTCTCAAATACGGCGCGGCCGCGGTTGTGATGGCCTTTGATGAGCAGGGCCAGGCGGCAACCTACGAGGATCGCACCCGCATCTGCGAGCGCGCCTATCGCATGCTTGTCGACGAAGTCGGCTTTCAACCCGAAGACATCATCTTCGATCCGAACGTTCTCACCGTCGCCACCGGCATGGAGGAGCACAATAACTATGCCGTGGACTTCATCCGCGCGACTGCATGGATCAAGCAGAACCTGCCCCATGCCAAGGTGAGCGGCGGCGTCTCGAACATCTCCTTCAGCTTTCGCGGCAACAACAAGGTGCGCGAGGCGATGCACGCGGCGTTTCTCTATCACGCCATCGCCGCAGGGATGGACATGGGCATCGTGAACGCGGGCATGCTCGAGGTCTACGAAGAGATCGATCCGGAGCTCAAGACGCTCGTCGAAGATGTGCTGCTGAACCGGCGCCCTGATGCGACGGAGCGACTGATTGAATTCGGCGAAAAGCTGAAGGCTGAGGGCGCGGGCGCGGCGGCAGCCGAGAAGAAGGCCGAAGAGTGGCGCAACGGCACTGTGGAGGAGCGCCTTGCGCATGCCCTGGTCAAGGGCATTGATGCCTTCATCGACGCGGACACGGAAGAAGCGCGCGCCAAGCTGGGCCGGCCGCTTGCGGTGATTGAGGGCCCACTCATGGATGGAATGGGCGTGGTGGGCGATCTGTTCGGCGCGGGCAAGATGTTTCTGCCGCAGGTGGTCAAATCAGCCCGCGTCATGAAGAAGGCGGTCGCTTACCTGACTCCGTTTATGGAAGAGGAGAAAGCGGCGATGGCTGCGGCGGGCCAGGAGGTTCGCACGCAGGGCAAGATCGTTCTCGCTACGGTGAAGGGCGACGTGCACGACATTGGTAAGAACATCGTGGGCGTGGTGCTGGCCTGCAATAACTATGAAGTGATCGACATGGGCGTGATGGTGCCAGCCGAGAAG
>JBAUTX010000301.1:0-5193 GCA_049582405.1 Occallatibacter sp. | reverse complement strand
CTCTGGGCTTGATTGAGCGCGTGGAAGGCGACGAACCGGCAAAGGTGACAAAGAGGCCGACGAAGAAGACGAGGCAACGCAAGCCGGGGGGCGGACGGCCATGAGCGCGCTGGGCATTGCAATGGTGGTGGCGCTGGCGCTGGTCTGTGTGCTGGCGTCGTATATCAATCGCGTGTACGCGGAGTACGGCAAGATTCTTTCGCATGAGGTGCAGGACAACCTGGACACGTGGCAGGAACGCGTGGAGCCGGTGCTGGGCCTGAGCCGCGAACATGCGGCGATTTCCGCGGCGGTGCTGCAGCAGCTCTCGGTGGGTGCGATTGCGCTGGAGTTTGGCGCGGTGCTCTTTGACCGGGCGGCGCATGCAGCGCGGCCGGAGTGGGATGAGATTGCGCAGGCGGTGGTGGGCGTGGTGCTGGTGGTGCTGGTGTGCAACCAGATTGTGCCGTCGCTGCTGTTTGACCACACGGAGGGGCGGTGGGCGGCGCGGCTGGTGTGGCCGATCCGTCTGCTGCTGTGGCTGATGACGCCGCTGACGGTGTTTGTGCGGTTCTTCCACTCGGTGGCCTCGCTGACCGAGCCGCAGGCGACCGCTGAGGAAGAGGCTGCGGTGAATGTGGAGGCGCTGCTGGAAGCGGGCCAGGAAGAAGGGATTCTGGAAGAGGCGGACCGCGAGCTGGTGCGGTCGGCGGTGGAGTTTGGCGACATACTGGTGCGCGAGGTGATGACGCCGCGGCCGCGGATGTTTGCCGTGCCGGAGACGACGACGCTGGAGCGGTTCCTTGAGATGCTGAAGGAGCACAATTTCTCGCGGGTTCCGGTGTATGCAGGAACGCTGGACCACATTACGGGGATTGCGTTTGCGCATGACCTGTTGCAGATCTCGGATGAAGAGGCCCGCACGCGCACGGTGGGCGATATGCAGCGCGCTGCGGAGTTTGTGCCGGAGACCAAGCGCGGGTATGAGCTGCTGCGCGAGATGCAGCGCGAGAAGCAGCACATGCGGATCGTGATTGATGAATATGGCGGCGTGGCCGGGCTGGTGACGATTGAGGATCTGCTGGAGGAGATTGTCGGCGATATTCGCGACGAGCACGAGCTGGAGGTTCCGGTGGAAGAGCCGCAGCGAGAGACGAGCGGCGCGTGGGTGGTGCCGGGGCGGTTTCCTGTGGATAAGCTGGGCGACTTGTTCGGCGAACCGATCGATCTGGGCCTGGCGCACGAGGCAACGACGCTTGGAGGGCTGGTGAGTGAGGTGGAAGGCCGGATTCCGCATGCGGGCGAGGTGGTGGTGCTGGAGCCCTGCGGACTGCGGATGGAGATTGTGGCCTCGACGGACCGGCACGTGGACAGGGTGAGGGTGTTTCCGCCGGCGGTTGAGGGCCAGCAGGAAACGCGGGCCGCCGATCCTGCGATTTGAGGAGCAGCGGCTGCGCTCCGTGCCGAGCATGGTCAGAAGCCGGTGCGGCTTTTCTGGCGAATGGCGGCAATTTCACCCGCAGCAATGTGAAGGAACTCGAGGAACTCCTGGTGCTCCTGCGGGGCTGAGCGTTCAAACTCGGTGTGCCACCGGTGCATCTGCTCATCGCTGAATCCGCATGCCCGCATAATGGAAACCCACTTTTCTTTGGTGATCATATTTGCCTTTCTGAAGGTTGTATGTTGCAGGAGCTTCAGGATCGATTGCTGATGCGAGCGCAGAAGTTGAATTTCGGTATCGAGCTCAAGGAGGCGCCGTTTCAACACTCCGGCTGCATCGCCGGTGCGGCGATCGAGAAGGACGCGAATGTCTTCAAGCTTCAGGCCGGCATCGCGATACGCGCAGATCTGCAGGAGACGGCGCGCGTCGGCTTCGGAGTAGCAGCGGTAGTTGCCGTGGCTGCGTCCGGGAGGCGGCATGAGGCCGATGGATTCGTAATACAGAAGGGCGGTGCGGCTCAGGCCGCAATGCCGGGCGAGTTTGGTCACCGTCAACATCGTCCACTCCCACTATGAACCCTACAGTTTTAGACAGGTCAAGCGGAAGTCTGTGATGGCAGGTGGCTAGCGGGATTGAGGCTTCCAGCGGCGCCATTCGTCGGCGGTCAGTTCCCAGATTTCGGCGAGCATACGGCCGCCGACGTAGTCGCGCATCTCGGTGCCGATGAGGCGCATGCCCTGCTTGACCGAGATGCGGCGCGAGGCGAAGTTGCCGGCGGCTTTGGGGATGCGCAACACGGAGAAGCCGAGGGTATCGAACCAGAAGTCGTTGGCCCAGGAACTGGCTTCCATCATGTAGCCATGGCCCTGCCAGGGCAGGCCGAGCCAGAAGCCGCGATTGTCACTGGGGCTGCGCACGAGGCCGATGACGCCGATGAGCTGATCGGGCTGCGCGGCGAGACGCAGGCTCCAGTGCCAGGCCTCGCCGCGCTCGATTTGCGGGAGGGCGATGTCGCGGAGGTATTGCAGAGCGCCGTCGGGAGGGTAGGGCCAGGGGACGCGATTGAGCAGATAGCGGACGATCTCCCAGTGGGGGAAGTGCTGCTGCATCTGCGGCGCGTCGCGGAGCTCGAGCGGGCGCAGGATGAGTCGCGCGGTGCGGCCCTCGGGAATCATGGGTCATGATAGCAGCGGTGCGGGGCGGAATCCGCAATAATAGGAAGAAGAAAGAAGGTCATGTGCGCTCTGGATTTGTTGCAATTTTGGGTAGGCCGAACGCTGGCAAAAGCACGCTGTTGAATGCGCTGACAGGCGAGAAGGTGGCGATTGTGACGCCGAAGCCGCAGACGACGCGGAACCGCATTGCGGGCATGGTGGAGGTGGCGGCGCGGAAAGGCGTGCATCCGGCGGCGCAGATTGTGTTTGTGGATACGCCGGGCGTGCACAAGCCGACGTCGCAACTGGACCGGCGCATGCTGCAGGAGGTGCAGGAAGCGCTGGAGACGCGCGACGTGGTGCTTGTCCTGATGGATGCGACGCGGCGGGTGCAACTGGAAGATGCGTCGACGGCCGAAGCGGAGAAGGAAAGCAGCGCGAAGAAGACGGGACGCGCAGCGGCGTGGGCGAGCGAGGACGAGTTTCTGTTCAGCTTGATTCGCGGGCTGGATTGCCCGGTGTTTCTGGTGCTGACGAAGATTGACCTGGTGGCGAAGGACAAGCTGCTGCCGCTGATCGAGTCGCTGACACGGCAGTACAACTTTGCCGAGGTGATTCCGGTGAGCGCGAAGAAGCGGGACGGGCTGGACGTGCTGGTGCGCGCGATTGTGGCCAAGCTGCCGACGGGCGAGCGCTATTTTCCAAAGGAACAGTACACGGACCAGCCACAGCGATTCATGGTGGCTGAGCTGATTCGCGAGCGGATTCTGGTGGAGACAGGTGAAGAGGTTCCGTATGCCTCGGCGGTGGTGATTGAGCGCTATGAGGAGCCGGCGGAGACGGCGCGCGCGAAGGGCGGCAAGCTGCCGCTAACGCGGATTGCCGCGGCGATCTACTGCGAGCGCGAGGGGCAGAAGGCGATTCTGATAGGCAAGGGCGGCGCGAAGCTGAAGGAGATTGGCACAGGTGCGCGGAAGCAGATTGAGTCTCTGCTGGGAACGCGGGTGTTTCTGGAATTGCATGTGATTGTGGAGCCGGGATGGCGCGAATCGCGGAGCTTTGTGGAGGGACTGGACTGGCGGAATCAGCTGGAGAGGCTTGCGGCAGAGCAGGGAAGCGAGAGGGCGGAACCCGAAGAGTAGCGGCAAACCATGGGCAAGCGTTGACCCCGCAGCGAGTGGTTGATAGACTGTGAATGCGGGGTGGAGCAGCCCGGTAGCTCGTTGGGCTCATAACCCAAAGGTCGCTGGTTCAAATCCAGCCCCCGCAACCAAATCTTTCAACTACTTACAAGATTTGGTCACTTCCGGTAAGTCCCCGTTATCCCCCAATAGGAACAGACTGCAATTTACTGTACGGTCGCAGTGGCCGCATCTGCGGGCAATTCCTGCGAGTTGGGGCCGAAAACCAGTCCCACGACCTGACTGTTTGCGCGGCGTTTCGTTTCCGTCATGGCCCGTCCGTAGACGTTCATCGTTGTCTGGATCGAGGCGTGACGCATCAGTTCTTGCTGCACCTTCATTGGAGCGCCCGTCTCATCGAGCCAGGAGCGATAGCTGTGGCGAAAAGTGTGCCAACCAATATCCTCCCCAAGACCGGCGAGCTTCGCAGCCCGTTTGATCTGCGACTTCTGCAAGCTCTCCTGGTAGTACGGCTTCCCTGTGACCGGATTGGCAAAGAGCCAATCCTCGTCTCGCTGGAAGATTGAGGCAGAGTGCCATTGCAACAACACCTCCGCCAGACGAGGATCAAGCGGAACATCGTCTCTTGAATATTCCGTCTTCACGTCGTCCACCCTGCCGCCTACCACGCTTCTCTGAACCAGCACCGAGCGATTCTCGAAATTGAAGTCGCCCCATTGCAGGCCCAGAATCTCGCTGACCCGAAGACCCAGGCACTGCGCGACCAAAACCATCGTGCGGTATGGTTCGCCCAGATGCTTGAGCAGTTCAAAAAACTCGTCCACGGTGAGAACCCGTGGCCGCTTCAGGCGCTTACTTCCGTTCTTCACGCGCACCAGAGAGACGGGATTCTTGCCAAGTTCGATAATGCCCCACCGCTCCGCACACTTGAAGACCAGGTGCATGATTCCCCGTATATGAGTCTTTGACTTTGGTGCCAGTGACAGATCGCGCAGCCACTGTTCCATCGCCATTGGCTTCAGCTTATCTACGGGGTACTCTCCCCAACGCGGTCGAATGTGAACCCGGATATTCGACAGATGTGATTTCCGGGTTGAGTAGCGTTCCGAAAGTTCCTGCTCTATATAGCGGTCGAGCAAGGCTCCGAAAGACGCCGCCTCCACTTCCGCACGTGGAGACTCTCCATTGAGTCGAAGAAGAAGAGCTTGCGTGGCCTTCCGTGCTTGGGTCTCCGTTGTGAGCACACCGCGATCTCCAAGGATCACGCTCTGCCGTTTACGCTTTCCCTGAGAATCCGTCTCGTAATAACGGAACTCCCACACATCCGGTCCGCGCTCGCGCTTCCTCAACCGCAGACTTCCATATTGATACCGTGTCCGAACAAACAAGGTTTACCTCCTGCTTGGTTGCGGGCACGAGTGGTTAAGAACAGGGTACCCCTGTTCTGCTTCAGAGTCGATTGCAGACTGCTCCGCAC
>JBAUTX010000300.1:0-3846 GCA_049582405.1 Occallatibacter sp. | reverse complement strand
GTGGGTAAGCGCACCCTCCGCATAAAGTGGGTGCCCCCGGTCTCGCTTTTGAGACCGGGGAAACCTCGGAGGGAGCAGCGGCCTTCAGGCCCCTGAATCCTCGCACCTACCAGATCTTTGAAGGGTGCGGGCTTCAGCCCGCACGTTCAGCCACAAATTGTACTTGTCATCCTGAGCTGCGCACGCCTGGGGCCCCGGCGCGCAGCGCGCTGGGGTAAGCGCAGCGAAGGACCTGCTTTTTCACCAGCGAATCGGCTAATCGTTGAGCCCCTTGCCCGCGAGGATCAGGGCAATACTCTTCTCGACCCGCGCCTCGCGCGTCTTAGCTAGCTTCGGCTGAGAGAAGTGGAAGATGTATCCGCGCTGCCGTCCCGGCGTCAATGCGTAGAAAGCCTTTTTCAAAGCAGGCATTGCGTCCAGTTTCTTTTGGAGCTCGTCGGGAATGGCAAAGTCCTCCGTCTTCTTCATCTTCACCTTCAGGCCCGCCCTTTCGACCTCCATCGCTTCCTGGATGCAGGCCTTCACGACCGGCTTCAACCTGGTGATCTCCTTCACGCTCGTGAAGCGAATCTGGCGCGTGGCCTGATTCTGCCCTGACGTGGCGAGATTCCGATGCGGGTCCTTCAGCAGAGCCCCCTTGAAAAACATCAGCGCGCAGTACTCCTTGAATCCGTGAATCAGCACAACATTTTTCCCGTCGAGCGTGTAGCAAGCCTGACCCCACTTGAGTTCTTCGGCCAGCGGGAAACCGAGGACGATAGTCCTCAGCATTTGAAACTCGTCCTGCCAGCGTGTCTCCTGCTGCAGAACTCGATCCACAATGGGGTTCTTCTTGTTCATGAAGTCTGCCTCCAGTCAAGCCTCACGTCGAATGTTGAAAATGGAACGATTCTACGCTGCGTGCTTCACCCATGAAAATCCTCCGGGTGCCCCAGATCTCGCGTTTGAGACCTGGGAATCCACGCCACTCCCGTTCTTCTTCGCAATGCCCCTCCATGCTATGGTGAGACCTACCGCATGACAGCGATCCAGGAACAATTCGGTCAGATTGACATCTATCTCTTCGACCAGATTCTCAAAGGGCGCATCAGCCTCGGCATGCGCATTCTCGACGCCGGTTGTGGCTCCGGCCGAAACCTCGTGTATTTCCTGCGCGAGGGCTATGACGTCCACGCTGCCGACGCCAGCCCTGAGGAAGTCGATACGGTGCGCAACATCGCGCGATCTTTTGCCCCGTCGCTTCCCGCCTCCAACTTTCGCGTCGAGCCAGTCGAACAGATGTCCTTTCCGGATGCATTTGCCGACGTCGTCATCAGCAATACCGTCCTTCACTTCGCGCGCGACGATGCACACTTTGAGGCCATGCTCCGCGGCACCTTCCGCACCCTCAAACCCGGCGGACTCTTCTTCTCCCGCCTTGGCTCCTCCATCGGCATGGAGCACCGCATCGAGCCCATCGAGGGCCGCCGCTGCAAGTCCCCTGACGGCTCCCTCCGCTATCTCGTCGATGAACCCCTGCTTCTCGCCTTCACGCAGCGCATGGGCCAGCTCGCCGACCCAATCAAGACCACCCTCGTTCAGGACCTGCGCGCCATGACCACATGGGTCGTCCGCAAGGGAGAGCAACCCACCCTCTGACGGCCCCGCAGTTGTCCCATCCATGGCGTCCGCTCCCAACCGGCGACATCAGTGGGTAAGCACAAATCCCCAGCGCTCTTCCATCTTCCCCATCCCCACCATGCGGTGTAACAATCGCTCCGTCCTTTTCATCTCCGGAGACTCCACCGCATGTCCGTGCGTCCCGTCCTCATCGCGTTCTCCATCGTCTTCCTCGCCGCCCCGCTCGCCCGCGCGCAGTCCCCATCGCAATCGATGGACTGGCCCGTCTACAACGGCGGCTCCGATGGCGCACACTACTCCGCGCTCACTCAGATCAATCGCGGCAACGTCGGCCACCTCGCCGAGGCCTGGCGCTATGACACCGGCGACACCGGCAACATGGAGACCAACCCGCTCATCATCAACGGCACCCTCTACGCCTACTCGCCCAAACAAAAAGTCATCGCCCTCGACGCCGCCACCGGCCAGCTCCGGTGGCAGTTCGACTCCGGCATCGCCGGCACGCAGCCCGTCCGCGGCCTCGCCTGGTGGGCCGATCCCGCCGCCGGCAGCCATCCCCGCCTCCTCGCCGGCATCATGAACTACCTCTACTGCCTCGATGCCACCACCGGCCATCCCATCCCCACCTTCGGCGACAACGGCCGCATCGACCTCCGCAAAGACCTCCGCGGCGACTATCAGGTCCAGTCCACCGTCCTCACCTCGCCCGGCATCATTTACAAAGACCTCATCATCGTCGGCGGCCGCGATCCGGAGACCCATCCCGCCCCGCCCGGCGACATCCGCGCTTACAGCGTCCGCACCGGCCAGTTGCGCTGGCGCTTCCGCACCATCCCGCGCCCCGGCGAGCCCGGCTCCAGCACCTGGCCCCCCAACGCCTGGCAAACCGCCGGCGCCGCAAACAACTGGGCTGGCATGGCACTCGACGCCGAGCACGGCATCGTCTACGCCCCCACCGGCTCCGCTGTCATGGACTTCTATGGCGGCGATCGCGTCGGTGACGACCTCTTCGCCAACACCCTCCTCGCCCTCGACGCCAACACCGGCCAGCGCCTCTGGCACTTCCAGGGCGTCCACCACGACATCTGGGATCGCGACTTCCCCTCGCCGCCCGCGCTCTTCACCCTCCAGCGCAATGGCCAATCCATCCCCGCCCTCGCGCAAACCACCAAGCAGGGCTACCTCTACCTTTTCAATCGCCTCACCGGCCAGCCGCTCTTTCCCATCCACGAGCACCCGTTCCCGCCCAGCACCGTCCCCGGCGAAGTCACCGCCCCCACCCAGCCCGTGCCCGACGCGCCCGAGCCCTTCGCCCGCCAGCAGCTCACGGCAGACATGCTCACCACCCGCACCCCCGCCGCCCACGACTGGGCGCTCACCACCTTCCGCACCTTCCGCAGCAACGGCCAGTTCTACCCCCTCGCCGTCGGCCAGCAGACCGTCGTCTTTCCCGGCTTCGACGGCGGCGCGGAGTGGGGTGGTCCCGCCATCGATCCCGCCACCAGCGTCCTCTACGTCAACGAAACCGAGATGGCATGGACCGGAGGCCTCGTCCCCGCCTCCCACGCCGGCAGCCCCGGCGAGCAGCTCTACCGCAGCCAGTGCGCCATGTGCCACGGCATCAGCCGCGCCGGCTCGCCGCCCGCATTCCCCTCGCTCGTCGGCATCACCGCCCGCATGTCGCCGAAGAAAATCACCGGCAACATCCGCAACGGCAGCGGCCGCATGCCCGCATTCCCCAACATCGACGCCCCAGGCCTCGCCGCGCTCCTCGACTTCCTCGCCACACCCGTCTCCGACCGCGACGCCAAAGAGCTCGCCGCCGCACCCGACACCCACGCCCCCAGCGGCCCCGTCAATCCCACCTACCAGCAGCGCTGCGCCCTCTGCCACGGCGACCACCTCCAAGGCGTCGCGCCATCCTTCCCGGCCATCATGGGAGTCGGCAACCGCCTCACCACCGCCCAGCTTACGCATCTCATTCAAAAGGGCGGCAAGCTCATGCCGCCCCAGCCCGACATCGAAGGCAAAGACCTCGCCGCCCTGCTCGCCTGGCTCGGCGTCCACGACACACTCGCCCCGCCCGCCACCGCGCCCGGCGCGGACGCCTACACCTTCACCGGCTATCGCAAATTCCTCGACCCCGACGGCTACCCCGCCATCGCGCCCCCGTGGGGAACGCTCAACGCCATCGATCTAAAAACAGGGAAGTACCTCTGGAAGATT
>JBAUTX010000299.1:0-7165 GCA_049582405.1 Occallatibacter sp. | reverse complement strand
CTTCGTGCGAGCACGCATGACGTGGAAGCCGACAAGATGGACGACCGGGATGCGCGGGACCTGATTGTGCGCGCGGTCGCTGCCTTGTATCTGAACGGGGAGTCCGCACAGGCGCGCGTGGACGCGGCCACATCCCGTGTGACGGCCTCTAACGCGCTGCTCAAGCTGGCCACAGACAAGCACGATGCGGGCACCGCAACGGGCGTGGATGTGTTGCGGGCGAAGGTGCAACTGGCCAATGACCAACAAATGTTGCTGCAGGCTGCGACGCTCTACAAACAGGCACTGCTTGAGCTGGCGCGCAATCTTGGAATGAGTCCCGGAATCCCACTGGAGCTTGCCGACAAGCTCGCATACCAGCCGCTGGAGGCGCGCGACGCAGAATCGTTGATCGCGACTGCGGTAACGGAACGTGCGGATTATCAATCGCTGGCCAGCCAGCGCCAGAGCCTGCTGGATCGCCAGCGGGCGAATCACGCGCGGTCCTATCCCTCGCTCAGTCTGAATGGCAACTTCGGGGGCCTGGGCCGCAGCGTGGGCGGCATCGAGGCGACGGGACTGATTCAGGGGCAGATTGATTTCACGCTCTATGACCGGGATCGCGAAGGGGAGGCGGTCGAGATCCGAAGCCAGATTCGCAGCGTCGATGATCGGATCGCCGATCTCAGGCGTGGCATTGAACAGGACGTGCGGGAGGCGCTGCTCAATCTGGATTCTGCCACGCAGCAGGTGGATGTGGCGCGGCAGGGGCAGGAGCTTGCGGGGCGTGAGCTGGAGATGGCGCAGGACCGTTTTGCCCAGGGCACGGCGAACAACGTGGAGGTGGTGACGGCGCAGGATGAGCTGGCTCGGGCGCAGGAAAACTACATCATCGCCGTCTCCAGTCACATGGACGCAAAGTTTGCCCTTGCGCGTGCGCTTGGCAATACAGAACAGAACGTGTCTGACTTTGCGCTGAACAAATGAGCAGAGCAATGCCGGAGATACGGCAGGGATAGATGTGAGGGGGGGACAGCATGAAGCGGATCCTGAGAGTCGTGGTTCTGCTGGCGATTGCGGCGGCAGCAATCATTTACTTCTATCGTCGCAACCATGAGAAGCCCGCTGCGGCGCATGTCGTGACTCTCTCCGGCAACATCGAAGCGCACGAGAGCCTGGTGAGCTTTCGCGTACAGGGTCGCATCGTCGAATTACCCGTGGAAGAAGGGCAGCAGGTCGAGGCCGGCGCCTTGCTGGCGCGACTGGAGGATGCGGACTACCGGCAGAAGGTGCGCATGGATCAAGCAGGCGTCGAGGTGCGTCAGTCCAACCTGGCGCTGACGATGGCCGGCACGCGCGAGCAGGAACTGAAGGCCGCACACCAATCCGTGCTGGACGCTCAGGCCGACATGGAGCAGAAGAAACTGGACAGCGACCGCGCGCAACGGCTCTTCGCAAAAGATGAAGTCACGGCACAGGAGCGGGACCTGGCTGCAACAGCACTCAAGCGCGCGCAAGCCGCGTATGAGGTTGCGCAGCAGCGCTACAGCGAGGCTGTCGAAGGCAGCCGGAAGGAGGATATTGCGATTGCGCAGGCGAATCTGAATGCGGCTGAGCAGAGTCTTGGGCTTTCACGCGTGAATCTCTCCTACACGGAACTGCGTGCGCCCACCGCAGGCGTGATTACGGTGCGCGAAGCAGAACTGGGCGAGGTGGTGTCGCCGGGCACACCGGTGGTGACGCTGGCCGATCTGGATCATCTCTGGCTGCGGGCCTACATCGCGGAGACAGATCTCGCGCGGATTCACTGGGGCCAGGATGCAACCATCACCACGGATTCGTATCCCGGCAAGCAGTACCACGGACGCATCTCGTTTATCTCGTCATCGGCGGAATTCACACCGAAAAGTGTGCAGACCTACAAAGAACGGGTCACGCTGGTCTATCGCATCAAGATTGACGTGGACAACCCCAACCACGAACTCAAGCCAGGCATGCCGGCCGATGCGCGCGTCGAGCTGAGCGATGCGCAGGCGCACGGTACGCCAACACCCGCAGGTAAACCATGAGCGACTCTGCTGCGCCGTCGATTGTGGTGGCAGGTCTGGAGAAGAGCTTTGCAGGCCGCCCTGCCGTGCGTGGATTGAGTCTGGAGGTTCGCCCCGGCGAGATTTTTGGACTTGTCGGGCCCGACGGCGCAGGCAAGACGACGACCCTGCGCATGCTGGCTGGCATCCTGCCGGCAGACGCGGGAACGATGATGTTGGCCGGCGTCGATGTCGTTCGCCATCCTGAGCGCGCAAAGCATGCGCTCAGTTACATGCCGCAGCGATTCGGCCTCTATGAGGATTTGACGGTCGATGAAAACATCCGCTTCTATGCGGACCTTTTTGGCGTGAAGACGACGGAACGGGCATCGCGCAGTGAGCAACTGCTGAAGGCAGCGGGCATGGCCGAATTTCATAAGCGTCTCGCGGGGCAGCTCTCCGGCGGCATGAAGCAGAAGTTGGGGCTTGTGTGTGCTCTCATTCACAGGCCGAAGGTCATCCTGCTTGATGAGCCGACGACGGGCGTCGATCCCGTGTCGCGGCGCGACTTCTGGCGCATCCTGTACGAGCTGCTGGCGGAGGGCGTTGCGATTCTGCTTTCTACTGCGTATCTCGATGAAGCGGAGCGGTGCCATCGAGTGGCTCTTCTGCATCAGGGAAGGCTCTTGTTCAGCGATACGCCGCAGAATCTGAAAGCGCGTATGCCAAAGTCTGTTCTTGTCATCCAATCGCGCGATTCCAGAAAGTTGCGCGCACTGCTCGAAGGAGAGCCAGGAATCTCCGGCATGGTGTTGCATGGCGACGCGCTTCGCATCGTTGTGGACGATGCAACACGCATCGCTGCGGTGAAGGCTCGTCTCGATGCCGGGACTGCATCGTTTGACTTCATCGAAAAGGTCGAGCCAACGATTGAGGATTTGTTTGTGGATGCAGTGAGCGCGGAGGAATCGGTTCATGCCTGAGGTGGAGCACTCGGTCGTTCTGCAAGGCCTGACCAAGCAGTTCGGCAGCTTTGTGGCGGTCGATCACATCAATCTCGACGTGCGCAAAGGAGAGGTGTTCGGCTTTCTTGGACCGAATGGGGCAGGGAAATCCACGACGATTCGCATGTTGTGCGGGCTGCTGAAGCCGACAGCTGGAAGCGCCGTTGTCGCTGGATATGATGTTGCGCGCGCGCCGGAGAGGGTGCGCCAGAATCTCGGCTACATGTCGCAGAAATTTTCCCTTTACGGCGACCTGACCGTGATGGAGAATATCCGTCTCTTTGCGGGGCTCTACAGCGTTCCACCCAGCCAGCTTGCGGAGCGCATCGAGTGGGTGCTGAAGATGGCCGATCTGAAAGGGCAAGAGCATCTCATCACCGCGACGCTGCCCGGCGGTTGGAAGCAGCGCCTGGCGCTGGGATGCGCAGTGCTGCACAGGCCCCCGATTGTTTTTCTGGACGAGCCGACATCGGGCGTGGATCCGATTGCGCGGCGCCGGTTTTGGGAACTGATTCACCAGATGGCCGGTGAGGGCGTGACTGTCTTCGTGACGACGCACTACATGGAAGAGGCGGAATACTGCAATCGCCTGGCGCTGATCTTTCGCGGCAAGATCGTTGCACTGGGCACGCCGTCGGAGTTGAAGCAGAAGTCCATCCAGGGTGAGTTGCTGCTTGTGGAGTGTGACCGGCTGGGGGATGCCATCGAGATCCTGCAGGGGCTTCCGGGTGTTCTCGATGCTGCCGTATTCGGCAATGCGCTGCACCTTGTTGTGAACGATGCGCGTGTTGCGGCAGCCAGGATTTCCGCCGCATTGAGCGGACGGGGAGTTGCGGTAGGACGCATCCAGAAGATTCAGCCAAGCCTCGAAGACGTCTTTGTTTCGCTGACCACGTTACAGGCGAGGGCCCAGGAGCAGAGAGCATGAACTGGCGGCGCATGATGGTGATGGCGCGGAAAGAAGTGCTGCACATTGTGCGCGATCCGCAGAGCCTTGCGATTGTGATCATCATGCCTGCGATTCTTGTACTCCTCTTCGGGTATGGCGTGAACATTGACCTGAAGGGCCTGCCGGTGTACGTCTTTGATCGGGATGGCTCGCAGCAGAGTCAGGATCTTCTCAAGCGTTTCCAGGCCAGCAGTTATTTCCATGTTGCCCGCGTCGTGAATGACTACGGGTCTTTGACGCGAGCTCTCGACAGCGGCGACGCGAAGATGGGCCTGGTGATTCCGTGGAACTTTTCCGAGCGGCTGCGCGAGGGCGGAGAAGTGCACGTCCAGGCACTGCTGGACGCAACAGATGACAACACGGCCAACATCCTGGCTGGTTACGCACAAGCCGTCGTGCGGTCCTATTCGGCGCACGTGCAGACCGACTGGCTTCGCGACAGGGGCTCGGTCGTCCAGTCGGCGCCCATCGCCGTCGAGACGCGCACGTGGTACAACGAGGATCTTGAAAGCAGCGCGTTCATTATCCCGGGCATCCTGGCCCTGGTCATGTCCGTCATTGGGGCCTTTCTCACTTCGCTTACGATTGCACGCGAGTGGGAGCGCGGCACGATGGAGCAATTGATC
This sequence comes from Occallatibacter sp., assembly GCA_049582405.1. GTDB lineage: Bacteria > Acidobacteriota > Terriglobia > Terriglobales > Acidobacteriaceae > Telmatobacter. The sequence continues at coordinate 2,580 of JBAUTX010000299.1, read as the reverse complement.
TCCACGCCGGTCAGTGCCGGCGAAATTATGTTCGGCAAGCTGCTGCCTTATTTCGTCCTGGGAATGGCGGACACCGTGATCTGCGGTCTCTTGGCCATCTACTGGTTCCAGGTGCCATTTCGCGGGTCGTTCCTCACACTGATGGGCGCTTCGGCCATGTTCCTCGTGGTCGTTTTGTCGATGGGCTTCTTCATCTCCGTGCTGGCCAAGGGACAATTCGCGGCGAGCCAGATCGCGCTCATCACGACCTTTCTTCCGGCCTTCCTGCTTTCAGGCTTCCTCTTTGCAATTGAGCAGATGCCTGTCCCACTCCAGTGGATCACGCACATCATTCCTGCCCGCTACTACGTCACGGTCCTCAAGAAGATCTTTCTCAAGGGGACGCCTGCGGCGATGCTTTACGCCGACCTGGTGCCACTCGCCATCTTCACCGTCATCCTGGGCCTGCTTGCGACAAAGGCCTTTCACAAACGCCTCAGCTAGAAAGATGCAGCCATGCTCTCACGGATGAAGCAGATGATCGTGAAGGAATTCATACAGGTGCTGCGCGACAAGCGCACGCGCTTCGTCCTGATTATTCCGCCGATCGTTCAAATGCTCGTCTTCGGCTATGCGGCAAACTTCGAGGTCCATCACGTTCCGACGATTGTTCTCGATTTCGATCACAGCCAGGAGAGCCGCGATCTGCTCTCCCACTTCAGCGCCAGCTCTTACTTTGATGTGGAGCAGCCCGCGACCAATCGAGCGCAGTTCCACGATGCGATTGAGCAAGGCCGTGCGGCGGTCGGAATTGAAGTGGATGCAGGCTTTGCGCAGGCGCTGCGCAAAGGACAATCTGCGCCGGTGCAGGTGATTGTGGATGCCACCAACTCGAACAGCGCCTTGATTGCAGCTGGCTACGTTTCGCAAATCGCAGGAAACTTTGCGCAGGCCTATCAGCAGGACCGCATGGCTCGGATTGTGCCGCAGTGGATGCCGATGATTCCATCTGTCCAGCTGGAGCAGCGCCCCTGGTATAACCCGGATCTGCTCAGCCGCTGGTTCTTTGTCCCCGGCATCATCGGCAGTCTGACGTTGGTTCTGGTCATTACGCTGACCGCCTTTGGCGTGGTGCGCGAGCGTGAACTTGGGACACTGGAGCAGATTATGGTCACGCCTATTCGCCCCGCGGAGTTCATCCTGAGCAAGACGCTGCCATTCTTCCTGGTGGGACTGTTTGACGTGGCTCTGATTGCGGCAGTCGGCTCATTGTGGTTCAGAGTCCCGTTTGAGGGCCACGTTTCGGTGCTCGCGCTGGGGGCGTTCCTTTTTTTGCTGTGCATGCTGGGTGTCGGCCTGCTCATCTCCACCGTCTCGTCGACGCAGCAGCAGGCTATGGTGACCTCCTTTTTCTTCATCATGCCGGCCATCACATTTTCGGGGTTTGGGTTCCCGATCAGCACCATGCCGCAGTGGTTGCAGTTGCTGACCTATGCCAGTCCGCTGCGCTATTTTCTGGTCGTCTTGCGCGGCTGTTATCTCAAAGGGATTGGTCTGGATATTCTCTGGCCTCAGATGGTTGTGATGGCGTGCCTGGGCTTCGTGCTTCTTACGGTGGCCATCCTCCGGTTTCACAAGTCGCTCGATTGACCCTCTGCAATCTCCCTGCGACGGTCTTGTCTGTGCCCGGAACCAAGTCCGGCCATGTTGTGCATCCCGCAATCCATGCCTTGCAACGAAGTCTAGCTGCGCCCTGCTGCTCTCAGGTGTTACTTTACCTTTGGTCGCGTTCCGGCACCGGGAGCAGAATGGTTCCGACGGGCGATGGACCTGATGTTGACCTGGCGGTTTGAACGATGGGAGCTGGTCTCACATGATGGAATTTCACATCTCGCGGGATACGCGTGCGCGGTATCAGTTTGAAGAGTCGCTCTTTGCCTATGACGGTAACGTGGTGTTTGCCGACCTGGGTGCGTGCAGAGCGTTTGCGCACCGCATGAATCAGGTGCGCAGAGCAGACCAGTTTCCCGATCAGGCAGTGCATGCCGGTGCGCTTTTCGCCATGGGGCTGATTGACGAAGCCAGCCATGTGCTGATGGCCCGCTATCGTGAGCAGCATGACCCTGAGGTACTGAAGGCGGCGCTCGATTGGTTTGGCGCCCGCGTGGGCACGCACGAGCTTGACCGGCTCCTCATGACCTTTGTTGAACATTTCCCCGGCCAGAGCGTCATGCGCGGGCTTGAGACGCCGCAGCAGTGGCTGGAGGGCCAGACGGACGGCATCCCGCATCGCGAGGCCGCGTTGGAGGAGCTTCTGCTCCTGTGGACTGCGAATCGCAATGAGGCCTTCAAGCCATTTGAGGAGTTGTTCGCCGACAAGACACTGGCCGAAAAGACCGTCTACCGTCAGGTGACGGAGGAATTGCCCGACTACTTTGCGACCCGGCCGCTGATACCGCTGCCCGACGCGCGGAGGCTCAGCCTCCTGGACATTCTGCGCGCGCCCGCAGTGGGATCTCCAGCATCCCTGAGCGAGCAGCTCAAGCTGATTCGCGATCTTTGGAAGACGCTGCTGGGCGACAGCATGGATCGGTTCCTGAT
>JBAUTX010000298.1:0-6183 GCA_049582405.1 Occallatibacter sp. | reverse complement strand
GACAAACGAAAATCACCTCCGAAGGAGTTCTTCGCTTCGGAGGCGCCTGTGGTATTGCACCAGGATAATAGCGGGGGCCAGTAGCCGACGCTGGAGGTCGGTAGCATGCGGCTACTGGTGATCCCTTATGAAACGAAGCTAGCCGCGGCTTCCCCTTTCCACTGCTGCTTCGTGTCGCCCGGCTCAAAGAGGACTTTCTTGCGTGTCCCCCGAACCATGTTGACGAACTCAGTCTCTCGCATCTCCGTCATGGGGTCCGTGATGACCATCACACAAGTTCACATCTTGCGTGGGAATCGGATTGATGACGGCGTGAGCGCGAGACTCGGGGTTTGACAAACATCCTGGAGCGCCAGAAAATCGAAGCTTCAGCTCCAGTACGGCGCAAGCCCATCGATCAACTGCACGAGGCAGGTAGCAGTGCCTTGCGGAGGACTGGGATCGATCCGAAGCGCCGAGCAATCAACCCGTCATCTTTCGGAGTCAAACTGCTGTGATGCCAGCCCTTCTAAGAACGAACCTTGGCGCCACACCACTGATTGGGCGCGGCAAGGTTCGCGACCTGTATGCGGTGGGCGATATGCTCCTGCTGGTCGCCACCGACCGGCTTTCCGCATTCGATCATGTGCTGGCAACAGGAATTCCCGGCAAAGGGGAGATCCTTACGCAGATTTCTCTGTTTTGGTTCGATCTGATGCGAGAGATCGTCCCAAATCATTTGATCACCGCGAATGTGGCGGAGTTCCCTGCCTCGCTGCACGCGTATGGGGATCAGTTGCGTGGCCGTTCCATGCTGGTCAAGCGGGCAACGATGTTTCCAGTCGAGTGCGTCGCGCGCGGTTATTTGGCCGGGTCGGGCTGGAAGGAGTATCAGGCATCTGGCACAGTCTGTGGAATCCCGTTGCCCGGCGGACTCAAGGACGGGTCCCGCCTGCCGGAGCCAATCTTTACTCCAGCGACGAAGAGCCAGGATGGAGCGCACGACGAGAACATCTCCTACGCACAAACAGAGAAGCTGTTGGGCGCAGGGCCGGCAGCGGAGTTGCGGCGGTTGACGCTTGCCATTTACTCGCGTGCGGCGAGACATGCCGAACAGCACGGGTTGATCCTGGCCGATACGAAGTTCGAATTCGGCACCACTCAAGAAGGGATTGTGCTGGCCGATGAGGTATTAACGCCGGACTCATCGCGATTCTGGGATGCAGCCACGTGGGCCCCGGGGGGAGCGCAGCCATCTTTCGACAAGCAGTATGTTCGCGACTATCTTGAGAGTATTCACTGGAACAAGCAGGCTCCCGCGCCGGGATTGCCCGAAGAAGTGGTCCAGCGCACGCAGGCGAAGTATCTCGAGGCATTCCGAAGGCTGACAGGACGCAGCCTCGACCTTTAGAGCGGAGACTGAATCATTTTGACTTCTGTCGATTGGATCATTGTGGCATTACTGGCAGCAGCGACCCTGGGCGGGCTTGTCCAAGGTCTCGTGCGCGCAGTTTTCACCGTCGGTGGGCTCCTGTCGGGATTGGTCCTCGCGGCATGGAACTACCGAACGCTCGGTGAGATGATCAACCGCGGGGTGCATGACCTGCAACTCTCCAACGCGATCGGTTTCTCGATGATTGCCCTCCTGGTGATGGTGCTCGGAGCCATTCTGGGGAGTATTCTCTCCAACATGCTACGCAAGATGGGATTGGGCTGCCTGGACAGGATCGCTGGAGCGGCTTTTGGACTCCTCCAAGGCGCTGTTCTTGTCACACTCGGGATCCTCGTGACGGTGGCCTTCTATCCCAAGCAGCAGTGGCTGACCGAGTCGAAATTGCCCCGGTACTTCTTTCAGGCATGCCACCTGAGCACGCAGGTGAGTCCGCATGAGCTATCTGCCAAGGTGCAGGAAGAGCTCGGTGCGCTGGAAGAGTCCGCGCCTCCGTGGCTCCGCCAGGGGGGAGTCCTCAAGTGAATTTCGTGAGCGCTTCGGTGCCCGGTTGTGGCAAGCTAATAGAGCGAGGTTGAGACGTGAAACGAGAACTGGACGTCCTGGTCACCCAGATGCATTCGAGCGGCCTCCGCTACGAAGAGGCCGTGCGCGAATTCAAGAAGCAGTACTTGCGCGAAGTGCTTCTGGCAAACCGTGGAAACCAGTGCAAAGCGGCGGAGGAACTGGGGATCCACCGGAACACTCTGAGCCGCAAAATGTCTGAACTCGGCCTGAATCTTGCTGAAGTTCGCGCAACCGCCAAGCGTCCGCCGCGGAGCGAACGTCCTGTATTTGGAGTGGTTCGCCAGGGCTACCGCCAGGGTTGACAGCTCCGTACAGGTGATGCAAAACCAATCAACAAAGCCAGAAGCGAGCGTGTTCGTCACCCCGGGATTCCGCTGGGACGATCAGGACGCGTACCTTTTTGACATCGATGGAACACTTTTGCGCAGCCGCGATCGAGTGCATTTTGAGTCGGTTGCCGCTGGCGTCCGCCACGTAACCGGTGTGGGTGTAACACTCGACGGTGTCACGATACACGGGAGCACGGATACTGCCATTCTGCGCGAAGCATGCGAGAAGGCAGGAATTCCCGCAGACGTCCTCGAGCCCCAGGTGGCAGCCATCCTCGAAGCCATGTGCAACCATGTGGCGGACCGGCGCCACGAGTTGCAGCCGCTCCTGATGCCCGGAGTTCATGAGACCCTGCATCATCTGGCCCAGCGTGGCGCCGTGCTGGGCGTAGCAACCGGGAATCTGGAGGCAATCGGCTGGATCAAGATTGAGAAGGCGGGACTGCGCGAGTGGTTCCAGTTTGGCGGGTTCAGTGATCACTTCCCCGTCCGTTCGGAGCTCATAGGAGAGGCCGCGAAAAGGGCGCTCGCTCTGGTAGGCGAATCGGCCAGCGTTTGTGTGGTGGGCGATACGCCTCGCGACATCGAAGCGGCCCGGGCAAATCGCCTGCCCGTGATTGCTGTGGCAACGGGACACTTCAGTTTTGACGAACTGCTGGAACATCAGCCCACGGTGTGCACCACGACGCTCTCTGCTCTGCTGTCAACGGTGGAGGTCAAGCCGTGAGCAGAGGTCGTTGCCGATGCCGCAGTTGCGTTGCGCTAGCTCTGCTGGCCGTTGCGACCTGTGCTCTGAATGCGCAGCAAGCGCCCGCTCCACCGGATGGGCCACCTGCAGCCTCTGTCCCCACTCCTCAAGTCCAAAAAGGCGAGGCGCAAATCGGACCGGCGAAAGTTGAATCGCACAGCGCGAGCCGCAAGGATCGCCACCGCGCCGAGCAGCTCTATCTGGACGCAAACCGGCTATTTGAGAAACAGGAGTTTGAGCAGGCACGTCTCGAGTTTGAGCAGGCCGCGCGGCTCGATCCGCAGAACCCAAACTACCAACCTGCAGCCCTGATGGCGCGGAGTCATGAGGTCGCACAGCTGATTCAGCAGGCTGCACGAGCTCGCATGCAGGGGAACCTGGTCGTGGAGCGCACGGCGCTGCGTCAAGCCCTGGAACTGGACCCGACCAACCCGCAACTCGCCGAGCACATGCAGGACCTCATCGATCCTGTGGCTGCAAGCGAGACGGAGCTACCGTACGCAGATTCCGCAAATGACCTGGCCGAGGCGCCCGTCCTCTCGCCTGAGAGGGAGCGCCAAAGCCTGCATCTGAAGAGTGACAGGCGCACACTCGTCCGACAGGTTTTTGCGGCCTTCGGGATCGACGCCAATGTCGACTCAAGCGTGCCAGCCGCCCAGGCGCGATTTGACATGGACGATGCCACCTTCGAGCAGGCCGTGCATGCATTGTCTCTGGCGACCTACACATTCTGGGTTCCGCTGGATGCAAAGCGCGTACTCGTCGCCCGGGACACACCGTCGAACCGGGACCAGTTTGAACGCCAGGAGATGGAGACGATTTCCCTGCAAGGGCTGTCGACCGATGAAATGACGGAGGTCAGCAACCTTGCAAAGAATGTCTTCCAGATTCGACAGGCCCTGCTCGAGCAAAACAAAGGAACAATGACCATGCGCGGGTCTGGGCGTACTCTGGCCGCGTTTAACCAGACACTGCGGGAGTTGCAGGACGGTCGCTCACAGGTGGTGCTGGATGTGCGTCTGATTGAGCTGGCGCACAAGATGGAGCGCAACACCGGGCTGATTTTGCCTCAGCAGATCACGGCCTTCAACGTCTACGCGGAAGAGCAGGCCATTCTGAATGGCAATCAAGCACTGGTGCAGCAGATCATTTCTTCCGGTCTGGCATCGCCTGGCGATACGCTGGCAATTCTCGGCATTCTGCTTGCATCGGGCCAGGTCTCAAGCTCTCTGTTTACAAACGGCATTGCAGTCTTTGGTGGCGGGCTCACGCTGACGGGTATTTCGACAAGTCCAGTCACTTTCAACCTGAGTCTGAATTCTTCTGCATCGCGCATGCTCGATCAGGTGCAGCTCCGGCTGGGCGATGGGCAGGAAGGGACTCTGCTCGACGGGTTGCGCTACCCGATCATGATGTCGGCTTACACCGGCCAGCCCTTGAGCAATGTGAACATCCCCGGCTTAACGACAGCGGGGAGCTCAAGTGGTCTCTCGGCGCTGATTTCTTCGCTGAGCAGCGTACAGCAGACCATTCCGCAGGTGGATTATCAGGATCTTGGATTGACTCTCAAGGCAACTCCGCGCGTGATGCGCAATGGCGATGTTGCACTTTCGATGGACATGAAGCTCCTTGCGCTGGCGGGCCCCACCCTCAATGGCCTTCCGGTGTTGAACAGTCGCAATTATTCAGGGGTTGTGTCTCTGCGCGAAGGCTCGGGAGTGGTCCTCTTGAGCGAAATCAATCAACAGGAAGCAATTGCCCTGAGCGGCATTCCAGGTTTCACCGAGATTCCGGGGATGAACAATGTGACCGGCAAGGACACGCAGCAGGACTACGCTTCCCTGCTGATCATCATCACACCGCATGTCGTCCGGGCCTACCAGCACACTGGACACACACAGAGCATTGGCCTGGACCGGGGAGCGGCCAGACCGTAGGCGCGTTCGCGCGGTGCTCCTGGCAACAGATGCAAGATGCAGGACGCCCTCAGGCCCGATGCAGAGCGTGCGAGCTATCACACTCCATGGACCTGAGGGCGTCGTTAGAGCGAGCGACAATCGCTACTGTGCTGCGACGCCATCTTGCTTGGCCTGATATTCGATGATCTGCTTGATCGTGTCATAAGGCAGTCCACCCATCGGCACAAGTCTGCCATTGATCGCAAGCGTTGGCGTCTGCGTCACGTTGAGTGACTGCGCAAGCTTCACAGATGCCTCCACCTCCGCAGCGGTGGCGGGCGTGGCAGCGCAAGCCGCGACCTTCGCCGGATCAAGACCAGCCTTCGTGGCCGCGCTGTTCAGGGTAAGCGTGGCCCCGTCGCTGGTCGCCATTCCTTCCTGACCGTCAAAGACCGCTGAAGCGAACTGGAAGAATGCCGTGCTGCCACCGAGCTTGCTTACACAGACTCCGTATTCGGCCGCAATCAAAGCAGCCGGATGGTTGCGCACGAGCGGATAATTCTGGAAAACAATGTGCGCCTTGGGAAAGTCAACGGCGAGCTTATCCATGTTTGCCTGCGCTTCTTTGCAATGCGGGCACTGGAAGTCGGCGAATTCCACGAGTTCAAGGTCTTTGGACGCGGCGCCGCGATAGGGCCCATCCGCGTTTTGCTGAAGAGTGGTGCGGGTTTCAGCGTAAGGGTGCTCACCGAAAGGAATAATCTCGTCGCCTGCAATGATGTGCTTGCCATCAGGGAGCGCAAAGAATTGAATCGCCGAGAGCTTCTCCTTGCCGCTCTTGTCGCCAATGAGAACCACAACCTTGCTGATTCCTTCGACGGGCGTCTTCAGGATGGCCTGCACTTGCCAGACACGGTTCGCATCATAACCCCAGCTCGATTGGAGAAATCCATCGACGACTTCTTTTGTCGGGGCTGGAGCGGTGAAGTTGGCTGGGTCAGCCTTGGGGAATACAGGACCTGCGCCGAGCGTCGGTGCGGGCGCAGCGGGCGCTTGCGGAGGAGCTGCGGGCACATTCTGCTGAGCGGCAGCCTGGAGCATGGGGATGGACAACACGACCAGCACACCGGCGCTGGCGAAGCGACTGAACACACGAATCAAGCTGAATTTCCTCCACGGGGCGGAAAGTTGTTCCACACCTTAGCTTATACC
>JBAUTX010000297.1:0-6078 GCA_049582405.1 Occallatibacter sp. | reverse complement strand
GTGGCCGAGCGAGACGCGGACGCCGCGGGCGGTGGCGTGGGCGGTGAGCTCGGCGGCGCCGGGCAGTTCGGGCGCGAGGGTGATGAGTCGAACGTGGCCGCGTGCGGCGCTATAGAGGCGGTCGAAGGTGGCGATGCTGGGTGCGAGCAAGTGCTCGGCGGGCTGCACGCCGCGCTTTTCGTGCGAGAGAAACGGACCTTCGAGATGGATGCCGATGGGGCGCGCGTGGCCGGGTGTCGTCGGCGCGTCGATGAGGTTGGCGAGGCCTTCGACGGCGCGGAGGGTGGCGTCGAGCGGAGCAGTGACGGTGGTGGCAAGAAAGCTGCCGGTGCCGCGCGAGGCGAGGAAGCGGCTGACGGCGTGGAGCGCTTCGGGTGTGGCTTCCATGACGTCGTGACCGGCGGCGCCGTGGATGTGGACATCGAAGAAGGCGGGCGCGAGGGTGGCATCGGCGAAGTCTTCGATGGGAAGGCCGGCGGGCAGAGGGGCATCGGCGCGGGAGGCAATGGAAACGATGCGGTCGTCTTCGACGAGAAGGACGGGATCGGTGATGAGCTGGGAGCCATCAAAGAGGCGTGCGGCGGTGAAGAGCTTGCGCATGGAGATGATTATTGCAGGTGCGGGAGTTACGGCGCAGTAACGCTGCCGCGCGGGTGATTTTGTTATGGTGGTTGCCATGCAGATGCGGGCGATGTGGATGGTGGTTTTGCTGACGGGTGTTTGGGCCGGCGTGAACGTGCAGGCGCAGACGCGCGACTTGCCGACGAGCAAGGAGTGGATTGGACCGATCCCGGGGGCGCCGGAGCGGCTGAACAGCTTGCCGATGTCGATGGCCGTTTCGCCCGACGGGCGGTATGTGGTGACGGTGAATGCGGGCTACGGCACATATGAGTCGCACTACGAGCAGTCGCTGGCGGTGCTGGACCGGCAGACGGGCGTGCTGACGGATGTGCCGGACGCGCGGACGCTGGCGCGGAAGGCGAAGCAGACGCTGTATTCGGGGCTGGCCTTCAGCCGTGATGGCGCGCATGTGTATGTGAGTATGGCATCGCTGACGGATCCGGAGGGTAAGGGCAGGGGCGCGACCGGAAGCGGGGTTGCGGTGTACCGCTTTGCGCAGGGGAAGCTGCAGCGAGAGCGGTTCATCAAGGTGCCGATGGAGCAGCTTGCGGCAGGGCACGTGACGCGGTTGATCGGCGAGCGCGAAGGCGACAAGGGTGTTCCGTATCCGGCGGCGCTGGCCGTGGTGGAGGCGGGCGGGCGCGAGAAGCTGCTGGTGGCTGAAAACCTGACCGACGCGGTGCTGCTGGTGGATGCGGCGACGGGCGCCGTGGAGCACCGGTTTGACCTGGCGGAGAACCGCGCGGTGCCTTCCGTATTTCCGGGCGCGCTGGTGTTGTCGCGCGATGGGAAGCGGGCGTTTGTGGCGCTTTGGAATGCGTCGGAGATTGTGGAGTTGCGGCTGACGGACGACACGGTGGGGCGGAAGCTGGCGCTGCTGAAGCCGTCGAATCCGGTGGTGCCGGGGACGCATCCGTGCGCGTTTGCGCTGGCGCCGGATGGACGGACGCTGTATGTGGCGCTGGCGAATCGCGACGCGGTGGCGGCGGTGAATGTGGCGGCGGGGCAGTTTGCGGTGAAGGGATACTTCGACGTGCGGCTGCCGGGGCAGAGCTATTTTGGCGCGGAGCCCGTGGCAGTGGCGACGAACGGAGACGGCACGCAACTCTACGTGGCAAACATGGCAAGCGATGCGGTGGCCGTGATGGATACGCGCAAGCTGACGGCGAAGATGGAGCGCACCGGAATGGTGCAGCCGGAGGGATTCATCCCGACAGACTGGCTGCCCTTTGCGATGACGTTTGTGCCTGCGGCGCATGGCGGCGAACTGCTGGTGGCGACGGCGAAGAGCCAAGGGACAGGACCGAATAACTATCCGCAGCGCGAGACGGCGGAGACGCGCAGGGCAAAGTACCACTCGGAGAGCACGTATATTGCGACGCTGCTGTATGGCTCGCTGGCGCGGATCGACGAGGCGGAGATTGCGCCGCATCTGGCGGAGTGGACGGGGACGGTGCTGGAGTCGAACCGCATGAAGGCAGCGGCGCAGCAGATTGAGTTTGCGCATGGAGGCGCGCATCCGATCCGGCACGTGATTTACATCATCAAGGAGAACCGGACGTACGACCAGATTCTGGGCGACCTGCGCAAGGACGGGAAGCCGGTGGGCAACGGCGATGCGAGCCTGACGATGTATGGGGCGTCCATTACGCCGAACATTCACAAGCTGGCGCTGCAGTTTGGTGTGCTGGATAACTTCTTCGACTCGGGCGAGGTGTCGGGCGACGGGCATGTGTGGTCGAATGCGGCGATCGGGTCGGACTATCTGGAAAAAACGTGGCAGCAGTCGTACCGCGGAAGCGAGAGGCCCTATGACTACGAGGGTGTGGTGGCGAACGGGTATCCGCTACTGGAGAAGATTCCCGATGTGAATGAGCCGGCGAGTGGGTATCTGTGGGGCGACCTGGCAGCGCAAGGGAAGAGCTACTACCACTTTGGCGAGTACATTTCGACGATCTTCTGCGATGAGCCTGCGGCGACGGATCCGCAACTGGGGCCGATGCTGGGTGGGCACCCGTGTGCGCGGGCGGCGGTGAAGCCGGGCGAGCGGCTGCCGGGGGAGTGGGGCGGCGGCGTGAACAAGTGGCCGTGGGCGATTCCGCTGATGGCGGCAAACACGGCAACGAAGCCGGAACTGGTGGGGCACTTTGCGCAGGAGACGCCGGACTTCAATCTTTCCGTGCCGGACCAGATTCGCGTGGAGATTTTTCTGCGGCATCTGAAGCAGTGGGTGGCGGACAAGGAGCAGGGCAAGGACACGATGCCGAACTTTATCCAGCTGCGGCTACCTAACGACCACACAGCGGGAACGCGGCCGGGGATGCCGACGCCGGAGGCCAGCGTGGCCGACAACGATCTGGCGGTGGGGCGCGCGGTGGAGGCGATTTCGCATTCGCCGTTCTGGGAGGACACGGCGTTCTTCATTTTGGAGGACGATGCGCAGAACGGCGCGGATCATGTGGACGCGCATCGGAGCTACGCGCTGGTGGTGAGCAAATATGCGCCGCACGGGGAGAGCGGGCTGCCGTTTGTGGACAGTCATTTCTATTCGACGGTGAGCGTGGTGCGGACGATGGAGTCGCTGCTGGGGCTGCCGCCGATGAACAACAACGACGCGTTTGCTTCGCTGATGGCGCCGCTGTTTACGGGGCCGGGCGATCAGCCGGCGTTTGATGCGGAGTATGCGAATCGCGACAACGGGTTGATTTACACGGCGAACACACAGAAGGCAGAAGGCGCGCGGGAGAGCATGAAGATGGACTTCAGCCATGCGGACCGTGCGAATGCGCGGAAGCTGAACGTGATTCTGTGGAAGGACGCGATGGGTGACAAGCCGGTGCCCGCGATGCTGAAGCGGAAGACGCCGAAGGCGCAGAAGGATGACGACGACTAGAGTGCGGTGCTGGACTGCGCTCGACGCGGGAGATAGAAGGCCGCAGAGGTGGAGGGATGGGGAGCCGTGTATGGTGGTATGCGGCAGGAATCCACGAATGCACGGAGGGTGTTGTGAGCGGATTGGATCGGCGGAGTTTTTTGAAGGCGGCGGGAGCGGCGTCGGTGAGTTCGGTGATTGCGCCGCGGCTGCATGCGCTGGCCGTGGAGGAAGAACCGGCGCGGGCGATTGGTGCGAATGACCAGATTCAAATCGCATTGATTGGCGCGGGCGGGCAGGGACAGGGCGATACGAAGACGGCGGTTCAGGTGCCGGGCGTGAAGCTGGTGGCGGTGGCGGACTGCTACAACGGGCGGCTGGAGCGCAGCAGGGAGCTGTGGGGCAAGGAGATTTTCACGACGCGCGACTACCGGGAGATTCTGGCGCGCAAGGATGTGGACGCGGTGATTATCGGCACGCCGGACCACTGGCACAAGCAGGCCAGCGTGGACGCGATGAAGGCGGGCAAGGATGTGTACTGCGAGAAGCCGATGATTCATCTCTACAGCGACGGGCCGGAGATGATTGAGGCATCGCGCGCGGCGGGACGGATTTTGCAGATTGGCAGCCAGCGGGTGAGCTCGGTGCTGTATGCGAAGGCGAAGGAGCTGCTGGAGCAGGGCGCGATTGGCAAGCTGAACATGGTGACGGCGCACTGGGACCGGAACTCGTCGATTGGCGCGTGGGACTACACGGTGCCGCCGGATGCCTCAACGGAGACGTGCGACTGGGAGCGGTTTCTGGGCACGGCGCCGAGGATTCCATTCAGCGCGGAGCAGTTCTTCCAGTGGCGGAAGTGGAAGGCGTATGGGACGGGTGTGGCGGGCGACCTGTTTGTGCATCTGTTCAGCGGGACGCACTTCATCACGGGATCGCACGGGCCGACGCGCGGGATGGCGACGGGCGGACTGCGCTTCTGGAACGACGGGCGCAACGTGCCGGATGTGATGCTGGGTCTGTTTGATTATCGCGAAGGGTTCAACCTGAGCCTGCACGTGAACTTTGTGGACGGCGGTGAGGAGAGCGAGAGCCTTGTGTTTACAGGCTCGGAAGGCACGATGGAGATTGGCTGGGGCGCGGTGACGGTGAACCGCGTGCCGCGCGAGACGGAGCCGGGGCTGACGGTGGAGACGTTTCCGGAGGCGATGCAGAAGGAGATTGAGACAACGTATCGGGCGAAGTATCCGCGGAAGCATTTTGAGGGCGCGCCGCCGGTGGGATTTGAAAAGTATGTTGCGCCGCAGGGCTACAGCGACAGCTATGACCACTTCAAAAATTTCTTTGCGTCGGTGCGGTCGCGGAGGCCGGTGGTGGAGGATGCGGTGTTCGGGTATCGTGCGGCAGGCGCGGCGCTGCTGAGCAACCTGAGTTACGAGCGCGGAGAAGTGATCAAGTGGGACCCGGATGCGATGAAGCTGGTGGGAATCGAAGCCAGTTAGACTGGGTGCATGACGAAGCGAATCGGGATTCACGTGGGGACCGCGGGCGGCGCATCGCGCGCCGTGGAGCGGGCAAGAGAGATTGGGGCCAACACGCTGCAGATTTTTTCGGCGAGTCCGCGGATGTGGCGCGCGCCGAAGGTGGACCCGAAGGAAGCAGCACGCATGAAGGAGATGCGCGCGAAGCTGGACGTGGGGCCGCTGGTGATCCACACGAGCTACCTGGTGAATGTGTGCAGCCAGTCGGACGATGTGAGGACGAAGAGCATCGCGGCGTTTCGCGGGGAGATAGAGCGGGCGCTGGCGTTTGGCGCGGAGTACCTGGTGCTGCATCCGGGCTCGTGGAAGGGACTGACGCGCGACGAGGGACTGCGGCTGGCGGCGGAGTCGATTGAGCGCGCGATGGACGGGCTGCCATGGCAGGGAACTGCGTTCAGCATTCTTATTGAAAATACTGCCGGTGCCGAATTTTCGCTGGGCGGGAGCTTTGAGCAGGTGGCGGAGCTGGTGGCGCGGCTGCGCGCGCATGCACCGGTGGCGGTGTGCCTGGACACGTGCCACACCCATGTGGCCGGCTACGACATGGTGAGCGAGGCCGGTTACAAGGAGACGATGCGGCAGGTGGGGGCGACGGTGGGGTATGAGTCGGTGCGCGTGTGGCACTGCAACGACGCCAAGGCGGAGCGCGGCTCGAAGCTGGACCGGCATGAGCACATTGGGCAGGGCACGATGGGCGTGGAGCCGTTTGAGCGGCTGCTGCACGACAAGCACTTTGCGCATTGCGCGTTTATCGCGGAGACGCCGGTGGATGAGCCGGGCGATGAGGAACGGAATGTGCGGGTGCTGAAGAGTCTGGCGGGATGATAGGGAACCTGTATTCGAATTAGACCGCGAGATTTCAGGTGGGTTCTCACCGGATTTCAGAGGATTGGGCCTCTGGGAGGCTTGTGGTGGTCCAGTTTTCTGTTCTAGACTGGCAGATTCCAGACCGTTGAGTAGGCATGCTCAGCGAGATCTGAAGCGCGCTCCGCGATTGCATCTTTGTCCCATTTTTTTGCTTTGGGCCCGTAGCGCTTGATGAAGTCC
>JBAUTX010000296.1:0-17854 GCA_049582405.1 Occallatibacter sp. | reverse complement strand
TCAGCCCGAAGCCGGTGGGCACATTTTGCACTCCGTACTCTTGTCGCTTCCCCCGAACCGGGAAATTCCCGCCCAGCCGCAGCCAGCGGGCCAGTTTGTCAGAGTCCACCAGATTGTCGGTGATTCCCGTGGAGCCCTTGATGGATTGGTAGGCGGATTGAATGAGCACGAGACCGAAGATGATGGCGATAATGTGCGTGCTGGTGAACCCGGCGAGGTACGCTCCGATCACCGCTCCGACCGTGGTCGCGATCTCCAGCAACATGCCAATGCGGATATTGGAATAGCCCTCTTTGACGTAGGCTGCCGCCGCCCCGGACGAAGTGGCGATGACCGAAACAAGCGAAGCGCCGATGGCGTATTTGATGTCGACCCCGAGCGCCAGAGTGAGCACCGGGACCACGATGACGCCGCCGCCAAGGCCCGTCAATGCTCCCAGAAAACCTGCCAGTGCTGAAATGGTGCCAACGACCAGTGTGAACGTAAGTGCTGTCATCCAGCAGGCCCTGGTTGCCTTTCGCTTTAAGTGGGTGGTGAGAGAGAGTGTGTGTTCTGCCGCGAGGCGCACGAACTACCTTCTCTTCATGATGCACCAAGCTGGGTCATGGTTGCATAAACAGGGTCTGCCGCGCATCGGCCTCCAGGTGGATACCCTGCTTACGGCACGGGTTCCAGGTGCGCTGTGAAGTGCCTCAGAAATGGTGCTTCATACGTCAGCCTCATCCCGCGCAGCCGCTCGCGCTTGCTCCAGACCTCAAGAATGACTTCCACAAGATAGTCGATGTGGCTCTGCGTGTAAACGCGCCGGGGAATGGCGAGCCGGACCAGATCCATTTGCGCAGCGCCGGCAAACATCAGCGTGCCAATCTCCACGGAGCGGACGCCACCCTCCAGATAGAGTTCCGCGGCCAGTGCCACGCCAGGGAACTGGTCTTTCGGGATGTGGGGCAGGAAGGCGCGCGCGTCGATGTAGATGGCATGTCCGCCCGGCGGCTGCACAATCGGCACTCCGCCCACCGCGATGTGCTGGCCCAGGTAGGCCGTGGAAGCAATGCGATAGCGCAGATAGTCCTCTTCCAGCGCCTCCTGCAGGCCAACGGCGATGGCCTCGAGATCGCGCCCTGCCAGTCCCCCGTAGGTCGGGTAACCCTCCGTCAGGATGAGCAAGTCCTTCTCCTGTTGCGCCAGCAGGTCGTCATTCGTGCAGAGAAATCCGCCAATGTTGGCCATGCCGTCCTTCTTGGCTGACATGGTGCAGCCGTCGCCGAGCGCGAACATCTCCTGCGCGATTTCCTTTGGTGTCTTGTCGGCATAGCCCTCTTCGCGCAGCTTGATAAACCAGGCATTTTCCGCAAAGCGGCAGGCGTCAAAGTACAGCGGAATCCCGTGACGCTTGCAGATCGAGCTGACCTGCCGCGCATTCTCCATGGAGACAGGCTGCCCGCCGCCGGAGTTGTTGGTCACAGTCAGCATGACCAGCGGAATGCGTTCACGGCCCACACGCGCGATGAGCGCCTCCAGCGCCGCCACGTCCATGTTGCCTTTGAAGGGATGATGCAGCGAGGGCTGGCGGCCCTCAGGAATGACCAGATCGACAGCTTCTGCACCCACAAACTCCACGTTCGCGCGAGTCGTGTCGAAATGCGTATTGTTCGGCACGACGTCACCCTTCTTGCAGGCCACGCCAAAGAGGATGCGCTCGGCTGCGCGGCCCTGGTGTGTTGGAATCACGTGCCTGTAGCCGAAGATATCCTGCACCGAGCGGCGGAACCGCTCAAAGCTCCTGCTTCCGGCATAGCTCTCATCGCCTTCCATGATCGCGGCCCACTGGTGGGTGGACATGGCGCCCGTGCCGGAGTCGGTGAGCAGGTCGATGAGCACGTCATCGGCTGGCAGCAGAAAGAGGTTGTAGTGAGCAGCTTTCAGCAGTTCTTCCCGCTGCGGCCGCGTCGTCCAGCGGATGGGCTCGATGCTCTTAATGCGAAACGGTTCGATGATGGTCTTGATGGACATGAAAAATCTCCCGACAGAGGTTCGCGGCCCTAACCATGGATGCTTGCCATAGCCTTCCGGCCTGGAACAAACGCACCAGAGAGTCTATCGCGGGCCGTGCCCGGCCCGCAGTGTCGGCGCCCCATAGGCCGCCTGGGTCCCGCAGAGCGCAGCCTTTTGCGGTACGCTCTTACCTATGGAATTCATCGTCAGCGAGCTTGAGAAGGAGCCCATCGAGTTTGAACTGGAGCTGCCTCTGGGGACGATCGATTTTGGCAGCGAGGCGGAGCAGGATGGGCCTCTGGCGGCCTCAGGCCGCGCCGAGGTCATCCACGAGCACCGGGGCCCCAGGGAGATTGTGGCGGACATTCGGCTCAAGGGCCGTTTTGCGGGAAACTTTGCCGCGCCCTGTGCCCGCTGCCTGGAGCCGGTGAAGATGCCGCTGGCGGCGGACTACGACCTGATCTTCCGCCCGCTGGGCGTGGACGCCGGAGCCCCCGAACGGGCCATCTCGGCGCAGGAGACGGAAATCGGTTATTATCAGGGAGACAGTCTTTTGCTTGAGGATGTGCTGCGCGAGCAGGTGCTTTTGTCTCTGCCGGCCAGGACGCTGTGCAAGCCTGACTGCAAAGGGCTTTGCCCGCGCTGCGGAAGGAATCGCAATCTGGAAGCGTGCACCTGCGAAGAGGGTCCGAGCGACCCCCGCTGGGAGGCGCTCTCAGGGCTCCGCGGACGGATAAAGTCCTGAACGACCCCCGAGATTTTGGGTGTCCCGAACGCGCCGGACGGCAGTGATGACCGCGTATGGTCTTGAGCCGTAAGGGGATCGGGCAGGGACACGAAAGGAATTGCATCATGCCGAATCCGAAAAGGCGCCACTCCACGCGCCGCACCGCCAACCGCCGCGCCCACGACTTCCTGACCGCCACCGGCCTCTCAGAGTGCCCCAGCTGCCACGAGAAGAAGCTGCCTCATCGCGCCTGCCCCAAGTGCGGCGACTACAAGGGCCGCACCGTTCTCGAAACCAAGGAAGCCGTCAAGTAAAGCGGGCTCAGATGCTCATCGACATCGCGCTGGACGCCGTCGGTTCCGACAAGGCTCCCGAGCCGGAGATCCGGGGGGCGATTCTCGCCTGCCGTCAGCTTCCGGTTCGCGTGCACCTCATCGGCCCTGAGCCGGAGCTGCGCGACCAGCTCGACGAGCATCTCGAAAACGAAGACCTGCCCATCGTTATCCATCACGCCTCCGAGCGGATCGGGATGGGCGAGAAGGCCGCTCATGCCGTCCGCTCCAAGCGCGACAGCTCCATGCGCGTCGGCCTGAAGCTCGTCCGCGAGCGCAAGGTCGCCGGCTTTGTTACGGCCGGCAACACCGGCGCCGCTATGGCCACGGCCAAGATGGTGCTGGGCGCCATGGCAGGTGTGGACCGTCCCGCACTGGCCACGCCGATGCCGACATCAAAGGGCAACCCATGCGTGTTGCTCGACGTGGGCGCCAACGTGGACTGCAAGGCGCATAACCTCGAGCAGTTCGCCGTGATGGGCGAGATGTACGCCCGCAGCGTGCTCAAGATTCGCCAGCCTCGCGTAGGACTGCTCTCCATCGGCGAAGAAGAAACCAAAGGCAACGACCTGACGCGCGAAGCCTTCCCGCTGCTCAAGGCGCTGCCGATTCACTTCATCGGTAACGTGGAAGGCCGCGACATCTTCAACGGCAATGCCGACGTGATTGTCTGCGACGGCTTTGTGGGCAACGTGGCCCTCAAGACCAGCGAAGGCATCGGCCGCTTTGTGCGGGACGTGCTGCGCGAGTCGCTGACGCGCACGGTCACGGCGCAGGTGGGCGCATTGCTCTCGCGCCGGGCGTTCAATGATTTCCGCCGCCGCCTGGACTACACCGAGTACGGCGGTGCGCCGTTGCTCGGCGTGCGTGGTGTCTGCATCATCGGCCATGGATCGTCCAACGATGTGGCCATCTACAACGGCATTCGTGTAGCGCAGGAGTTTGCCAAGGCCGGAACGAACGACCGCATCGAAGCCGAATTTGCCAAGCGCCCCCCGCGCAAGGCCAGCGCGGTCGGTGAAGCGTCGGATGCCACCATCCAATAGCCTAAGAATCTGAATTTATGTCTCCGTTCACTGAACCTGCGCAAACGCTTCAGGCCTGGGCCGACCTGCTCGTCTGTCCGGCGTGCCACGGAGCCCTCCGTCTGGATGCGGAAGGCGTGCGCTGCGCCGGGTGTAATCGGGTCTTTCCGGTAGTTGACGGCATCCCTGTCTTGATTGCGGAACGAGGCGCTGCAGCAGAGAAGCCTGCCTGATGCCGGGCCGCCCGCCTGCGATTCCCAATGCGCTTCGTAACCGGCGTCCAGGCTGTTCAGTCGTTCACGCCGCCAGCAATCTCGCGAAACGCAGCCTGCACTAACGCCGGTGATAAAACGGCAGCACAATCAGCGCCGCAATGCCCAGGGCCGCGAGAATTGCCAGGGCCAGAAGGCTGTAGAGAAGGATGAGATTGGGCCCTTTTGAAGGCTCTGGATCCTGCATGGGATCCGGAGGCTGTACCTGTGCAGGGGGTCTACTCAT
The DNA here is from genome assembly GCA_049582405.1 of Occallatibacter sp. GTDB lineage: Bacteria > Acidobacteriota > Terriglobia > Terriglobales > Acidobacteriaceae > Telmatobacter. The sequence continues at coordinate 13,277 of JBAUTX010000296.1, read as the reverse complement.
ATTTCAGTGACTCAACGGGGTCAAGCTGCGCAGCCCGCGTGGCAGGCACAGTGCCAAAAAGTACCCCAACCAGCGTAGCGGCGCCCAGCGCAATCAGGACCGACCAGGGTGAGATGGGCAGCGGGTAGTCCGTGAAGAACCGGACCGACAGCGGGACTGCCAGGCCGACCACAATGCCAATGATGCCGCCGGCCAGCGAGATGATGACGGCCTCGGCGAGGAACTGCAGTTTGATCTCGCGGTAAGTGGCCCCCAGAGCCTTGCGAATGCCAATTTCGCGAATGCGGGAGCGCACAGTGGCCAGCATGATGTTCATGATGCCAACGCCGCCCACAGCCAGTGTCACCGCCGCCACCATCACCAGCACAGCAGTCAGGATATTCGATATGGATGCCGCTGTGGTCAACAGCTCCGTCATGTTAAACACCGTGTAGACCGAGTTCGGCTTGTGCCTTGATGCAATCACGCGCTGGATCTCCTTCGATGCATCGGGAACCTGCTCCATGTCGCGGATCGAAAAGAAGATTTGCTTTACGTTGTCAGTACCCGTAAAGTAACGCGCTACAGAGTAGGGAATCAGGATCGTCTGGTTGGAGATCTCCGACTGCCCAAACGTGTCCACGCTCTCTTTGAACGTGCCGATAATCGTGAACGGAATGCGGCTGATGGAAAACGTGCGGCCAATGGCCTCTGCCGAGCTGCCGAACATCTCGCGTGCAAAGGGCTCCGTCACCACGGCGCACTTGATGTGCTCATTTTCGTCCTGATCGTCGAAAAAGCGGCCCGACAGCACAATCAGATTGCGAACGTCCTTGTACTCCGGGCTCACGCCCAGAACCAGCGTATCCTTCACCACGCCTCCGCCAAAGCTGATGCGGTCGTGCATCTCCAGCATCGGTGAGGAATAGAGCACGCTCGACACCCGGTTCAGGACAGCCCTTTCATCCTCGCGTGTCAGATAGTCGTTATAGAGAACATTCTCCGCGCCAGTTGCCCCGCCGCCCGAATACTCCACCTCGATCATGTTGGTTCCGATCTTCTGGATTTCTTCGAGGATGAAGCGCTTGCCGGTCAGTCCGATGGTCACCACCAGGATGACTGAAGCAGTGCCGATGACCATGCCCAGTGCCGTAAGGGCAAAACGGAGCTTGCTGGCCCTGAAGCTATCCACGGCAAGCTTCACGATCTCGCTCATCACCATGGTGCGGCGGGCGCTCAGCAGTGTCTGCTGGAAGGCGTGTTGGCGAGCCTGATCGACTGGGTTCATGGGTTCTACTCAAGACAGATGCGCAAGCCCTCAATTTCGCTTCGACAGGAATCAGCCGCCGCGAAGGACACGCAAATCTGCCTCCGTTCTCCATCATATTGCGTCAGGAGCCTGAATGGAGACAGAACAAGCCGCATCGCACTGGTGCCCGGAATTGCGTGCATGTCTGCTGCCTGCGAGAATCATCTCCAGGATGATCAGGCTCGATGCACACCAGCACTTCTGGCGGTATAGCCCCAAAGAACACACGTGGATGACGGACGCCATGGCGGCGCTCAAGCGGGACTTTCTTCCCGGCGACCTGGCGCCGCTGCTGCAAGAGCATGGGCTGGATGGATCCATCGCCGTGCAGGCCCGGCAGAGCCTCGAAGAGACGCGTTGGCTGTTGGAGCTGGCCTCTGTGCATGAGCAAATTAAAGGCGTCGTAGGTTGGGTGGACCTGTGCTCCCCGCAGTTGCGTGCGCAACTCGAAGGGCTTGCGTCGAATCGGCGCCTCGTGGGCGTCCGGCACGTGCTGCAGGATGAGCCAGACGACGCATTTATGTTGAGGCCGGAGTTTCGGCGAGGCGTCGCGCAGCTGGCCGAATTCGGCTTGGCGTACGACGTCCTGATCTTTCCGCGCCACCTGCCCTGCGCCGTCAAGCTCGCGCGGGAGTTTCCGCAGCAGCATTTCGTGCTGGATCATCTGGCAAAGCCCTTGATCGCGGACCAACTGGTGCAGCCCTGGGCCAGCCATCTCCGCGAACTGGCGCAGTGTGACAACGTCGCCTGCAAGCTGTCCGGCATGGTGACGGAGGCGCATTGGAAGGCTTGGCGCATCGAGGACTTCACCCCGTACCTCGACGTGGCCATGGAAGCCTTCGGGCCCAATCGGCTCATGATCGGCTCTGATTGGCCCGTCTGCACGCTGAGCGCAGACTACAGTGCGACGATGGGTATCGTCACTGCCTACGTCGAGCGATTGACCGCGTCGGAGCGCGCTTCAGTCCTGGGCGGCACCTGCGCCCGCGTATACGGCATCCTGGAATCGGCCTGAGCGCGGCCAATGGCGGCGCAGGTTACTTCGGGTTGCCAAGTGGGAGTACGGGGCGGGGTAGTATCTATCAAGGGTCCGGCCCGCCAAACGGCGCTGTCTTCTCGGGGCGAATCTGGTATTCCAGAGAGAGCGGCTGAAGCGTCGACCTGCAACCATCACGGAGACTGCACGCCAGTTTCAGCCATTGCAGCGCATTGAATCGTAGCTATGACCCTGCCTCCCGCAACGCTACCGCCCGGCCAGCCAGACCCCGTCTGGTTGCGCAGATTTCTCCTGGTGCAGCGGGTCTTTCTTGCGTTCGTCTTCATCGCTTCTTCCTATACGGTGACGGTGTGGCTTGCGCCATCGCTCCCAAATCAGCTGCCTTTTGCTTTGCCTACGCTGAGCCTGCCGATTGCGATCAGCGCGCTTTTCTGCACCTTCAGCCTGATCCTTTCGGAGACGCGGAATCCAGGATTCGTGGTCAAGGCAGGACGGTACGTGGCTCTTGTTCCCGCCTTACTTACGGCTGCAATTCTCCTCGCCAATATCAACCACCTCCCGGCGGTGCCCGTCACCTTTCCAAGTGAGTCGCAAGCCGTCCTGGTCACGGGCAGTGGCGCGTTGCAGGCGGTGATCGCCTTCTTTGCACTCTCAATCGTGTTATTTTTGCTTCAGTTTGAGGGCGTCTGGATCAAGGTCTCAGCGGACGCGATTGTCACGGGCCTCTGCCTGCTTGCCTTGATCTTGATCTCGCAGAGCCTGTTCGGCACGCTCGGTCTATTTGGGCTCACCCGCGACAACCTCATCGCTCCACTGGCCCTTCTCTGCGTGGTCCTGCTCACCACGGTGGTGATGCTGCGGCAGGCGGAACGCGGCGTCTTCTCCATCTTCCTTGGGAGCGGCATCGGCAGCAGAATTGCGCGTCGCTTTGCTCCTGTTTTGCTGGTGTGGCCCTTTCTGCGCGAAACCATTGAAGCGCAGAGCGCGTTTCGCCATCTTCTGCCTGAACACTTCGCTGCCGCCATCTTGACCTCCCTTGCGGTGGCAATCGCCCTCCTGTTCCTGTTGATCGTTGTGTGGCGCATCAACGAGATGGAGAAGGAGATTCATGACCTGACCCTGCGCGACGAGTTGACCGGCCTCTACAACATGCGCGGATTCTATCTGCTTGCCGAGCACACCCTGCGCCTGGCCCGGCGCACGCAGCAGCCGTTTTCAGTCCTCTTTCTCGATCTGGATGGGCTCAAGCAAATCAACGACCAGCAGGGCCATCAGGTCGGTTCCGCCTACCTGGCCGAAACCGGGGAGATCGTGCAGGCCTGCTTCCGCGAAGGCGACGTGAAGGGGCGGTTCGGCGGGGATGAGTTTGTGATTGCCGGCCAATTCAGCATGGTGGGCATTGAGATTGCGGCACAGCGCCTGCGGACAGCAGCAACGGAGCGTAATGCCGAAGCAAAGCGCAAATTTCCACTAAGCTTCAGCATCGGCCATATCACCACCGAGCACTATGCAACAGAATCGCTCATAGACATGGTGAAAAGAGCCGACGAAGCCATGTACAAGGACAAGCGCCGCAGGAAAGCCGAACGTGCGTGAGGATGGGAGCTCGCGCGCCGTTTTACGCTTACCACCAACGGTCTATCAGGCGCCACTCTTGCTGATTGCAACCGGCGCAGCATGCTTCTACACTTGAAAGAGCAGCCGCTCTTTGCGTGCAGTGGTTTTCAGGGCCGAGGGCTGCATCGAACGCGGTTCTTCAGCGGCAAGGGTTCTCGCAACGCTCCCAGCCGCGGGCCCGTCCGGTGGATGCGGAAGTGGTGAAATGGCAAACACACTAGCCTTAGGAGCTAGCGCCGCAAGGCTTGCGGGTTCAAGTCCCGCCTTCCGCACCAATCCATGATTCCCTTCGTCTTTTCCTTCGATTGCCGCTCCGGGCTCGCCGCATTCATTCCAGCACGATAATCTAAGGGAACCATGAGCCCAACAGCACAGCAACCCCAGATGGATCTTGTACAGGCGCCGGACTATCGCGAAACGTATGCGAACAGTGTGCAGGTGCGCGTCAGCGTGTGGGATTTTCAACTTGTCTTTGGCCTGGCCACCAGCGACAGCCCGGATAAGGTGACCATCCGGAACCATCAGGCCATCTACCTGAGCCCGCAGCAGGCCAAGGCGCTTTGGAACGTCCTGGGTCAGAATCTCGCCCAGTATGAGCAGGCCTTTGGCACCTTGAATCTGGAGCCGCAGAGCCAGGGCTTTCCTCAGGGACCTGTGAACTAGAGCGTGAGCCCCTCAGGGCCTGCTGGATGTGGATAAAGATGCGCTGGAGACAATGGCTCGAGCCGCGGATGGACGCACCCCTTCCGCTCTGGATGATTTTTCCGGTCATCTTTGCATCTCTGTATGCAAGCCACTTTACGCTGCTGCGCCTGCCCTATTACTGGGACGAGGCGGGCTACTACATTCCGGCTGCGTGGGACTTTTTCCGCACCGGTTCGCTGATTCCCACCACCACGGTGAGCAACGCACACCCGCCGCTGCCCAGCATCTATCTGGCTGCCTGGTGGAAGTTCTCCGGGTTCTCGCCCGAGGTGACCCGGGAAGCCGTTTTGATGGTGGCGTCTCTGGGGCTTCTGGCCGTCTGGCGGCTTGCGCTGCGCCTGGTGCCGGTGCCGGCGGTGGCCCTCTGGACCGTCGTCCTTACGGCACTCTACCCCGTCTGGTTTGCCCAGAGCAGCCTCGCCCATGCAGATATCTTTGCCGCCGCGTGTACGCTCTGGGCGCTCGTCTACGCTCTGCCCGCTACAGGACGCAATCCGCAAGCAGCCACCGCATGGTTCATTGCGGCTGCGCTTTGCAAAGAAACTGCCGTCGTGGTCCCCTTGGCGCTTGCGATTCTTCGCATCGTAGAAGCATGGAATGCTCCAGCGGACATGCGCTCTCGACATCTCAGGGAGAGTCTATGGCTCTGCGCCAGCACACTGCCGCTGGCCGCCTGGTACGCATGGCATTTCGCAATGACAGGGTTCCTCTTCGGCAACCCCGAGTTTCTCCGGTACAACGCGGAAGCAACCCTCACTCCGCTGCGGATTCTTGCGGCATTCGCGCATCGTCTCCTGCACCTCACCGCCCACATGAATCTCTTTGTCCCTGTCTCCATGGCGGTTGCTGCGCTGCTGCTCCCCGTTCGCGTGCAGCGTCCTGGCCAGCCGCGGCTCGGGCTCGACCGGCAATCTGTGCGGAGCATCTTCTATCTGCTGCTCGTCAACGCAGCGCTCTTCAGCGTGCTCGGCGGCGCTCTCCTCACGCGTTATCTGCTGCCCATGTTTCCACTGGTGCTCTTGCTCGTCGTGGCTACACTCTACCGGCACGCGCCCTACTGGCATGCACTTGCCGCGCTCGCCGGGGTCGCCTTCATTGCCGGCCTGTTTGTGAATCCACCCTATGGATTCGCGCCTGAAGACAACCTGGAATACGCGCGCATCACACGGATGGAGATGGCAGCCATCGCCCAGCTCAACGCGCGTTATCCAGGGGCAACGGTGCTCTCAGCCTGGCCTGTGACGGACGCACTTACGCGACCCGAACTCGGCTATGTCTCGCATCCGTTTGCTGTCGTTGCGCTCGATGATTTTACGGCTGATCAGATCGCCCGCGCCGCCCAGGAACCGGGCCGCTATTCGGCAGCCCTGGTTTTTTCCACCAAATACGACCCGCCCTCGCCGCTATTCACGCTCGGGCCGCGGAGTCGCGCGCTCGACGAGCGTTACTTCGGCCTTCATCATGACCTGCAACCCGCGGCGATAGCGGCACGGCTCGGCGGCCGGCTCGTGTGGCAGCGCGAAGATCAAGGCATGTGGGTGGCCTTGATCCGCTTCAATCGTCAGTTCGAAGCAGGCCTTCGGTAGGGCCCCGCACGCCGCACCATCCGGCGTTGCGCCGCCTGAACCCCTATAATCAGGCTTGTTGTGCATTCTTTTCCTTCATTGCGCTCCCTCCTCACCCGCTCCGGCAGCGTGAGCGTCATCTCGTTGTTCTTGCTGGTCTTATGGGCTGGCCAATCCGGCCGGGGTCAAACGCCTCAGTCGGCCATCGCAGAGACGCCAGGCGCCGATCGCGCACGCATCCTGCTCGTGCTGCCATTTGACAACCGCTCCGGCCAGCCAAGCCTGGACTGGATCCGTGAAGCGGCCGCCTCGCTGCTCGGCAGCCGCTTCGCTTCGGCGGGTTTCTCGCCCATGAGCCGGGCAGATCGCCTGTATGCCCTCGATCATCTTGGCCTGCCAGAAAACTTCCAGCCCTCCCGCGCCAGTGCGCTCAAGCTCGCACAGACCCTCGACGTTGACTCCATCATCGTGGGGAGTTACATCACCGATGGAACGGACATCATCGCGGAGGCGCGCGTCGTCGACGTGTCGCATCTGCGCATGGGACTGCCCGTGAGTGCGCGGGGAGAAATGCACAGCCTCATCGACGTTTTTGACGGGCTTGCATGGCAGCTCACCCGGCAGCTCGGCCCCCATTTCACCGTCGGGGAAGATACGTTTATCGCAGCGGGCAAAGGCATTCGCCTCGACGCATTTGAGCAATACATTCGAGGGATCACCGAGCCAGACCAGGCAGAGCGGCTGCGTCACCTCAAGCAATCCGTGGCGCTCAGTCCTGATTTTGGGCCTGCCTGGCTGGCGCTGGGGCGTGAAGACTACAACGGCCAGCAATATGAGGAAGCCGCCGCAGCCTTCGCCAGGGTCAAGGGCACCAGCGCGGATGCGCTTGAAGCGGGCTTCTATCGCGGCCTGTCCCTGCTCTTCTCGGGCAACTATCCCCAGGCACAGGAGGCCTTCAACAAAGTGGGCCGTGAGCTTCCGCTCGCCGAGGTGCTGAACAACGAGGGCGTCGCGGTCAGCCGGCAGGGGCGCGATGGAAGCGCCTTGTTCCGCCAGGCGGTAGGCGCGGACCTGAACAATCCCGACTACCACTTCAACCTGGGTGTGAGCCTGATGCGTCATGGCGCAACCAACGATGCGATCGTTGAGATGACGCAGAGCCTCAAACTGCGGCCCAATGACAGTGAAGCCCAGAGCTTGCTCAAGGCATGGAAGACCTCGGCGCAATCCGGCCCTGTTCCCACCCCTGCTGCGGCTGCTGGGGACCGTCCAGACCCCTTGGAGCGCATTGTTCGCACCTTCGACGAAGCGGCATTCCGTCAGGCGGCCGTCGTGATGGACCAGATGGAGGCAGCACGCCTGGCCGCCCTCACGCCGCATGACCGGGCCACGCACCTCGCCGCTCAGGCGCAGGACTATCTCAACCGCGGGCTGATTCTGGAGGCGGAGAGACTCTATCAGTCCGCTGAAGCCGCGGACGAAAGCCTGACGGAAGCCCACCTCGGCCTTGCACGGGTCCGCCAGCGAACAGGCGATGTCCCCGGTGCCAAAGCAGAGGTAGGCCGCGCTCTGCAACTTGACCCCGGCAATAAAGCGGCGCAGGATTTGAGTCGGCAGCTTGTTGAGCAGCCGGCGCAGAAACAGTAAGACCAGATCGAGGTTTAAGCCATGCTTCAGCAGGGGATCCGGTCGTGGCTTGGTAAGTTCGTTTATTTGGTCGCCGGCTGCTCGCTGGCTCTGGCCGCAGGCTCAACCGCCTGGGCGCAGCAGCCCCTGGTCGAAAAACTCGTCCTTGATGACACCATTCAGCCGGTCAGCGCGGGAGCGCTGGAGCGGGCCATTGCAATCGCCAACACCAAAGGTGCTTCAGCGTTGCTCATCCAACTGGACACGCCAGGCGGAATGCTGGAGTCCACCCGCACCATGGCCGGCGCCATCCTCAGCTCCCACGTGCCGGTGATCGTTTATGTTGCTCCCGCGGGTGCACGCGCAGGATCGGCGGGCTTCTTCCTGCTGGAAGCGGCCGACGTTGCGGCCATGGCCCCGGGAACCAATGCCGGCGCCGCTCACCCGGTTCTGGAATTCGGCAAGCCTGACGAAACCATGAAGCAGAAGATTGTCAACGATGCCGAAGCCTTCCTGCGCTCTTTCGTAACAAAGCGCAACCGCAATGCAGAGGCCGCAGAGGCGGCCGTGCAGTCGTCGCACTCCTACACCGCGGAAGAAGCTCTGACTCAGCACCTGATCGATGTCACCGCCTCCAGCGACGCGCAACTCCTCGCGATGCTCGATAAGCGTGAAATTACCCGGATGGACGGCACCCGGCAGACCCTGCACCTGGCCGGAGCGCGCATTGAAACCATACAGCCCACGCTGCGCGAGACCCTCCTCGGCTGGCTGGTGGATCCCAACATCGCACTGCTGCTCCTGGTCGCCGGCGGTCTGCTCATTTACCTCGAGTTCAACACGCCCGGCACGATTGTCCCTGGGGCACTGGGCACGCTTATGGTGCTTCTGGCAATCTTCGGCCTGAACCTGTTGCCGATTCGCTACACAGCCGTCCTGCTGCTCGTGGCTGCCCTGGTCCTCATCATCCTTGAGGCCAAATTTGGCGGCCATGGTGCACTGGCGATTGCCGGTATTGTCTGTCTCACTTTCGGCGCTCTTACCCTGGTGGCCGCGCCCGTGCCTGAGTTGGGCGTAAGTCCATGGGTGGCCATCGGCGTGAGTCTGGCCTTTGGCGGCATTACAGCCGTGCTGCTGCGGCTTGCGGTGCGGGCGCGCCGCATGAAGGCCCGCCTCGGCGCGGATGCGCTCATCGGAAAGCTCGCTTCTGCCATGGAGCCGCTCTCGCCGGAAGGCCACGTCCTCGTCGACGGGGAGATCTGGCGCGCAGTCGCGGCCACTCCGATTACCGCCGGAGTGCACCTGCGTGTCGTGGGTCATGTAGATTACTTGCTGAAGGTCGAGCCCATTGAATCGTCGCAAGGGCAAGACCAATCAGCCTGACGAGCAGTATCCGGGAAGCACAAGGGAGTAGAATCCGAGCTGAGTGAGGGAAGACTTATGTCCGAACTGCCGATTCCGATTGTTGTCGTCTTCGTCATCGTCGTACTCTACCTGTTCAACTCCATCAAGATCCTGCGCGACTATGAGCGAGCCGTGATCTTCCGGCTCGGTCGCGCACTGCCGACGCCAAAGGGCCCGGGCATCATTCTCGTCTTTCGGCCCATCGACCAGATGGTCCGCATTTCGCTGCGGCAGGAAGTTCTCGAAGTTCCGCCACAGGACGTAATCACGCGCGACAACGTGACCATCAAGGTCAATGCGGTCGTCACGCTCTATGTGGTCGACCCCAATGCCGCGGCCATCAAGGTCTCCAACTACGTCTATCAGACTTCGCAGTTTGCGCAGACCACGCTCCGTTCGGTGCTGGGTGAAGTGGAATTGGACGAGCTGCTCAGCCACCGCGACAAACTCAACCTGCGCATTCAGACCATCATCGATCAGCGAACGGAACCGTTTGGCGTCAAAGTGATCTCGGTCGAGGTCAAGCAGGTGGATCTCCCCGAGCAGATGCTCCGCGCGATGGCCAAGCAGGCCGAGGCGGAGCGCGAAAAGCGTTCCAAGATCATTCATGCCGAAGGAGAATTCAACGCCGCGCAAAAACTCGTCGACGCAGCGGCTCTCCTGGCCACGCAGCCGATCACCATCCAGTTGCGCTATCTGCAGACGCTCACGGAGATCGGCGTAGAGAAGAACACGACCATCATCTTCCCGCTCCCGGTCGAGATGCTCTCCATCCTGAACAAGCTGAGCCCTTCCACGCACGGCGCAACAGACACCAGACCGCAGTCATGATGAAGCGCTCCACTCTTCCAAGTCCGGGCAGGCACCGCGTATCCTGCCCTCAGGTGAAATAAGCCTGGCAGCAAGGTTCTGAAGCAAGATCCGGGGATGAAGTATGCGCATCGGGATGGGCGGCGAGTTCGACCTCAAAGACGACAAAGACGAACGCGAGATTACGCTGGGTCCCGTTCTCCTGGTTGCGACGGGCTGCTGTGTTCTGGCCCTTTGCGGGCTTTCCTTCTGGATTGGGCTTTCAGTAGGCCGACACGGCTCTCAGGCAGCTCTGCCGTCTGCGAGTCCTCCTGCCAGCAGCCAGGCTGCGCCACCACCTGCGGAAAATTCCTTGTCCAAGCCTCAGGCGGCGGGCCTTCTGCCCGATGCCGCTCCAAAGGAGCCGGCCATGCCAGAGGCCATTAAGCCTTTCGGGGGTGCGCAATCTTCCGCGGACAACGCACTGACTTCTTATGCTCCTATCGCTGCTTCCACTCCGGCCAGCGCGCAGACAGTCGCGCAGAAGCAGGTCAAGCCGGCTCTTCCACCCTCCCCAACTGAGCCTGTCCCTGCGTCCCAGCCCTCCACTTCAATGGTGCAGACGGCAGCACCGCAGGCCGCAGGAGTCATGGTGCAGATTGCAGCTCTCTCGCGCGTCGACGATGCAAGGGCTCTGGTCAATGCGCTCCAGCAGCGCGGCTATGCCGTGAATGCGCGCCGCGAGCCCGCCGATGGTTTAATCCATGTCCGTGTTGGCCCGTTCGCCACGCGCTCGCAGGCAGATGCCATGAGCCACCAGCTTGAAGGGGATGGTTACAACGCAGAAGTGCAACCGTAGGATAGTGCTCGCGCTAGGTGCGCATCCACTCCGGCAGTCCGGAGGCAATGGCTGTTCGCACAGCCTGCATCAGGTCCTCGCGCGTCGCATAATCCTGCGGGTATACCGGCGGGTGAAACGTAATGTATGCGGTGCTTGGCCGGATGCGCAGGCTGCCTTTGGCCATCATCGTTTCCGTCCCGTGAATGGAAACCGGAATGCACGGAGCGCCCGTTTCCATCGCAAGGTAGAACGGCCCCTTCTTGAATGGCAGCATGCGCCCATCGCGCGATCGTGTGCCTTCAACAAACGTCGTGATGTGCAGCCCCTTGTTCATCACCTGTTGCGCGTTGCGCACGCTCTCAATCGCGCTGCTCGCGCGCCCATCGCGATCCACAGGGATGAACTCGCCGAGCTTCATCCCATAGCCCAGCACCGGAATCTTCATCAGCGACCGTTTGAGAAACACGGAAGTGCGTCCCGGAATGCGTGGCACCAGAGCGGGCGGATCGAGGTTGGAGACGTGATTCGCCATGAAGATACACGCTGTTCCGGGCGGTACGTGTTCCAGGCCTGCCGTCACCACGCGAATCCGCCCCGCCCCGAAACTTGCCCGCACAATTCGCTGAGCCGCGTTGTACAGTGGTGTGGCATTGCCCGTGAGCATCGCCCAGGGAATGAAGACGGCCGCTGCCGGTATGCTCAGCACGAGGATCGTCAACAGCATCATCAGCGACGTAATCATGCATTCTCCCGGAGTCGCGCGGGAAGTTTCTCGTAGATACCGTCAAACCCCCCATTCGAGAGGATTGCTACGACATCCCCTGCCGCAAGTTGGGGCACGATTGCGGCGGTAATGGCATCGGCATCTGCCTGCAGCGCCGCTGGCGTCCCTTTGGCGTTCAGCGCGTCCACCACGTCCTCAGGGTGCAGGCGCTCTGCGTCGGGAATGCGCTGCTGCTGATACACGCCGGCAAGGATGACGCGATCGGCCAGGCGCAGGCTCTCCACCAGATCCTGTTCCAGCACCTTGCGCCGCAGCGTGTTGGAGCGCGGCTCCAGCACCGCCCAGAGGCGTGCCTGCGGATACACGGTGCGCAGCGCGCGCAGCGTCTCGCGGATCGCCGTAGGGTGATGCGCAAAGTCGTCAATGATGGTGATGCCGTTCACGATGGCCCGCACCTCAAGCCTCCGCTTGACGCTCTTGAAGCTGGCGATCGCCTCTTGAATGGAGGATCTTCCTACTCCCTGGCCCGCCGCCAGAGCGGCCGCCGCCGTCGCATTCAGCGCGTTGTGCTCGCCTGCAAGACGCATCTCCAGTTCCGCCCAGAGAGCGCCACCGTGCCATACCTCCCACCGGGAAAGTCCTGCCTCGTGTCGCAGGTTGCGAATCTGCCAGTCGGCCCCTGCCGTAAATCCGTAGCGCTCCACGCGACAGAAGGCCCTCTCCACGCACTCGGATACATTCGCGCTCGCATCATACGCCACAATGCGCCCACGCCGCGGCACCAGATTTACAAGGCGCTTGAAGGCCGTATTCACCGCTACAAGATCCGCGTAAATGTCTGCATGATCGAACTCCACATGCGTCAGGATGAGTGCGTCCGGAAAGTAGTGCAGGAACTTCGGGCCCTTGTCGAAGAATGCCGTGTCATATTCATCGCCTTCGACAATAAAGGTGCGTGTCGGCCGCAGTTGAAAACTCGATCCGAAGTTCTCCGCCACGCCGCCAATCAGAAAGGATGGCTCCAGCTCGGCATGCTCACGCGAAGCAACTTGATAGATCCATGCCAGCATGCTCGTGGTCGTCGTCTTGCCGTGTGTACCGGCAACGACAAGGGACTCACGCCCCTTCAGAAACTCATCGCGCAAAAGCGCGGCCATGGAGGTGAAGGGAATTCTCCGGTCGAGGATCCGTTCCACCTCAGGGTTGCCCCGCGAAAGCGCATTGCCAATCACGACAAGATCGGGCGCCGGATCGAGATTCGACTCGGCGTAGGGCTCGGCCACCGGAATCCCTAGACTCGCGAGCAGGTTGCTCATCGGCGGATAGGCGGCTTTGTCGGATCCTGTGATGCGATGCCCCTGCAGTTGCAGCAGTCCCGCCAGCGAGGCCATCGCGGTTCCGCAGATCCCGCTCAGATGAATATGCCGGCTCATGCTGTCACCGCCGGTTCCAGCAGGCGCAACGTCGCCTCATTGTCTGCATCCAGTTTGGCCTGAACGCCAAACGTGAGTGTCACATTCTGCCGCGAAACATGTCCGCTGCGCAGTCCCATGGCGATGGGAACATCAACACCCTCCAACGCATGCAGAATGGCTTGCTGCAAAAGATCCGGCGGCGCTCCAGAGGACGTGCAGTCCATAATCTCGCCGAACACGATGCCCTGCACATCGTTCAACTTGCCAGCGTTGCGCAACTGCCACAGCATCCGATCGAGCTGATAC
>JBAUTX010000295.1:0-10031 GCA_049582405.1 Occallatibacter sp. | reverse complement strand
GATCCAGAGCGCTTTCGGCAGACCTATTGGAGCGATGTGCCGGGCTGCTACTTCACAGGGGATGGAGCCAGGCAGGATGCCGATGGGTACTTTTGGCTGATGGGTCGTGTGGACGACGTGATTAACGTCAGCGGGCACAGGCTTGGGACGATGGAAGTGGAATCGGCGCTCGTTGCGCATCCGAAGGTGGCAGAAGCGGCGGTGGTTGGACGGCCAGATGACTTGAAGGGCCAGGCGATTGCTGCCTTTGTAACGCTTGAAAGCGGCAACCAACCCAGTGATGCGCTGAAGGACGAACTGCGCAAGTGGGTGGCAAAAGAAATCGGCGCGCTGGCCAGGCCTGATGACATTCGTTTCACAGATGCGCTGCCGAAAACCCGCAGCGGAAAGATCATGCGCCGTCTGCTGCGTGATCTGGCGACACACGGGGAGATCAGAGGCGACACAACAACGCTTGAGGATTTTACGGTGATTTCGAAGCTGCGGGAAGCGGAAGAGGGCTAGCTGGCTTCATCCAAGAGCGTGAAGATGACAAAGGGGCGCAGCCCGGGCTGCGCCCCCTTTGTCAGAATCCAACGCAAAGAGTGTGAACAGATTTCGTCACACCTTCGCTTTCATTCCAGACAGCTTAGAATCTGTAGACCACGCCCAGAGAGGCACGCGCATTCCAGCGGATGTGAGGCGAGTAGCCCTGCTGGTAAGGGACGACGGTGAAATCAGAGAAGATGTCGTCGCCGTAGAGACGCAGAGCCACTCGTGGTGTGAACTTGTAGTCCATGCCGATGCCCACGCCGCCAGCTGGAGATGCCGCGGGCGAGATATCCACGCCGCCCGTGTGCGCAACGCCCATCAGGGCATGCACGAAGATATTCGTTGGGCCGTACAGCGCTGCATGCAACTCGGGGCCGCCGAGATAGTAATCAACCGATGGCTTCCCCACAGCTGCGTTCGAGGCCGTCGTTTGCCATGCGTAATGACCGCCGTCCGCGGTCAGGCCAAAATACTTTCCCCAGTCTCGGGTGAAGGAGACTGAAAATCCTTGCAAGCCGCTCCGAGATTGATTGACCTGGTTGATGCTGGTGTAGCCCCAACCTGCGAAGAATGTGTACTTGTAGGTCGGGCCGGTCGGCCTTACGTGCGGTTTCTCAGGTGCGATCTGGGCGCCTGCGGATCGAGGCGAAAGTGCCACAGCGGAGGCGGCCAGAATCAATAGCAACAGCGTTCTTTTCAATGCAAAACTCTCCTCAATCCTGTGAGGGATTGCCTTGGGCATTCCCAGATGGCGTTGTGTATCACGCGGGAGGCAGGCGCTAAACAAACCGGCCTTTGCGTAGACGCGCAAAAGGCATCCCCGTGAGCGGCGCCCATGGTTTCATCTGGTACGTACATAGACTATCGTCTCCCCCCCATCTTGCAGAAGGGCGGCGCGAGATTGATGCCCGATTCGCTTGCGGGCCTTGGAAGCGTGCGGCTGTCCCCTGCGGAGAGCGGCTCATTTGCACTGGCATCCTGCACGATCTTCCGTGTGCCACCTGCTCGCTTGCGCCAGACGGTGAGGTAGCGGCCGCTGGCGGGAATAGGATTTCCGTTTGCGTCTTTGCTTCGGGACTCGGAATACCCGATATCGCCAGAGGGAGCCCACCATGGCGCCGTTGGTGTCCAGGTGAGTTGGTGTGCCGCGGGCGACCAGTTCGCGGAGTTTTCGATAGCCACCAGGCCGACGACGTGCACGGCACCATTGCCCAGGAGCACTCCATCGGGAGCGAACCAGCCCTGAAAAGCCTTGCCGCCTCGTTCAGAGACGGCCTTAGCAGACCGGGCTTCCAGATCACTGGGCTTCCAGATCAAGGAGCAGCAGCTCGCCTGGGGCCATCGATGAGTCCACCAGCGGGTTGGGCGTCGCGGGCTCCTTGCCGGGTTCTGGCAGGCGGGCGGTCACGAGTGCGGCTACTCCCAGCACAAACAGAAAGGACAGCAAAACGATTGATTTCAGGCGGGTACGCATTGCGCAACCCTTCCATGGTGGAAATGGAGAGGAGTCCCAGCGACCTGGCCCGTGTCTTCAACGCATTGCGTGAGTTCGTCGCAGCGACGCGCGCGGGTCGGCGCGTTCCACAAAGACTCTACCCACCGCTATCTTGCAGATTGTTATACTTAAATAGCAGAATTGCGCGGTTTGTCGCGTGCGGTGAGGTAGATCGGGCAAGCGGGCTGTAAACAGCAGACGCTGCAAGTTGGATGAAACTCCGCGGGATGGGCGAACTCGCCCCCGTGAGGTTCGGCTTCCCGGGGAAGGGCACAACATGGGAACACTGTTGGAATCGATTCACTCGCCAGCTGACGTCAAGGGCCTGAATCATGCGCAACTTGACGAGCTGGCAGAGGAAATCCGCGTCTTCCTGATTCAGACCCTATCGAAGACGGGTGGGCATCTTGGACCGAATCTCGGAGTCGTAGAACTGACGTTGGCGCTTCATTCTGTGTTTAGCACGCCGCAGGACAAGATCCTCTTCGATGTGAGCCACCAGGCCTACGTGCACAAAATTGTGACCGGTCGCCGCGATCGATTTGCAACCATCCGGCAACCAGGCGGACTGAACGGTTTCATGCTGCGGACGGAAAGCGAGCATGATTGCTACGGTGCCGGTCATGCGGGAACCGCACTGTCAGCAGCACTGGGCATGGCCGTGGCGCGCGATCTGGCGGGCGGCAATGAGCATGTCATCGCCGTCGCAGGAGATGCGGCCTTCACGAATGGCATTTCATTTGAAGCGTTGAATAACATCTCCGAGCAGACAAAACGCCTCATCGTAGTGCTGAATGATAATGAGTGGTCCATCGATCGCAATGTAGGTGCAATTGCCCGGCACTTTCATCGCATTGTGACCAATGAACACTATCGCAGCTTCCATGAGTCCGCTGCGCGCCTTGTCGAGCGCTTCGGCGGCAAGACCGCAATCAATGTCGTACGCCGCGCTGAAGAGGCGGCCAAGAGCATGCTGTGGCCATCGATTCTTTTTGAAGAATTTGGCCTGCAATACTTCGGCCCGATTGATGGCCATAACATCCCGCTCCTGATTGAGACGTTCAACTTCCTCAAGTCAGAGAACCGTCCTGTGCTGCTCCACGTGCTGACGCAGAAAGGGCGGGGCTATCAGCCCGCTCTGGACGGACAGAAGAAATTCCACGGACTGGGCCCATACGACGCGGAGACCGGCAAGACCACACCGACGGGCCAGCTGACATACTCCGAGGTCTTTGCCAATACGCTCGTGGATCTCGCCGAGCGCGACAAGCGCGTCGTCGCTATTACGGCGGCAATGCCCAATGGCACCGGACTCGATCTGTTCCGTCCGCATCATCCGAATCGCTACTTTGATGTGGGCATTGCGGAGGAGCATGCGGTGATCTTCGCTGCGGGCATGGCTACACGCGGCTACAGGCCCGTGTGCGCCATCTACTCCACGTTCCTGCAGCGTGCGTTTGATCCCATCGTCCACGATGTGTGCCTGCAGAAGCTGCCAGTCGTATTCTGCATGGATCGTGCGGGTCTGTCGGGCGATGATGGCCCCACGCATCACGGGCTTTTTGACATCAGCTACCTTCGCGGCGTCCCGGATATTGTCCTGATGGCGCCAAAGGATGAAGACGAACTCGCCGACATGATGGCGACGGCGCTGGAACTGCCTGGCCCGAGCGCGATTCGATATCCACGTGGCGCCGTCGCCGGCGTGGCCCGAAAAGCTGAACCGCAGGTGCTGCCGCTAGGCAAAGCAGAAGTGCTCGCCGACGGCTCTGATGTTGCGATTTTCGGGCTTGGGCCGATGATCGAGCTGGCGAAAGACCTTGGGGCGAGACTCGAGCGCGCGGGCTTTTCTGCGGCAGTGATCAATCCTCGATTTGTGAAGCCGCTGGACCGTGAGATGGTGCAGACTTTTGCGCAGAAGGTCGCCGCGATTGTCACATTTGAAGATCATGTGAGAATGGGTGGATTTGGCTCGGTTGTCGTCGAAGCATTGGACGATATGGGCCTCGCGGTTCCTGTTGTGCGCATTGGATGGCCCGACCAGTTCATCGAGCACGGCAAGGTGGATTCGCTGCGCGCACGCTATGGCGTGACGGCGGATGAAGCCTTCAAGCAGGTGATGCCTTTGTTGAAGGCTCGGAAGCGCCGTACACTTGTGGCCAGCTAACCTTGGGTATTCATCCATAGTGGCGCGCTCTGCCATGTGTGCATCGAACCAGCCGGGCCGGACTAGCCGCCGATGCAATGCCGCACAGAAGCCCGTGTGCGACAATCGCAATCAGACCGTTTTCGTTATGCGACTTCTTCGTACTGTCCCGGCGTGGATCGTTGGAGCAGCATGGGCTTCCTGCTTCTGCTGGCCACAGGTGGCTCCAGCACCTCCGGCGCCACTCGTGCTTGCAGGCGGCACAGTCGTGGATGTCACGAACTGGGGTCGCTCTGCCCGCGACCTGCAGGATGCTATTGTCATCGTGAGTGACGGCCTGATCAGAGCAGTCGGCTCTCGCGCGGATGTTCCCATTCCCAAAGGCGCACGCATCATCGACTGCACGGGCAAGTTTCTGCTTCCTGGTCTGGTCGATGGGTTCGCCGGCATGAACAGTCAGGGACAGGCGAGCGCGGACCTCTATATGGGGGTGACAACTGTAGTTGCGCGGTCTGACAGCGAGCGTGGTCTGATCGATTTCTCCGCCAATCCAAAGCCGCATCTCTATCCCATCGATTCCATCGGATCAACTGACGATTGGAGCCTTCTCATCGGGCAGAAGGACTGGTCCGCACGGCTCAAGGTCAATGGACGTCCCACGGAGCTGAGTCCCGAAGATACAGCTCGCCAGTTGAGCGATACGGCACGATTGGGAACGCGCGCCCTATGGTTGGGGCCTAATATCACCGCAGCCAACACGCAGTGGATTATCACGCGAGCCCATCAGATGGGTCTTGCTGCATATGGCGAGTTCGCTTCTACTCCCTACAACGTTGGCATTGAGTCCGGCGTGGACGTGCTGATTCACATGGGGCGGTATGAACTGGGGCTCATTCCCGACGAATTGCAGCGGCCGATGGTAGATGATCCCTATGGAACAGCTGCGACCACTGGATACGACTACGCTCAGCACCTGCCCCCGACGGATCCACATGTGCGCACGTATGCAAGTATCGTCGTGGCACATCACACCGCTCTGGCACCGACGTTCAGCCAGTTTTTCCTGCGGTTGCCCGGCCACCGCAATCTCTGGCTTGAGCCCGCCGCCGCGCTTCTCAACCCAGCACACCTGTCGGATCCTCCGGATCATGCAACGGGTGAAATGACGTATCCTCTGGCACCCTGGACACGCCGCTTGCCGAATGCCGCACTGCGCTGGCTGGAAGAGGGGCAGCGCAAAAAGGCCGACCAGACCGCGATGCGCCTTTGGCAGATCAACGTCGCAATCTTTTCGTCAGGACCGCACTATCTCGCCGCCTCAGGGGCCCCCGCAATGGGCACCATGCCAGGCATATCGCTCCACACAGAGCTCGAGATGCTGGTTCGACTAGGTCTTTCTTCGCGCGAGGCGCTGGCTGCCGCTACCAATAACTACGCGTTGCAGTTTGGCTGGCGCGAACTGGGTCAGATCGCGGAGGGGCGCCGCGCGGACATCCTGGTCGTGGATGGCGATCCGACAGTAAACATTTGGAACGTGCGGCGGATTTCCACGCTGATCCTGGATGGCAATGTTGTCGATCGCGAAGCCCTGCTGAACGCGAAAAAGTAATCAGCCATGCAGTGTGTGCCTGCGCATCCATCCGCAGCAGCATGCAGCATGACACATAGGCGCTTTTGCCCCTTTACACATGAGTGTTTGGGTTGCATTCGCACCGTCGGCGCCGCGCGGGCTCCAAATGCAGAAGAGGGGCCCCTTTGGCGCACTGCGAATGCATTGCTGCCAATAGCTACAAGTCCTTTATCCATCCCGCCGAGACATGAGTTGCTTTGAGAGAAAGAGGCTCGATCATGTAACGTAATCCTTAGCCGGACCCGCACATTCATTGGAAGAGGGCAACATCGACGCGCATCCAAATCGTCGCGTGAAACGCAAGAAACACAACCGCCTCCTCGTGCTCATTGCGGCCTACAAGGTTTTGCAGGCACTGCTCTTTGCGGCAGTCGGCGTGGGTGCTTTACATCTGCTGCACAAGGATGCGGGCGACGTGCTGGCGCAGGTGACGGCGGCGCTCCGGTTCAATCCTGAATCGCGCTTCGTCAACTTCATCCTCGATCAGGCAGCGCTGCTCAACGATCCCATTTTGCGGCGAATCGGCCTCGTGGCATTCAGCTATGCCACCGTAAGTCTCCTTGAGGGGACCGGTCTCTATCTCGAGAAAGCATGGGGCGAATACCTGACACTCGTCATTACCGCATCGTTTTTGCCGTGGGAAGTCTTCGAGGTCTTCCGCAGGCATACCTGGGTCCGGGTGACGCTATTGGTCGTCAACGCCCTGGTCTTTCTCTACCTGCTCAAGCTCGTTTCCACGCGAAAAAAGCAGATAGAAACGGTCGAGGGCGACTAGTTTCGCCTCTTTTTCTCCCATAGCGCATTCCTGGCGTCGTGAAAAGTCTTCCCACAAAGCCAGGCATCTTCGCAGTAAACACCACCAGTTGTGTCTTAACTAGAGCCTGACCCTATTAGGGGAGCGCTTGTCGGCACACCGCCTCTGCCCTGCGCTGATTCCTGGGGTTTTTGCGGATTCCACAGTTTTTCACCTTGGAGGGAGCAACAAGCTGGGCTATTATCGTGTCTGAAGTGGAGTAAAAGGGAGTAAAAGGGAGTCAAAAGTCGAATTTCAAGTCAAGACTACCCGATTTTCTCCCGATATGTAGAGAGTTTGGAGCCGAAAGGCCCAAGGAACCACCGCAAGCAACCCTGTCGACGGGAATCTAGACACCGCGTCCGGGATGCCCGCACTGGGAGCACAAGGGGACAGAACGATGTTTCGTGGTAACCATCCAGCCAAGGTTGATGAGAAGGGGCGGCTCAAGCTGCCTGCCGCCTTCAAGCAACTGGTGGATGCCGCGAATGTGACGCAGTTCTACGTGACGAGTGTCGATGGGAAGAGCGCCGAGATCTGGCCGCTGCCAGAGTGGGAGAAACGGGAAGCGCAGTTGTCCGATTCCAGCACGATGGATGACGCCGTGCGGAAGTATTTGAACCTGACCAGCTACTACGGCCAGCAGGTCGAGATGGACAGCCAGGCGCGGATTCTTCTTCCACAGATCTTGCGGGGCAGCGCCAAGTTGGATTCTGAAGTGACCGTGTTTGGGATGAGGACGTATCTCGAGGTCCACAACCGCGAGATCTTCGAGCGGAATCTGCAGAGCAATGAGTTGACGGCGGAGGACCGCAAGGCAATGGCGGCCATCCTGAGCCGGCGTAGTTGAAGTGAGATGCCCCTGAGGGGGAGCGCATGACGAATTCGAGTGAACGCCATGTGCCAGTTCTTTTACAGGAAGCGATTGAGTTTCTCCATGTGCGCGAAGGCGGAGCTTACGTGGACTGCACGCTGGGCATGGCTGGCCATGCTGCCGAGATTGCGCGGCGGCTTGGACCGGCCGGGCGGCTGATTGGCTTTGACCGGGACCCGCAGGCGATGGATCTGGCCAGAGTGAAGCTGGCTGGGCTGTCGAATGAGCTGGGCAGCCAGGCACCACAGATCACGCTGGTGAGCGAGGCATTCGGATCGATTGCGAACCATGTCGAGCCGGCTTCGGTCGATGGCATCTTGGCCGACATTGGGGTCAGCAGCCTGCAGTTGGATGAGGCGCGCAGGGGATTCAGTTTCATGGCGGATGGGCCGCTGGACATGCGTATGGACACGCGCAGAGGCCCCACCGCCGCACAAGTGGTGAATGAGGCGAGCGAGCGCGAGCTGGCAGACCTTATTTACGAATACGGAGAGGAAAGGAGGTCGCGGAGAATCGCCAGAGCCATTGTTCGCGGGCGGCCGGTAACAACGACAGGGCAACTTGCCCGGATTGTTGCAGCCGCCGCCCCGGCAATGAAACAGGAAAGGATTCACCCGGCGACGCGAACTTTTCAGGCGCTCCGGATTCGGGTGAACAGTGAGCTGGACGAGATTCGAGCATTAATGGAGGCCGCACCCAAATTGCTTAAGCCCTCTGGCCGCATCGTCGTCATCAGCTTTCACTCGCTGGAAGATCGCATCGTGAAAGACAGTTTGCGCGAGGGCGCACGAGAAGGAATCTGGGAAATTTTGACCAAGAAGCCGGTGACCGCCGGCGAGGAAGAGATCGAACGCAACCCGCGCGCACGGAGCGCAAAGCTGAGAGCAGCGGAGAAGAAGACGACCAAGACTTCACACAGGGCAGATTGAGGTCGGAAGGCAAGGAGACACACCATGGCGGCATGCACGACGACATATAGCGAGACAGGCCACGGCTGGCCGGCACGGGTTGCCGAGCGCAATGCGGCGCTGATGGAGCAGCAACCTTTGCGCCGCAGAGGTGTACGAACGCCCGAGGTGATGTTTGCCAGGCACTTTGATAACTCGCGGCTGGTAAAGGCGCCGGATCCGGTGCGTCTGCGCCAGATGAGGATCTTTGCCGCGGCGCTGTTTGTCTTGTTTTCGCTGGTGATGACATATGGACTGCAACATTTCAGCGCAATCGAAGGTTCGTACCGGTTGGAGTCAGCAAAGCAGTTGCGGGATCAGCTGCGCGAAGAGAATCGGCAGCTGCGCCTGACAGAAGCGGAACTCTCGCAGCCCTCACGCATCGACGGTCTTGCGCGGCACATGGGAATGGCCGCGCCGCAGCCAGGGCAGGTCGTGCATGGAGAGATGCATCCTGACCTGAGCGCTCCAGTGATGGCGCAAGTCACGCCGCCGCCATCTCCCGCGCGATAAACTTGCATACAAGACCCTCCCCCAGAGCGATTTGTGATGCAGGCAGCCATTCGAACCAACCGGAACCGCAGCACAGTCCCGCGCGCAATGCCGATGAAGCTGGCACGCTTCTGGCTTATATGCGCTTTTTTCCTGGCATGGGCAGTCGTAATCTCAGCAAGGCTCTTCTGGCTGCAGGGCGTGCGTCACGCAGAATATGTGGAGCGTGCACAAAAGCAGCAGCAGCGCACCTTTGAAGTCGCTCCGCATCGCGGTGTGCTCTATGACCGCAACATGCGCGAGCTGGCCATGACCGTTCAGGTCGACTCCATCTATGCAGTGCCTTCTGAGATCGACGACAAAGCGGCGACGGCTAGGGCGCTGGCGGCTGTAACGCACGTTGATCGCGAGGACGGGTTCACGACGGATAAGGCCATTGCCGAACGGCTGGATGCTGGCCGGAACTTCGCCTGGATTGCGCGCCGCGTCAAGCCCGAAGTGGCGGAACGCGTAAAGGCCCTGAACATAAAGGGAATTTACTTTCAGAAAGAGTTTCAGCGTTTCTACCCGAATAGTGTCATTGCGGCACAGATCCTGGGCTATGTGGGCCTTGATGACAACGGTCTCGGCGGCCTGGAGCAGAAGTTCGACAAGCGGCTCCATGGAGTACCCGGTCAGGTTTTCACGGCGCTCGACGCGCGCCGCCGCATCGTTGGATCCACTGCGCGCGAGCCTGAGCCTGGTCAGAATCTGCAGCTCACGATTGATGAGAACATCCAGTTTATGGCGGAGCAGGCGCTGGACCACGCCATGCAGAGAACGCAGGCGGCCAACGGCACCGTTGTCGTGCAGGATGTGCACACGGGCGAAATTCTCGCGCTTGCAATTCGTCCTACCTTCAATCCCAACGACTTTCGTCACACGACACCGGTACTGCTGCGTGATCACGCAGTAAGCGATGTGTACGAGCCGGGTTCCGTCTTTAAGCTGGTGACATATTCGGCCGCGCTGGACCAGCGTGTGGCCAAGCCGGATGACATGATTGACTGCCAGGGAGGGCAGATTACGCTGGCTGGCCGCGTTATCCACGACGATAAGAGCGATCGAGGCCTGGGTGTTGTCA
>JBAUTX010000294.1:0-2417 GCA_049582405.1 Occallatibacter sp. | reverse complement strand
GCGCAATGGCTGAGAGCATCTCCCGCCGCAGCTTGCGCTTCCCGTGCCAGAAGGGCGACGACGACAGGTTGATGTGGACGGCCGGTTTCTGGCGCATGAGCTCTTCCATTGGATCAATGGAGTAGAGGCGGCGTGGCCAGAAATGCTTGTCATTCCAGGCATCCTCACAAATGGAAATGGCAAGCCGCACGCCATCGAGCTCGACGACGTGCTGCTGCCGGGCGGCAGCGAAATAGCGTTGTTCATCAAACACGTCGTAGAAAGGCAGCAGGCGCTTATGCTGTTCAAGCACCACGTTGCCTTTGTCGAGCAGCACGGCTGCGTTGACAGCAGGTTTGCCGGCCTCAGGCGGTGCAGGCAGGGCCACCCCGACGAGCACCGCAGTGGACAGGCCGCGCGTTGCGGCAGCCAACTCTTCAATCGAAGATTTGCAGCGCTCCAGAAAGCTGGGCTTTTCAAGAAAATCAGCCGGCGGATAGCCGCACACGACAAGCTCTGAAAAAACGGTGAGCCGCGCACCCTGCTCCGCGGCGCGCTGAGACGCAGTCATGATCTTGTCGAGGTTTCCCGAGAAATCCCCCACAGTGGGATTGATCTGTGCAAGAGCGATCTTCACAACACAAGTCTAACTGGTTCGGCGAGGGGAAAAACCTTCGAAGCGCCCCCGGGATGCGACGCACGCCATGCCTCAGGTTCCGGTACCGGCCAACACCACGCCGATGGTCCGGACCATGATTTTGAGGTCCAGCCAGATGCTCCAGTTGTCAATGTACCGCATATCGAGGGAGACATAGCTGTCAAAGGATGGATCCTGGCGTCCCTGCACCTGCCAGAGGCCGGTGATGCCGGGCTTCACGTCCAGGCGCCGCAGATGGCTGACCTTGTACTCGCGCACTTCACTGGCGATGGGTGGCCTTGGCCCAACAACACTCATCTCACCGATCAGGACGTTGAGAAACTGTGGGAGCTCGTCGAGCGAATACTTGCGCAGGAAGCGTCCGAACCGCGTGATACGCGGATCATTAGTGACCTTAAATAGCACTCCATCCCGTTCGTTCATGTGCACGACCTCCGCGCGGCGCGTTTCCGCATCCGGGACCATGGTTCTGAATTTAAGGCAGTGAAAAACGCGGCCCTTCTTGCCGATGCGCTCAGAGGTGTAGAGAGCCGGGCCAGGCGAGTCCAGCCTGATGGCCAGAGCAATCAGCAGCAGGAAGGGCAAGAGCACCAGAAGTGCCACGACGGACACGGCAATATCGAGGGTCCGCTTGAGAAACAGGCCGAACTCCGGCACATAGCCGCAGTGTAAAGGGATGGTCGGAAACTGGCCGATATACTCGATGGCTGAATTCCAGGACAATCCATCGTACAGATGCGGAACAACGCGCAGATTAATGCCGTGCGTTCGCGCCTGTTCAAGCACATCCTGTACAACTCCCCGCTCAGTGGGGGCAGTAAAGAAAATTTCATCGACGAAGCACCTGCGGGCATGCTGAAAGAGTGAGTCGAGACTGCCGACGACATCCACGGAACCGGAGGCAGCGGACACGGGGTTGCCCGACAATGCGACAAAGCCCTTGAACACATAGCCCAAATGACGAATGCTCTCGATATGATGCCGCAGTGCGTGAGCCTCTGGCCCCGTGCCTACGATCAGAATATTTCGAGTATTAATGCCACGATCGAAGCGGCGATATAGCAGGAAGCGATACAGAAATCGGCGCGCGCTCAGAGTGATGGTCACAATTCCCAGCGTGATCAGGACGATGCGCCGGGGAATGTCGCTCGCATGGAGCAGATAGAGAGCACCGGTCAACATCAGGCCCGCCGTAAAGCAGGCACGGATGCTGAGATGCTGCTCTCGCGAGAAGCTCGTGAGGCGCGCCGGGGTATACAGCCGGAACTGCTTGCTGATGACGACCAGCGTGACGGAGAAAACACAGAGAATCGCAAGGAGGTTGCCCGTGGATTGATCCTGAAAAAGCGTGCCCGCAAGTAGACGCTTCGATGCCATGATCGGACCGACATGCAATTCATGGGCGATTGCAATCAGCGCGGCTGCGAGGATTGTCAAAAGGTCCAGAACAATCCACAGCATGGACTGGCCTTGCGCACTTCGCGGCGTCATCTCCAGCCCTTTTTCGAAGCGATCAGGCGAAGGGAGAATCGACGTGGTCATTTTTTGCCAAAAGTCAGGTGTTGCCATAAGCCCAGCAGACTCCGGAAAAATCCCACATTGGAAAGTGCGTGAAAAAACTTCTGCATGACTGCCCTGCTTGCAGGTCAACCAGCAAGAGATCGAATACTGATTCAAGGCGATCGATCGGCACGATGCCCAAAAGGTACAGTCTGGTGCGCTTTTGACTTCCCGACTAGCCTTGGCTAAGGCTTGCGGCCGGTTCATTGTGGGGTAGCGG
>JBAUTX010000293.1:0-15702 GCA_049582405.1 Occallatibacter sp. | reverse complement strand
CGGTCAGAATCCATTCCCGAGCCTCCGTACAAAGGAGGCTTGCGGCGCGCCAGATGGGCGGGAGTGCCGCCGGGCGCCGGACAGAGTTCGGATTTCAAGCCGTTCAGCGACACGCTTCCCCTCTTCGCAGGGCCAAGGCAAGATCAGAGGTCCAACAGGGGGAGGTACGGGTGCATCCTGCAACGAGACCGGCTCATAAAGCGAAGGGCTCGAAGGCAGGTGGGAAACATGATCGGAGATCTTTTTAAACTGGCCGACCGAGGAGTAAGACGCAGCCTTCAGGGAAAGGTTTGGCCGGATCGTAAAAAAATCCGGCCAGTTCATTGAAACGTAAGTAACACAAAGATGAAGAGATGTTCATCTTTGGCAGTCGACTATTTAACGCGCACGGTGGGCTCGACGGAGAGGCCGGGGCGCAGGAGGTGGGTGGAGTCCTCGTCCTTGAGGTCGACGAAGTCGATGCGGACGGGGACGCGCTGGACGACCTTGACGTAGTTGCCGGTGGCGTTCTCGGGGGGGAAGAGCGAGAGAACGGAACCGGTGGCGCCGCCAATCTGGGTGACCCGGCCTTTGTAGTCCTTGCCGGTGGCGTCGACGTAGATATCGACGGGCTGCCCGGCGGCCATGTGGCGGAGCTGGGTCTCCTTAAAGTTGGCGATGATCCAGAGATCTTCGAGCGAAACAAGGGTCATGAGATTCTGACCGACGGAGACGTTCTGGTTCATCTCGACGCTCTTGCGCGTGACGATGCCGGCGACGGGCGCGACGATTTTGGTATAGCTGAGGTTGAGCTCCGCCTGGTCGAGCTGTGCCTTTGCCTGCTGGACCTGGGCGAGCGCCTGGCGGACGCGGGCATCCTGCGCGGCGACCTGCTGCGGTCCGGTCTGAGCAAACTTGAGCTGGGCGACCGACTGTTTCTCGCGTTCACGGGTGACGCGCACGGCGTCACTGGCGGCCTGCAGGCTGGCCCTGGCATCGGCCAGTGCGGCCCTGGCGGCATCCGCGGTGGCTACGGCCGCGTCAAATTGCTGCTTGCTGATGACGTCCTTCTCGACAAGGGGCTTGTAGCGGGCGAGGTCGGCCTGCGCCTTGACGTCGTTCGCCCTGGCCTGGGCCACACGAGCGTCGGCGGCGTCGTACTGCTGCTGCGCCTGCGAGATGGCGGCGCTGGCAGCGGTGACGTCCGCGTTGGCGGAGGTGAGGGTGCTGCCGGTATTGACGGCCGTGATGGGGACATTGAACTGGGCCACGGCGGCGTTGGCCTCCGCGGAGGCAAGCGCGGCCTTTGCGTGGTCGACAGCGACCTGAAAGTCGCGCGGGTCGAGCTCGGCGATGGGATCGCCCGCCTTGACGACCTGATTCTCATCGACGTCGACTTTGACCACCTGGCCTGCAATGCGCGAGCTGATCTGAATGAGGTGGCCGTTAATCTGCGCGTCGTCTGTATCCTCACTGAAGGTGGAGCGCCACCAGAGCCCTGCCGCGACCAGCGCCAGGACCACGAGCACGACGATCACGATTCCCTTGCGCCGCGACTGCGGCTGGATGATCTCTGTGCTGTCGTCCGGTTCGGTTTGGACTGCTGTGGGTTTGGAGTCCGCCACGTTTACTTTCCTCCCAGATACTTCTTGTAGTCCAGCGCTGCACCAACGGCGCGCGCGAGGTTGAGTTTGGCTACGTTGAGCCGGTAAAGACTGGCTACATACTGATCGTTTGCCTGCGCGACGGAGCGCTGCGCCTGACTGACGGCGAGATTGTCGCTGACTCCGTTGGCGTAACGCTGCTGGGCATCGCCGAGAGCCTCGGTGGCGAGATCGACGCTGGAGCGGGCGACCTGAACCTGCTGCTGCGAGGAGGCAATATCGAGGAGCGCGTCGCGGACATCGGCATCAACCTGAGCGTTCGCATCGCTGAGCTGCGCCTTCTGCGTGTCCAGCTGAGCCTGCGCCACCTGGGCGTCGCCGCGCAAGCCGAATTCCTTGAAGAGAGGAACGTTGAAGGTTCCGAAGGCGTCGCCTGTGCCATGCGAGTGAAGGACATTGACGCCGATCACGCCGTAGTCGCCGGCGAACCTGACGGTTGGGATACGTTCGGCGGTGGCTGCTTTGCGCATCTCCTGGGCGGCCTGGGTCTGCTCGACCATGGCCGCGAGATCCTTGCGGCTGAGATGTGCGTTGTGAATCGCGGTGTTGACGTCAATCTCATCGAAGGCCTGGTAAGGGGCGGTGTCGGTGAGGCTGAATTTCTGATCGAGAGGCAGGCCGATGGTGCGCGCGAGCGCGAGCCGATCCTTCTCGAGCTGATTGCGCGTGACGATGGAGGTCTGCAGGAGGGCCTGATAATCGACGCGGGCGCGCAGCTCGTCGAGCCGGGGCGCGGTGCCAGCCTCGTGCTGGGCGACGGCCTGGTCGAGGGAGATTTTTGCAGTGGCTACCTGGGCATCGACGCTCTCAACGCGGGCCTGTTCGGCAAGAATCAGCAGATAGGCGTTGCCGACGGTCAGCACGACCATGTCGCGGGCATCCTGAGCGGAGAGCTCAGCAGCGGTGAGGCTGTGGCGTGAGGCCAGATATTCGTGGAGCGACTTGAGGTCGAGCAGCGAGAGGCCGAGGTACGCGCGGATGTCCGTATATCCGAAGGGTCCAATGATGGTGGGAAAGCCGGGAATGCGAAGGCCCTGGGCGGCCAGATCGACCTGCTGGACGGCCTCCTGCGCATTGAACATCACCGTGGGAAGCAGGGACTGCAGCTGGCCGAGGCGTTCGCCGCGGGCTTGAGCCGTCTGGGTGGCGCTGAGGATGATGCCGAGGTTGTTCCTGATGCCGCGCTGGATGGCGTCATCCAAAGAAAGGTTGATGGGCTGCGCGGTGGCCTGACCCTCGGTTACGCTGCCGGAGAAGCTGGAAGCCGCAGGTCCGCTGGGCGGGTTTGGCGGGGCCTGCGCAGCGACGCGCGACAGAGGGGCGAGAACGATGAGCGCGCCCAAAGCGCAAAAAGCCAGCACGGATTTTCTTGCATGGTCAGAGGACATCAAGGATCGTCTTCGAAATCGTGGCAGGGGCTGCCTGCCGGAAAGATGTTGGCAATTCTACAGATGCCCGAGAGAGGGCGCCGGGTTCTTAAATCTAGTGTATCGAACGAAAGATGCCAGATGGAGTGTCGGCAGCGGAAGCCAGAGCAGGCCCGCGGATCTAGCGGGCCGTGGTGGCCTGAATGAGCTGGGAGGCGATGGAGCAGAGTCCCTGACGGAAGGTGTCGCGGACGGAGTCAGCGGTCCACGCGGCAGCGGCAGGGCCGGCGTGGGCGACGAGAAGCTGCGCGGTCTCCGGCGAGGTGAAGCCGGCGACGGCACGCAGGGTGAAGATGACGCGCGACTCGACGGGGAGGCTGTTCAGCCAGGTGCGGACCTTGTCTCGATCGGGGCCGGCCATCATTGCTTCAAGCTGTTGGCGGGAGATGCCGGCGGCAGCGAGATCGTCGTCCTCGATACAGCCGGTGGAGGGTGCGGGTTGAGCAGGTGCGGCAAGACAACCGGGCTGGCGGCGCTCCAGGAGCTCGAGAGCATGGGCCACGAGGACGCGGCGGCCGCTGGCGCGGGCCTGCTCGGCATCTTCGCAGGCTGAGATTTCGACATTGGCGATGGCGGTCTCGACGAGGTGGATGCTCTCTTCTCCTTCGCCTACGAGCATGGAAGCGAGGCTGTAGAGGGCGGCGGCAATGAAGTCCAAGGCGCTGTCGAAGCCGGAAAGGGCCTGGCGAACGGTTCCTTCGTCTTTGGGTTCACCGTCGAGGAGGCTGGCGACACGGGAGGTGAATGCGCGCGCTTCGCCCGGAATGGGCTTGGGAGGGATCAGGCTGTCGTTGGAAGCAGCGGATTTCTCGGCCATGCGCGAAGGTTCTCCTGGGGCAGGACTTCCCTCCTCTATGGTCCACCCGGCGGGCGGGGCGGGTCAATGCAGGCGAGTTGGAGACCAGGTGCAGGCGAGATGCAACTGCGCCAGCAGAGATGTTCCTGGCGGGTGAAAACGCGCTTGGGCACGAAATCCGGCGATGCCGGGCTGGAAGGAAACGCGGTAGACTTGGCATCACGGCGCACTGGAACGACGGAATGGCCAAATCGAGACCCAAACAGAAGCGGTTCAACGGACGCGACCACTCGTGGATGCAGTTTGACCGGCGTGTGCTGGAAGAGGCTGAGGACGCGACGAATCCCCTGCTGGAACGCGTGAAGTTTCTGGCCATTACGGCGTCGAATCTGGACGAGTATGTGGAGATTCGGCAGGCCGGATTGATGCAGCGCATCGAGGACGGATATCGCGAGCCGGGTTATGACGGGCTGAGTCCTGAAGAGTCGCTGGCGACGCTGACGTCGGAAATCCACAGCTTTATGGCGGCGCAGTATCGATGCTGGAATGAACACCTGCTGCCGGAGCTGAGGGAACAGGGGATCCGGCTGCTGGAGTGGGAAGAACTGAGCGACGAGGCGCGGAGCCATGCGCAGAACTACTTTTTGCGCGAAGTGGACCCTCTGCTGACGCCCATTGCGATTGACCCGGCGCACCCGTTTCCGCGCGTGCTGAACAAGGCGCTGTGCCTGGCGCTGCTGCTTCGGCGCAAGCGACGCAGTTCGGGTCCGCTGGTGCTGGGCGTGGTGACGGTGCCGCGGGCTTTGCCACGGTTTGTGCGGCTGCCGGCGGAAGAGGGCAAATATGACTACGTGCTGCTGCAGGATCTGATTACGCAGAATCTGGCGGGCATGTATCGCGGGTATGAAGTGATGGCGCGCGCGGCGTTCCGGGTGACGCGGAACTCGAATCTGTATTTCGAAGAGGAAGAGGCGCGGTCCTTGTTGGAAACAATTCGCGTGGAACTGCACAACCGGCGCAAGGGAGATGCGGTGCGGCTGGAGGTGGAGAGCGGGTCGCACGCGGAGATTCTGGAGCGGCTGCGGGTGAACTTTGAGCTGCAAGAGGATCAAGTCTTCCAGTGCGACGGGCCAGTGAATCTGTCGCGCCTGATGTTTTTCTATAGCGATATCGGGAAGCCGGAGCTGAAATTTGCATCGTTCACGCCGAAGCCGCTGCTCCTGAGCCGCAGGGCGAGGAATATTTTCGATGAGCTGCAACTGCACGACATCCTGCTGCACCACCCGTACGACTCGTATGACACGGTGGTGGATTTCATTCAGCAGGGCGCGGAAGACCCCGCGGTGGTGAGCATGAAGCAGACGCTCTACCGCACGAGCAGCGACTCGCCGATGTTTGGCGCGCTGACGGAGGCCGCGGCGACCAAGGAAGCAACCCTGGTGGTGGAGCTGATGGCGCGGTTTGACGAGGCGTCGAATATCCGCTGGGCGCGCAGCATGGAGGACGCAGGGGTGCAGGTCTTCCATGGCGTGGTGGGGCTGAAGACGCACTGCAAGCTGGCGCTGCTGGTGCGGCGGGATGAGGATGGGGTGACACGACGCTATTGCCACCTGGGGACGGGCAACTACAACCCGGTGACGGCGCGATTCTACACGGACCTGAGCCTGCTGACGAGCGACCCGCAGATTACCGAGCGCGTGCACACGGTGTTCAACTACCTGACGGCGCATGCGGAGGTGGACGACTACCGGCCGCTGCTGGTGGCTCCGCTGACGATGGCGGAAAGCTTCCTGGGCCTGATTCGACGCGAGGCGGAGCATGCGCGCGCGGGACGGCCGGCGCGCATTGTGGCAAAGATGAATGCGCTGCTGGAGCCGAGCGTGGCGGAAGCGCTGTATGCAGCGTCGCAGGCAGGGGTGGAAATCGACCTGATCGTGCGCGGGCTTTCCATCTTGCGGCCAGGCGTGAAGGGATTGTCGGAGCGGATCCGGGTGCGGTCGATTGTGGGGCGCTTTCTGGAGCATTCGCGGATCTTCCACTTTGCCAACGGAGGACACGACGAGACCTATCTGGGCTCGGCGGACTGGATGCCGCGGAACCTGTTCGAGCGGTGTGAGGTGGCATTCCCGGTGCGCGATCCGGCGGTGAAGGCGCGGATCCACGACGAGATTTTGCCAGCGCTGCTGGCCGATACCGTGAAAGCGCGGATGCAACAGGCGGATGGAAGCTACGTGCGTGCGTCCGCACTGTACAAAGGCGCACCGGCATTCAACTGCCAGGAGTTCCTGATGAAGCTGGCAGAGGGTAAGACGGATCTGGATGCGATTCCGGCGCCACGACCGCTGACCAAGCCGACACGACAGACGGCGGGCCGGGCCGCGCGGAAGGCAGACGCAGCGGACTGACGGAGCGCGCTGAACCTGCGCGGGACGCGCCGCAGGAAACGAGCCAACCCATTTGCGCCGTGCGCGCCTCCTACAATGATGAGAACAGTGCCGCTTCCCCTGGCCAATTCGAAAGAGCCATGCTTTGCCAACATGCCCGGAGACAGGGCGGCGCGCCGCATGGATGCGCCCGCACTGCTGCGGCTGTGGCACCTGACCAGCCTGGATGCGCCGAGCGTGGCCGTGGCGTGGGCGCTGGCGTTTGCGTGGGCGGGCGGCCTGGTGCTGCCGGGGTGGGTTCCGGTGATGCTGGCTCTGGGGACATGGGCGGTCTACATTGGCGACCGGCTGCTGGATGCACGCGCGGCATTGGCAAACGGAGCGGAGCACCGGCTGCGCGAGCGGCACTTTTTCCACTGGCGACACCGACGCGTGATGGCACCTCTGGCTGGGTTGGCAGGAGCGGCGGCGGCAGGCATGATTGTGGGCCTGATGCCGATGGCGATTCGCGAGCGGAATGCCGTGCTGGGGGCTGCAGCGCTTGCGTACTTCTCTGGCGTGCATGCGCCGGGGCTGCGCTGGCTGCGGCTGCTGCCGAAGGAGCTTCTGGTCGGGGCGCTGTTCACCGCAGGATGCGCGCTGCCAACATTGACGCGGATGCGGCTGGCCCATGTACCCATGGCGGCCATGGGAGCGCTGCTGCTGGTTGCGGGACTGTATGCCGCGCTGGCCTGGCTGAATTGTCATGCCATCGAACGATGGGAATCGCGGAGCGTGCAGCGCGGACAAGGGGTGGTGATGGCGGGATGGGCGCTGGCGAGCGTGGGGCTGGCGGCAGCGGCGGTGATGCGCGTGGCGGAACCGAGGCTGGCGGAACTGATGGCGTGCGCGGCGGGCAGCGGACTGCTGCTCTGCGGCCTTGACCGCGTGCGCATGCGGCTCTCTCCCGTTGCGCTGCGCGCAGCCGCGGACCTTGTCTTGCTGACTCCGCTGGTGTGCTTGCTGCGATGAAACGACCTCCGAACTTCAACAGGCTTGCCAGGATGTATGAGACGCTCGAGGCGACGACGTTCGGGGCGAAGCTGTGGCAATGCCGATGCGCGTTTCTGCCTGAGCTGACGAATCGGCGCACCGCGCTGGTTCTGGGAGACGGAGATGGACGCTTCACGGCGCGACTGCTCGACGAGAATGCCACGGTGCTTGTGGATGCGGTGGACGCGAGTCTGGAGATGCTGCGGGAACTGGTACGGAATGCGGGGCTTCGATCGGGTCGCGTGAGGGTCCATCTGGCGGATGCGCGCGAGTGGGAGCCGCACAGCCCGGCGTATGACCTGATTGTGACGCACTTTTTTCTGGATTGCCTGACGACGGCAGACGTGGCAGCGCTGGCAGCCAGGCTGCGAACACATGTGAGTCCGAATGCGCTTTGGGTGGTTTCGGAGTTTGCGATTCCTCGTGGGTGGTATGGGTGGCTGGTGGCGCGGCCCCTGGTGCAATCCCTTTATCTTGCGTTTCTGGTGCTGACGGGACTGCGGGTGCAGCGGCTGCCCAGATATCGCTCGATGATGGAGGCCGCGGGATTCGTGCGGGTTGCAGAGCGAAGCTTTCTGGGAGGCTTGCTGGTGAGCGAGCTTTGGAGGCCCGGGAGTGGCGTTCATTCTCGCATGCCGGCAGGGTGAGGGAGCCCAGTCGAGATTGTTACAGTTGTGTTAAAATGGCGTTTTGAAGGGATGCCACGAGGCACTGTAGGTTCGGTAAGTCTATTGTTATGAACCTCTACCTGATGCGCCACGCGAATGCTGGATTGCGGCGCGAAAACCCCACACTCGACGCCAAAAGGGCCCTTGTCAAAGAGGGTAAGGATCAGTGCATTCTGATGGCACGGATGCTGAGCGGCATGAAGGTGCAATTTGACGTGATCGCCTCAAGCCCCTTGAAACGGGCGCTGCAGACGGCACAGTTTGTTGGGACGGAACTGGGGTACGAGGCAAAGGTGGAGGTCAGTCCCGCGCTGGGACCGGGCGCAGACTTTGCCGCCTTCCAGGCGCTGATTGACCACTATGCCGAGTATGAAGAGGTGCTGATGGTGGGGCACAATCCCAATCTCTTCAAATTTCTGGGCCGGATTATCACGGGAAATGGCGGCGCGGGGGTGCGGATGCGCAAGGGCTCGATTGCGCGAATCGCGATGGACAAGCACCCACCGCTGCTGCAATGGCTGATTGATCCCAGAATGGCGCGGAACCTCTATGCGAGCGTGGCGAAGAGCTCGCGGCCAAAGACCTCTCGGAAGTAGTCGGCTTCCTTGCGCAGGGACCACAATTCCAGCTCTGCACCGGTGCGCCCGGGCTTGATCTCGATGTAAACGCGCTTGGGATATGCGCGGGCCGTGACGCGGAGAACGTCGCTGGCGCGGTCCTGGTTGAGCGCGACGGCAAGGCGCAAAAGAAGGACGGCACGATAGACGTGCTTGTGTTCCTCCGTGGGGATGTTGCGCAGGGCTCGGTCTCCGGGCTGAGGGCGGGTCTTGCCAAGGTAGCGTGCGACGGCGGAAACGATGGTGCGCTGCACGGGTGTGAAGCCATACATCTCAGAGCTGGAGATGATGTATTGCGTGTGGCGATGGTGCCCCTGGTGATTGATGAATTTGCCGGTGTCGCGCAGGATGGCGGCCGTGGCGAGCCAGCCTTCATATTCAGGCGGCAGCTGATGCAGGGAGCGCAGTTCCTGGAAGAGCTGGAGAGCGTGGACTCGCACGGGCTCGGACAGGCGCGGGTCGATGCCATAGCGGCGCGCGGTGGTGAGGACGCTTTCCCAGCGTTCATGCTCGAATTCAAGATGCCCCTCGGCGCGCGCATCCTGCTCGGCGAGCATTTGCGCGAGGATACCGTCGCGCAGACCAAGGGACGAGTAACGGAAGCCGGGAAGGTCGAAGGTCTCAAGCAGCTCGGCGAAGACCTGCGCGCCGGCGACAATAATCTCCGCGCGGCGCGGGCCGATGCCAGGGATGGTTTCGCGCTCGGGCAGAGCGAGGCGTGCGACCTTTGCGGCAATCTTGCGGACGATTGGCGTGGGTGCGAGAGCTGTGCCGGGTGTGCGCTTGCGGGATGCGACGCGCATGGTCTTCTTTCCGGACTTGGTCGCAGCGGCGCACGCCTCAGCAAGCGCAGCGGCGGTGCCGGAAGTGGCGATGACCTGCGCGATTGCATGGGGCTGAATCTTGCGGTGCGCACGGCGCAGCTCGCGGGAGATGAGACGGCGCATCTGTGCGAGGCCTTCAGCGGAGGGCGGATCTGCCGTGAGGAACTCCTCCGTGAGGCGCACGGCGCCGATGGGGAGGCTGACGGTTTCGCGGATGCGCTTGTGCTCAGAGAGCGTGATTTCACAACTGCCCCCGCCGAGGTCGAAGAGGAGCACGCGACCGCTGAGGGAGGGTTCTGACGCCATGATGCCGTGATGGATGAGGCGGCCTTCTTCGAGACCGGAGATAATCTCCATGTTCCAACCGGTCTCCGCTTTGACCCAAGCCTGAAACGCTGCGGCGTTGCGGGCGTCGCGCATGGCGGCGGTGGCCACGATGCGGATGCGATCAGCACCGTGAAGCTGCACGGCGCGCTGGAAGCGCTTGAGCGCGCGCAGAGTGGTCGCCATGGCATCCGGCGACACTAGACCGGTATCGAATACGCTGGAGCCGAGGCGCGTAACTTCTCGGTCTTCGTGGAGGGTCTTGAGATGATGCACAACAACCTTCGCGATTTTCAACCGGCAGGAGTTGGAACCAATGTCGATGGCGGCGAAGGTAGGCATGGGGTTACGCTGCGGGCTCCGGCGATGAGGAATGTGCTTCTGGGGTCAAGATACACGACGCGACGCGGCCCGGTCTTGTAAGTCGGGCGGGCTAGGTTGGCGGGGATGAGAAGCTGCGATGTCGAGGCCGAAGACCGGTAAGCGCAGGAAACGGAGGCCCTCCTGAAAACGTAGGGCCTTTCCATCAAAGAGAGGCGCTGGGAGCGCCCTGCATCAGTCTGCCTGCGCGAAGGAATTATTGCGGGCCTGGACCTTGAGCGGGGCATGTTCGCCCCGTGCGGGATGTGCGCTCGATGCGATGATTTTCGCAGGATCCTCGTAGAGACCAAGGAGGTGCGTCATCAGAGAGCTGTCCCAACGGCGCGAAGCACTATCGAGGATGAGTTTGACGTCAGAGAACAGCGTTGCCCGCGACATATACTCTGCATCGAGCTTGAATTTGGCGGGCAGGACGACGGAGTGGTAGTAGGCGTCCAGGTCGTGCGTGGGCAGACAGGCGAGGAATTGTTCTTCGCGCGCAAAAGCGATGGTGGCAGCACCCGTGATGCCCGGCCTGCAGTTGAGCAACGTAATCTGGTGCTCGGACAACTTGGGACGTGGGCCGACAAGGCTCATGTCACCGCGCAGGACGTTGAGGAGCTGAGGAAGCTCATCAAGCTTCCAGCTGCGCAGGAAGGGTCCGACTGCAGTAAAGGTCTGGTTGCCTACCGTAGTGACAGAGCTGCGCTCCCCTTCCGACGCATGCGTCATCGAACGGAATTTGAAGATGGTGAAAGTCTTTCCATGCAGGCCCATGCGCTTTTGGAGAAAGAGGACAGGGCCAGGCGAGGTGAGGCGGATGGCCAGCGCGACGACGAGGAATACGGGAATGAGTAGAGGCAACGCGAGGATTACACAGGCGCAGTCGAAGCATCTCTTTGCGCCTGAAACTGCCCAGGGACTGAGAGGTTCGCCGAAAGAATCAGGAACTAAACTCAGCGTTGGCTGAGAATGAGGCGGAGCGAGGTTTGCGGGGGACGACTTCAGACCACCAAGAGCGATGTCTGACTTAGTCGCTTCCGCAACTTCTCGGGCCTCTGATACGAGGGACCTTGCGCTCAATTGATCCTCCAAGGCTTGAAACGTATTTTTGCTGTGCGGATAGTCCAGTATGGAACTTATCTGCGCCCTACACTGCGAGTTGAATTCGTTGCGCCTGACAGCTTGAATACTTTGGGCAGGGGTCGGTATCTTGCGTCTCTATGCTGCGGTTGGTGCAGACATCGTCTTTAGTGAGACTGACGCCCCTTTTTTCTAAATCTTGGCACCATTGTAGCTTAATTCGAATTGGGAAAATC
Source organism: Occallatibacter sp. (assembly GCA_049582405.1). GTDB lineage: Bacteria > Acidobacteriota > Terriglobia > Terriglobales > Acidobacteriaceae > Telmatobacter. The sequence goes on along the minus strand of JBAUTX010000293.1, from coordinate 4,308 downwards.
ATTGCAATTCTGCGAATGTGCGTGCCTTTCGTCATATATTGTGAGATGTGCCGCTCCGTATATTAACTAACAAATCAACAAACGCGGTGACTAAGGAGTGAGTGGGCCTTAGTCACTTCGCATATAGACGCGGTGGCCTTTCGAATTGGATGGCGACTGGGCGCCTCAAGGTATTGAATCGGCTTAGGCGACAAAATGCCAGATCCGTGTCCAAGTTTTTGCGAGGCTTTCGTGCCAAAGTGGGACGTGTACTGTATGGCAAACTCACATAGAGTTGTGACAAAGAAAGGTTGCGTCCAAAAGCGTACTCTTTGCGCGGGAATTTTATTTTTCAGCCTGGTGATGTAGCTCACTTCTGGGGGCATGCAGGGGCTCGATTGGGGGCGGAGTTCGCCATCTTGCGGGGACCCGTGTAGTGGCGGAGAGACCTCCGGGCTCATGCTAGACTCGTGGCATATGATGTCATCAAGTTCCGACAGGGACATGGCCCCCTATCCTGCTGGGACAGCAGCAAGTTCTCCGGTGCCGAGCCGAATGAATTTCCTTCCCTCTCCCCTCTTGCTCCTGGTGCTTGCGTGTTCGTCTGTGAGCTTTGCTCAGCTGCCTTCGGGAATGGGTTCGGCCGGAACGCAGAGTCCGAGCGCGTCCTCGTGTTCAGATCCTGCGATGGCGGATTCTCCCCTGTGCCAGGACCAGGGGGCAGCGGGTGGTCAGATGGCGCCGCTGCAAGGGCAGACACCAGCGGCGATGCCGGGAACGGTGACCAGTCCCAACGTGAACTACTCGGACACCGAAGCGTTGATGCGCCAGCGGCAGGGCCAGCGTGGGGTCCAGACGACCAATTTTCCACCTGAGCGGCTTACGGAGTTCCAGCGGTTTGTCGCGTCGACGACAGGGCAGGTGCTTCCGATTTTTGCCGCCAATCTGTTTCGCACCGCGCCGTCGACGTTTGCACCGCTCGATATGACGCCGGTGCCGTCCGATTATGTCATTGGGCCGGATGATGAGTTGAGGATTCGTGTCTGGGGCCAGGTGAACATCCAGTCGAATTTGCGTGTGGATCGATCCGGAGAGGTTTACCTGCCACAGGTGGGACCGGTCCATGTGGCCGGATTGCCTTACTCCGAACTGAACAGTCACCTGCGGAGCGCGATCGGGCGCGTGTATCGCAACTTTGACCTGACGGCGGATGTGGGGCAGATTCGCGCGATCCAGGTCTATGTCTCCGGACAGGCGCAGCAACCGGGGATGTACACGATCAGTTCGCTGAGCACGCTGGTGGACGCCATTTTCGCGAGCGGCGGGCCGACGGTGCAGGGGTCTCTGCGCGCGATCGAAGTGCGGCGCAACGGGACTGCGGTCACAACCTTTGACCTCTACCAATTGCTGATTCACGGGGACAAGTCAAAGGATGTGAAGCTGCAGTCAGGCGACGTGATTTACTTTCCGCCGGTGGGTTCGATGGTTGCGATGACGGGCAGCATTCGGCGCCCGGCGATCTATGAATTGAAGGCGGATGAGACGCTGAACGAACTGCTCGGCGATGCAGGCGGAGCATCCACTGTGGCATCGGAGTCGCGGATCTCGATTGAGCGGATCGATGCACACAAGGATCGGCAGGCGATGGAAGTGGGGTATGACCAGGCGGGCCTGGCGACTCCGCTGGCCGATGGCGACCTGGTGCGGGTCTACGCGATCGTGCCCAAGTATCAGAAGACCGTGACTGTGCGGGGAAATCTTGCGAATCCGGGGCGTTTTGCGTGGCATGAAGGGATGCATGTCAGCGAGTTGATTCCTGACCAGGAATCGCTGGTGACGCGGGACTACTGGTGGAAGCGCGCACAACTTGGAATGCCGGAGCCGGAATTCGAGCCGATGCTGGAGAATGACAACCTGCAGCAGCCGCGCGGGAATGAGCCCGTCACGGTGAATCGGAGTGGATTGACGCGCCTGCAGGCCCAGACGTACGGTGCGACGGGCCAGGCAACCAGCGGCTTGAGCCAGACTCAGTCCCTGAGAGGTCAGGCGGGGATGGCAACGCCGCCAGTGAATCTTAACCAACAATCTGCAGCGGCTTTTCTTCAGCAGGATAATCTGGCGCAGCAGGACGGCACTGCACTCGGGCAGCAGGATGGTCTGTCTGGACAGCAGGCTGGTCTGTTTGGACAGCAGGATGGACAGTCAGGACAGCAACTGAGCGCAGAGCAGCGTGCTTCAAATTCGTCACTGGCAGAGCAGCAGACCAATTCCGGCGCTCTGTCCCAATGGACTGGAAAGCGCAATCGCGTTGGGAAGCTGTCGCCCGAGATTGACTGGAACTATGCAGTGGTTGAGCGGCTGGAAACAGAGACGCTGAAGACACGCCTGATTCCGTTTGATCTGGGCAGGCTGGTACTGCAGCACGATGCTTCTCAGGATGTGGAGCTGCAGCCGGGAGACGTGGTAACGATCTTCTCCGAGGCGGATATTCGCATACCGCTCGGCGAGCAGACAAAGTTTGTTCATCTGGAGGGCGAGTTTGCGCATTCGGGCGTGTACACCGTGAAGCCGGGCGAAACGCTGCGCACGCTGGTGGAGCGCGCGGGCGGGATCACGCAGAATGCCTATCTGTACGGTTCGGAGTTCCGGCGCGAGTCGACGCGTGCCATTCAGCAGGCGAGGCTGGACGAGTATGTCCAGAACCTGGGTGTGCGGATCCAGCACAGCAATCTTGCACTGGCGGCTGCGTCTCAAGCGTCGCAAAGCATGATAGCAGGCCAGCAGGCTCAGTCGAGCGAGCGTCTGCTGCTGGATCGGTTGCGACTCATCCGCGCGACGGGGCGCATCGTGCTGGAGTTCAAGCCGGACAGTAGTGGGCTCGCAAGCATTCCAGACCTGCCCCTTGAGGATGGGGACCGGTTCATCATCCCTTCCGTTCCCGCGAGCGTGAATGTGGTGGGATCCGTGTATGACCAGAACTCGTTCCTGTACGAGCCTCAGAAAAAGGTTGGCAACTACCTGCAGCAGGCCGGCGGTCCGACGAAGGATGCAGACAAGGATCGTGCGTATGTGATTCGCGCAGATGGCGAGGTGGTGAGCTACCTCACGACAAAAGTGCTTTGGGGCAATGATTTTCCGAATCTGCCCATGCATCCCGGAGACACCATCGTGATGCCGGAGAAGACGTTCAAGCCTTCGGCGCTGCGCGGGGCACTGGACTATTCGCAGCTCTTCTCACAGCTTGCGCTTGGGGCTGCGTCCGTTGCTTATATGCCGATCCCATAGCGGATCGGCTGGTGTGAATCCTTCTCTTGTGTAGTTGAAGATGCCGCAGGCGATGCCGCCGAGCGGCATCTGTCTTTTCTGCGCCGCGGGGGAGGACTTTTCAGAAGACAGGGATGAGGTCGCTGGCGGTGCGTGAAGGCGCGGGAAGTGCCTGAAAAATGAGACGGTGGGCTTTGTAACCCCAGCGGGAAGTGGTACTCTCAACTGGGCGGATCCTGCAACTGGCTTCCCCGACGCCTCCCATGAAGACGCGTTCGGCTCCGGTGCATGCGGTCCGATTCCGATTTCTTGAACTGTCTTTTTTTGTTCCGTCATTCTGCGTTCGCGAGGCCAGATCAGCCGGTTGGGCTGAGGTTTGCGGGGCTGACGGTTGGCAGATCATTTTTGTTGTCTGCGCGGGAGTATGAAGCGGCACGCGCGGTCAGCCAGAGTTTGGGGTTCTACACCAGCAGGGCCCTCGAAAATCCGAAGCAAACACAGGCTTGCGCTGCGGATGCAGGCAAGCGAAGCACGAATCTGGATCAGGCTTGACCAGTGGATTCCGGCGGAACGGGAGCCATAGGCACCGGACCCCGAGAGGAGAGGTGTGTCTGCGCGGAGAGTTTGTCACACGCGGGTGAGAACGCGCAGGTGACGCGGTGCAGATGAGGATAGCGATGGTACTGAGCATGAACTCGACGCTGATCGAGAAGTTCTTCGCGAGTTTGGGTCCCATGAGTGGGCTTGAAGGTGGAGTTGGCGGCCAGATGAGGCACGCGCCCGCGCTGCTGGGCTCTTTGCTGGATCAGCCATCGACGAGCATTTTCGCGCCGCGGGGAACTCCGGCGCAGTCGATCTTTGGGCTTTCCGTTCTGGTGCTTGGCATCTGCGCGGGAATCTTTCTTGTTGTAGGGGGTCTGCTGCTCTTCACCATCATCCGCTATCGCAGCCGGCCCGGAGATGAGAACAGCGAGCCGCCACAAATCTACGGCAGCAACCAGGTCGAACTGTCGTGGACGGTCATTCCGATTCTGATCATTGTGGCCCTGTTTCTGGCGAGCGCGC
>JBAUTX010000292.1:0-1777 GCA_049582405.1 Occallatibacter sp. | reverse complement strand
AAGGCTGGCGCTCGCACAGAACCGGAGGGTCGCCATGGCGAGTGAGAGCGACGCGCGCGCAGCGATACTGGGCAGCATTCGCAGTGCGCTGCGTGTGCCGGCGGAGCGCGACGATGCCGCGCGCGCGCCGGAGTATGCTGCGATTCCGCGCGACTACAAGAGAAGCGGAACGCGGGAGGGTGAAGCGTTGCTGGAGCTCTTCACGCACAGGCTGCTGGAGTACGACGCAGGGGTGGAACGCGTTCCCTCTGGCCAGATCGCGGATGCCATCGCGCGGTTGCTGGCCGAACGAGGCAGGCGCCACATCGGCACTCCGGGCAATGTGCCACGGAATTGGCTCCCTGCGGGCTTGCCTTTCGAGGAGGCTGCCAGCCTTGACGCGCTGCAACTCGACAAGCTGGACGGTGTGCTGACGGGATGCACGGTGGCGATTGCCGAGACTGGATCCATCGTGCTGCAGAACGCTGCGGCGCAGGGCCGGCGCGCGCTCTCGCTTGTTCCCGACTACCATCTCTGCGTGGTCTTTGCATCGCAGGTGGTCGAGACGGTGCCGGAGTGCTTTACGCGCTTGGATGCGACGGCGAACCTTCCGACGACTTTCTTCTCCGGTCCCTCGGCAACCGCCGATATCGAGATGACGCGCATCAAGGGTGTGCATGGGCCACGGTTCCTTGACGTGCTGCTTGTTGTGGATTGAGATGAGTCCGCGCTGCCTGCGTACTTACTCAGGCCCTCGCGGCTCGCTCTGCTTTGACCGCGCACCGCGCCAGTAGAGAAACAGGCCGATGAGGATGGATACGACGGTTCCACCAACGAGCTTCAGCTCAAAGCCGAGCTTGTCAGAGGAATCTCCCGGCGGCACCAGGGAAACAAAGATACCGAGCAGGACGACAAGGAATCCGAGTCCGCCTGCGATCCATGTGCCCACTACGCCTCCAGGGACGAGAACGGCGTGCAGATTTTCTTTGCGATCCCTGCGCCGTGCCAGCTTGATGACCGCGGCAAACATGTAGAGAAACGGAATGAAGTAGAGGATGATCGCCGCGTCGATGAGGAACTGATAGGCGCCGCGCGTGGACTCATTGATCTGGCTCACGAGAAGAATGCCCCCTGAGACGGAAGCCTGCACCAGAATGGAGACGTAGGGCGTCTTCCAGCGGGGATGGATCTTGCCGAAGGCCGCGGGCAGATAGCGATCGATGCCCACGACGAAAGGTACGCGCGCGACGCCTGCGACGGTGGACCCCACACCCCCAGCGTTGCCGGCCGTGACAAGGACCGCCGCAAGAATGCCCAGAAAGCCGAGGCGCAGCGCAACAGAGCCGACCGTGATGGCGTGAAAGACGCCGCTCTGCGGATCGATATCCGTGGCGGGCACAAGCGCGAGTACAGCGAAGGTGCCCACGATGTACATCAACGCAATGAGGGCTCCGGCACCGAAGACGGCGCGCGGCAAAGTACGTTGCGGGTCATGCACTTCTTCGCTCATGGCCGAGACCAGTTCGAGCCCTGTGAAGGCGAAGGCGATCTGCGACCAGAAGTTGACCGTATCCCAGTTCCACGCGGGCATCATGTTGGCAAGCGTGAAGTGCGTGGCGGAGCCATGGCGCAGTGCAAAGACTGCAGCGACGGCCGCCAGCATGAGCAGCGGCACATAGGTGCCCACGCCACCTGCATTCTGCAGCCACTTGCCGATGTTGAGGCCAATGATGTTGAGCAGAACGGCCACCAGCAGCATCGCCAGCGAGACCACAAGCAGAAAAGTGCGGTCCTGCGC
>JBAUTX010000291.1:0-4027 GCA_049582405.1 Occallatibacter sp. | reverse complement strand
GCCGAAAGCGCTCTGGATCTCCAAAAATCGTGCGCGCCATCGAGGGCCAGGGATTCCTGACAACGAGCAAGCCGCCGCTCCCGGACGGGACCGGTTCACCTGCTCGTGTCACCACCTCTGGCTGAATCCCGAAGAATGGGCGAGTCGCTGAGCCCGGCTTGGTCGGCACAGCGCCGGGAACCGGTGCAATCATGATCGCCCCGGTTTCAGTCTGCCACCATGTATCCACAATCGGGCAGCGGCCGTGGCCAATCTTCTCGCGGTACCACATCCATGCTTCTGGATTGATCGGTTCCCCAACCGTGCCAAGCAGGCGCAGCGAGTCCAGCTTGTGCTTCTCCACGTGCTCATCGCCCCACTTGATAAAGGCGCGAATCGCCGTGGGAGCGGTGTAAAACACTGTCACCTGATGGTCATCCACAATCTTCCAGAAGCGCGAGAAATCTGGCCAGTTCGGAGCGCCTTCATACATCAGCACGGTTGCGCCATTCTGCAGCGGTCCATAGACAACGTAGGAGTGGCCAGTGACCCATCCGATGTCTGCCGTGCACCAATACACATCCTCATCACGCAGATCGAAGATGTATTTCGTCGTCAGGTAGGTCTGCACTGCATAGCCGCCCGTGGTGTGCACGAGGCCTTTGGGCTTGCCCGTCGTGCCAGATGTGTAAAGGATGTAGAGCGGGTCTTCTGCATCAAGCGGCTCAGCCGGGCATTCAGATGAAACCCCCGCGACTAACTCGTGCCACCAGTGATCGCGCCCCTCTTGCATCTGCACCTGGCAACCTGTTCTGCGCAGAACAACGACATGCTTCACAGTGTGGCAGGCGTGCATAGCTTCGTCGACGGTTCGCTTCAGCGGAACTTCGTTGCCCCTGCGATAACTTGAGTCCTGTGTGAGAATGGCCACGCAACCCGCGTCGTTCACACGGTCCGCAATCGCGGTCGCAGCGAACCCTCCAAAGATGACCGAATGAATCGCACCTATGCGGGCACAGGCCAGGAGTGCAATCGCCAATTCCGGAGTCATGCCCATATAGATGGCGACACGGTCTCCCTTTTGAATACCGAGAGACTTCAGCACGTTGGCAAACCGCTGGACCTCCTGCAGTAACTCGGAGTAAGTCAGCCGTCGAACTTCCCCCGGTTCGCCTTCCCAAATCAATGCGAGCTTGTCACGCTTGGGACCTGCAACATGGCGGTCCAGGCAGTTGTAACTCAGATTGAGCTTGCCACCCACGAACCACTTTGCCCACGGCAGTTCCCAGTCGAGAACTCGATCCCATTTCTTGAACCAATGCAGCTCATTGGCAACACCAGCCCAGAATCCTTCGGGATCTTCGATCGATTTCTTGTAGAGCGCTTCATACTGTTCCAGGCTTTGGATGTGCGCACGCCCACTGAATTCCGGGGAGGGCGGGAAGAGACGATTCTCGCGCAGGACAGAGTCAAGATCCTGCTGGTGATTGGCCGGTGCCGAAGCGCCGGAAGAGGACTGCGTGGAAGACATCTGGAATTCCTTATGGAGAATGAGTCCACGCAAACCGCTACGAACGATTGCCGCAGATTCTCATCGTCGCGCACCTTGCGTCTCGGTCACACTCTAATGGCAGAGACGCACCGGAAGCAAGTAACGGAAAGTGGATAGCAGAGCCGGCAAAGACCGTCATGCATTTGTGACATTCGAGGCTCCGTTCATCCACGGATCGAACTCCAGAATCCGCTCCGCCTTCACATGAATCACACTGCTCTGATTCTGCAGCCGGCCCTCAATCATGAGCAGCCTGCTGCGCGTGACCAGGACACGATTGCGCTCAAATACGTCCGGGGCAATGACGACGTTGGCAATGCCGGTTTCATCTTCCAGGGAGAGGAAGACAAAGCCCTTGGCAGTGCCCGGGCGCTGGCGGGAGATTACGCAGCCCGCCACAGCGACATGGACATGATTCACGCACTTTTCCAGGTCACATGCAGCCACTATCCCGCGAGATCGCAACATAGTACGGTGATAGGCCAGTAGATGTGGCCCGGTCGTAAGGCCGGCCCCGGAATAGTCCGCCGCAAGCCGCTCATCGGTTGTCATCTTTTTTAGCGGCATGGCCTCGCCGGTCACGCCCTCGTTGTATCGAATGCCGCACAAGAGCGGTCCCGCAGGCCGCCCCGCTCGCTCCACCTGCCACAATGCATCCCGGCGATGCTCCACACCACCTAGCGCATTCAACGCGCCGATGCGCGCCAGTACCACCATTTCTTTGCGTTGCAGTTCAGGCACACGCAGAACCAGTTCATCAACCGATGCAAAGAAACCTCCATGATCGCGCGCGGCAACAATCGCCTCCGCAGACGTGCGTCGCAGACCGCGCACGTAATTCAAGCCCATGCGCAACGCAAGAGAACCCTCGGGATCCGCCTCAAGCGTGCAGAGCCAATCCGACCTCTGCACATCGATGGGGCGCACGCGCAGCCCATGCCGCTGCGCATCCTTGACGATCACCGCGGGAGAATAGAACCCCATCGGCTGATTGTTCAACAGGCCGCAGGTAAACGCCGCTAGATAGTGGACCTTCAGGTAGGCAGAGGCATAGGCAATCAGCGCAAAACTCGCCGCATGAGACTCAGGAAATCCGTACATGGCAAATGACGCAATGCTCTGCACAATGCTGTCCTGCGCGTCCGCAGGCAGACCGTTATGCGTCATCCCTGCACGCAGCCGGCCCTCCAGATCATTCATGCGCTGCATCGAGCGGCGCATGCCCACCGCGCGGCGCAACTCCTCAGCCTCCGCGCCTGAGAAACTCGCAACCACCATGGCCATCCGCAGCAGTTGTTCCTGAAAGAGCGGTACGCCCAGCGTGCGCTGCAGCACAGGCTCAAGCGAAGGATGCGGATAGGTCACCTGCTCTTTGCCCTGGCGGCGACGCATGTACGGATGCATCATCTTGCCGACGATGGGTCCTGGTCGGATGATGGCCACCTGCACCACCAGGTCGTAGAAGCGGGTTGGCGCATTGTGTGGAATCGAAGCCATCTGCGCGCGGCTCTCCACCTGAAACATGCCGACAGTATCGGCCTTGCGAAGAACTGCATAGACAGCAGGATCCTCCGGCAGAGCGGCCAGATCAATCCTCTTGCCGTAGTGCCGCGGAATCAGGTCCATTGCGTCCTTCAGCACAGCCATCATGCCCAGGCCCAGCAGATCCACTTTGATGAGTCCCATATCGGCGCAGTCTTCCTTATCCCACTGGATCACCGTGCGGCCGGTCATCGACGCGCGTTCGATGGGAACGACGCGATTCAACAATCCTGCACAGATGACCATGCCGCCAGAGTGCTGCCCCAGATGCCGGGGAAGATCCTTGAGTCGAAGACACAGGTCGAGATAGCGCGCAATGCGAGGATGATGCACATCAAAGCCCGCCTGGCGGAAGTAGTGCGCCATCGTGTCATTCACACCGCGCCACTCCCAGCGGCTCACCAGGCCCGAAAGTCTTGAGAGTTGCTCTTCTTCAAAACCAAGCGCCTTGCCCACCTCGCGCGCTGCGGAGCGTCCACGGTAGGTAATGACATTCGCGGTCATCGCCGCGCCGAGCGCGCCATAGCGCTCGTAAAGATACTGGATCACTTGCTCGCGCTGCTCGCCCGAAGGCAGATCAAGATCGATATCGGGCCATTCTCCGCGGTTCTCGCTCAGGAAACGCTCGAAGAGCAGTTCCATCCCTACCGGATCGACTGCGGTGATCTCCAGCGCATAGCACACGGCAGAGTTCGCCGCGGAGCCACGCCCCTGCACCAGAAATCCCTTGCGCTGGCAAAAGCGGATGATGTCCCAGACAATCAGGAAGTATCCAGCAAAGCCGAGCTTTGCAATCAGCGCAAGCTCATGACGCACTTGGGCGCGCGCCTTGTCCAACAGATGCCGCCTGCCCGTGGATCCATATCGTCTCCGTACGCCTTCCTCTACGCGCTTTGCCAAAAAGCTGTCCATCGTTTCATGCTCGGGCACCGGGTAATGCGGAAACACATAGCC
>JBAUTX010000290.1:0-11307 GCA_049582405.1 Occallatibacter sp. | reverse complement strand
ACCCCACCCCCCGCGCTGTCCGCGCCGGAAGCGTACGGCCCTCACGACTCCGGCGCCCCAGAGCCCCCCGCTGCTCCTCGCGGAATCATGCCGCGGGTCTTTGTTGGTCCCCATGGCCTGCGTGCAGGCTGGTCAATCCTCGTCTTTGCTCTGCTCATGATCGGATTCACCTTTCTCACTGGATCCATCCTGAGCCGCGCCGGTCACCTTGACCGCAAGCAGGGGTTTACGCCCTTCGCTGCCTTCCTGGGTGAACTCGCTCCGTTCATCGCCATGCTCGGCGCGGCCGCCATTGTTGCCGTTCTCGAGCGCCGCCGCATTCTCGACTACAACCTTGTCGATGCGCATGGGCCCCGCCACTTCTTGTCCGGACTCGCCGCCGGATTCCTCGCGCTTTCCGCGCTCGTCGGCGCGCTCGCTGCCGGTGGTTGGCTCCACTTCGGCCCAATCGCGCTCTCCGGCGCAGCCATCCTCCAGAACGCAGCCCTTTGGGGCGCAGCATTCCTGCTGGTCGGCTGCGTGGAAGAAGGCATGTTCCGCTGCTACCTCCAATTCACGCTCACGCGCGCCATCAATTTCTGGATCGCCGTCGCCATCCTCGGGGCCGTCTGCCTTGACCTGATCCTCCGCACCAAAGGCAATGGTGCCTGGGGCGTCTATCTCATGGCCCTGCTCGGCCTCGTGCCCTGCTACATCCTCCACCAGCGCAAGGCCGCCAGCGCAGGCTTCTGGCAGGCAGCCTGGGTCTCATCGGCTCTCTTCGGATTCCTTCACACCGGCAACAACGGCGAAAACTGGATAGGCATTTTTGCCGCCGCGGCCATCGGCTTTGTCTTCTGCGCCAGCATCTACCTCACCGGCTCTGCCTGGTGGGCCATCGGCTGCCATGCCGCCTGGGACTGGTCAGAGACCTTCTTCTATGGCACCGCCGACAGCGGCCTTGCCGCCTCAGGCCACTTCCTCACCACCGCTCCCGCAGGCAAGGCTTTCTGGAGTGGCGGCGCTGACGGTCCAGAGGGCAGCGCGCTCGTCCTCGCAGTCATCCTCGCCCTGCTTGGAGCCCTCTTCCTCCTCTATCCCCGCCCCAGGCAGTCTGTTCCTGCCCAGTTGGTCGCCGCAGAACCAGCTCAATAGCCTCCACCGCACTCGATTCTCGCGGTCAACCGTCGCAGCGGTATCCTGTCTTTAACCGATGGCGCATCCTGACACTGCACAATCCAGGCAACTTCGCCTGGCCCGCCGCCCGAGACGCCGCTGGCTGCGCGTCATGCTCCGGTCTGCAGTCACACTCGTCGTTCTTCTTGTCCTCGCCACGGCCGCCGGTACCCTCTGGCTTCGCTCCGCCGCACGCGCAGCACTCCCCACCCTCGACGGCGATCTCCAGCTCCCAGGCCTGTCCGCCCCTGTGATGGTCCGCCGCGACACGCACGGCGTTCCGCACATCCAGGCCGCCTCGCAGACAGATCTCTTCTTCGCTCAGGGCTACATCACCGCACAGGACCGCCTGTGGCAGATGGACATGTTCCGCCGCAACTCCAGCGGCACACTCGCCGAAGTGCTCGGGCCCTCGCTCGTCCGCCATGACGTCACCCAGCGCGTCCTCGAGTTCCGCAACGTCGCAGCGCGCATCTACGGCCACCTTGACCCCGAGGAGCGAGCCCGCCTCGATGCGTATGCCCGCGGGGTAAATCTCTACATCCAGCAGCATCAGAACAGCCTGCCGCCCGAGTTCCGCCTGCTCCATGACAAGCCTGCTGCGTGGACTGGCATCGACTCCATCGCCGTGGGCGTCATGATGGTGCAAACCCTCGACACCCACTGGGACGTGAAGCTCGTCCGCGAACAGATCGCGGCACGCCTTCACAACCCCAGGCTCGAGTCCGAGCTCTACCCAGTCGGTTCCTGGCGCGACCGCCCCCCGACAGGCGAGGTGCTGGACCTCAGCAAGCCGCATCCTGAGCCTGCGCCCGCCACCGAAGACGACGAAGAGGATGACCGCACCCAGGCCCGTGCCATGTCCACGGGCGACCTCACCGGCCTGCGGGATGTCCTCGGCCTGCCCGCATGCGACGGCTGTGCCTCCGGCTCAAACAACTGGGTGATTGCAGGAGCTCACACAGCCAGCGGCAAGCCTCTGCTGTCCAATGACATGCATCTCGCCCTCGGCGTACCCAACATCTGGTACATGGCCGATCTCGCCGCACCCGGCTATCACGCTGCCGGCGTCACCCTCCCCGGCATGCCCTACGTCGTCGAAGGGCATAACGAGCATGTCGCCTGGGGCTTCACCGCGCTCCTCGCTGATGTCCAGGACCTCTACATCGAAAAGCTCGACGGGCATGGCCACTACCTTGCAATCGATGGCTCCTGGCAACCGATTGGCCTCGATCGCGAAACCATCCGCGTCCGTGGTGGCCGGAATGTCACCATCGACGTGCAGGTCACCGCACACGGCCCCTTGCTCAATCCCATTCTGAAAGACGAAACGCGTCCCATCGCTCTCCGCTGGACGCTCTACGACTCCAGCTTCAACTCGCTCCCCCTCTACGCAATGAACACCGCTTCCAACTGGACGGGCTTCTCCGCGGCGCTCGCCCAGTGGAGCTGGCCCAGCCAGAATCTCGTCTACTCCGACGACCAGGGCCACATCGCCTATCACGCCATCGGCCGCATCCCACTGCGCCCGGCAGGCCTCCAGCCCGTTCCCATCGTCGACGCCCGCCACGAGTGGCAGGGCTACATCCCCTTCGACAGCCTGCCCAATGCCTTCGATCCTCCTGCCGGCTTTCTCGCCACGGCCAATGCCCGCGTCACCACCGACAAGTCGCTCTACCCCCTCTCGCTCGAGTGGGCCGACCCTTATCGCATCGAGCGGATCTACAAGTCCCTCCAGGGCCGCGACCAGCTCAAACCTGCCGATATGCTCGCCCTCCAGACCGACGTCTACAGCGAAGTCGATCAGGAACTCGGCCAGCGCTTCGCCTACGCCATTGATCATGCCGGCAACGTTGACGACCGCTTGCGCGCAGCAGCCGACCTGATGCGCAGTTGGGATGGCCGCCTCACCATCGATTCCGCCGCGGCCTCCATCGTCACAAAGACCCGCCAGGCCCTGCGGAAAATGCTCCTCGAACCCAAGCTCGGCAAGGATGCCGCACTCTATCACTGGGAAGAGTCCAACTTCGCCCTGGAAGAAATCGTCATGCACGCCTATCCCGAGTGGCTTCCGCCCGGCTACAAGAACTGGGACGACCTGCTCGCCGCCGCAGTCCGCAATGGCATGGAAGAGGGAAAAGCCCCGGCAAAAGTCACTCTCTGGACCTACGGCTCCTGGCACATCCTCGACCTTGAGCACCCCTTGGCCAAACTGCTGCACGTTCCCGGCAGCATCGCCGGGACAGGAGCCCAGCCGCTCAGCGGTGATGTGACCACCGTAAAGCAGGCCTCCGGCGCCGTCGGCCCATCGCAGCGCTTCACCATGGACTGGAGCAACATCGACGCTTCCACCGAAAACATCACCCTCGGCGAGAGCGGAAACCCAATCAGCCCCTATTTTCGTGACCAGTGGCAGGACTACTACAGGGGCGCCACCATTGCCCTGCCCTTCACACCCGCCTCTGTGGCAGCCCAGACGCAACACACGCTGCGTCTCATCCCATGACCCCAACTCCGTCGGCCCTCATGCGCGCTTTCACCGGTCCAGCCCTCATCCTGCTCACGGCTCTTGTCGCGTCTCTGGCCCTCGTCCTTCACGGAGCCTCCTGCGGTCATGACTTCGACTTCCACCTTGTCAGTTGGCTGGATGCCCTCCACGGTTGGCGCCAGGGAATTTTCTATCCCCACTGGGCGCCCAGTCCCAACTACGGAGCGGGCGAGCCACGCTTCGTCTTTTACCCGCCTCTTACCTGGATGGCCGGCGCGTTGCTCGGTGCCTGCATGCCCTGGCAAGCCGTACCCGTGGCTCTCACCCTGCTGATGCTGTTCGCTGCCGGGCTCGCCACGCGCGCCCTCGCGCGCCAGATGCTTCCGCCCGCCCCAGCCACCTTTGCTGGCTGTGTCGTCGTCTTCTCCGGCTACACGCTCTTCACCGCCTATGAGCGCTCCGCCTTTGGCGAGCTCTCCGGCAGCTTCTGGATGCCCCTTCTTTTGCTGCTTCTCTTGCGCGAAATCAATCCTGAGGCAGCTCGCTGGCGCCGCGCATTCGATGGCTCGGCCGTCCTGCTCGTGCTCGTCGTTGCCGGCGCCTGGCTCTCCGATGCGCCCCTCGGCGTCATTGCAAGTTACACGCTCGCCGCTCTTGCACTCATCGCCGCCATTCTGCGCCGCTCCTGGGCGCCCATCCTGCGCGCTGCCGTGGCCGTCGCGCTGGGCCTTGGCCTCGCCGCCGTCTATCTAGTTCCCGCCGATCGCGAGGAGCCCTGGGTCGCCATCCACCAGGTCACCGACGATCCCGGCTACATGATTCAAAACAGTTGGCTCTTTGCCCGCCACGCAGGCGCCGCAATGCGCGAGCACGACGCCGAACTCTTCAAGGTCTCCGTCATCTCCTCCAGCATGATCGCCCTTGCACTCCTCGGCGCTGCGCTTGTCCTCCGCAAGGCCACGCCCGCCATGCGGCGCCAGTGGTGGATCCCCCTCGCCACCATCCCCATCGCCGTCCTGTGCCTGCAGCTGCCTTTTTCCCTGCCCATCTGGAATCTCCTGCCTGAACTCCGCTTCCTCCAGTTTCCGTGGCGATGGCTCGTTGCTCTGGAGGCGCCCATGGCCATCCTCTTTGCTGCAGCCGTCTGGAGTCTCAGCCCGCTGGTGCGAAAAGTCGCCGTCAGCGCCTGGGTCGCGCTCGCGCTCTTCCTGGCCGCCGCATCCATCTCCGGATTGCTCTTCTACCAGATCTGCGACGACGAGGACGCAGTAAGCAGCATGCTGACCGCGTACTCTGCCGGCACCGGCTTCGAGGGTACAGACGAATACGCGCCACCTGGCGTCGGCAACTCCATAACGCCCTTCGGCCTGCCCATGGCCTGCCTTGCAAGCTCCCCATTCACAGTTCTCGGTCAGAGTGAAGCCGGAGAACCCCCAGCCTGGAATCCGGACCAGGGCACCTGCCACGCCACCTACGACGCAGATCGTTCCTTCCCCCAGACCAGCGAACACTTGCGTTTCCACGCCTCCACCCCGCAGGCCGGGTATCTCATCCTCCGCCTCCGCCGCTATCCCGCATGGCAAATCCGCCTCAACGGCCAACTCCAGCACAATCTGCCCCAGCGTAACGACGGCCTTATCGCCATTCCCGTCCCCCAGGGCCCCATAGCGCTTGCCGTCGACTGGACCACCACCCCCGATGTCTCCATCGGCCGTACCATCTGTGCGCTTTCGTGCGTCCTCCTCGCCGGCCTCTGGTTCATCGAACGCCGCCAAACCACGCCTCAGGTATCATGAAGAAGACAATGTCCACCGATGTAAAAACCCTCATCCAGGAAGGCGCAGAGCTCACCGACCGCGCGCTGGAAAAACTTATCCCCGGCACCGACACCATCCCTGCCTCGATTCATAGCGCGATGCGCCACTCCACCTTTGCCGGAGGGAAGCGTCTTCGTCCCGTCCTGGCGATGCAGGCAGCCGTCACCATCTCCGGAGCGCTCCCGCCCGGCATCGAGCAGCTCGGCGCCGCCCTCGAAATGCTCCACACGTACTCGCTCATTCACGACGATCTGCCCGCGCTCGACAACGACGACCTGCGCCGCGGCAAGCCCACCTGTCACAAGGCCTTCGGCGAAGCCATTGCCATCCTGGCCGGTGATGCCCTGCAGACCCGCGCCTTTGAGGTGCTGGCCTCGCTCAACGCGCCGCCGGCTGCCGTGGTCAAGATCATCCGCCTCATCGCAAACGCGGTCGGGACCGTCGAAGGCATGATTGGGGGCCAGGTCCTCGACATCGAAAGTGAAGGCCGCAAGCCCACCCCCGAACTCGTCGACGCCATTCACCGCGCCAAAACTGGTGCGCTCATCCGAGTCAGCGTTGTCAGCGGCGGCATCTACGCCGGAGCCACCGACGACGACATCGCCCGCCTCGACACCTTCGGGCGCAAAGCCGGACTCGCCTTTCAAATCGTGGATGACATCCTCGACATGACCGTCGACTCCGCCCACCTGGGCAAGACCGCAGGCAAAGATCTCGCCACCGAGAAAGCCACATGGCCCGCCGTTTTCGGCATCGAGCAGAGCGGACGTGACGCCGCTGCGCTCATTGAAGAGGCCTTCGCAGCGCTCGAACCCTATGGCAGCCGCGCCGATGGCCTCAAGTCCGTCGCCCGCTATCTCGTCGAACGCAAGAACTGAGCGCCCGCAGTTTGCATGCTCGCTGAATCCGACATCCTCACCGCCCTGCGCGACTGCTTCGACCCTGAGCACAAACTCAATGTCGTCGATCTCGGCCTCATCTACGCCATAGCGACCGGCCCAGATCCTGACGCCACGCCTGCCTGGCCGCGCCAGTGGGTCCGTGTCACCATGACCCTCGTCACTGCTGACTCACCCGCCGGCGGCCTCATCCTTGAGCAAGTGCGCAATCGCCTTGCAGGGATTCCCGACATCAGCAGGATTGACGTCGATCTCGTCTGGGAGCCTGCCTGGTCCGCCGACCGCATCACCGAAGATGGCCGCCGCCAGCTCGGCCCCGCTCTGTTGCGCCTGCAGCAAAAGGGGAGTGCGGCGCCGCACTCCCCGTTTGTCATTTTGCCCGGAAAGCTATGAATGCGGAAGAATGAGGAGCCCGCTTTCAAGCAACTTCTCAGTCAGCCGATCCAGCGCCTGCGGAACCTTGTAAGCCACCGCGCGAATGCTCATGCCCAGCATCGCCACCGTTTCCACCTGCGTATACTCCTGCAGCACCACCTTGCTCAAGAGGTACCGGTCCAGGACCTTGAGCTGCTTCAAACATCGCTCCACGTCCAGCACAAAGATGACCGCGTCTTCGAAGGTCCGCACAGGACGGCTTGACACCCATCCCCGTCCCACCGGATCGCCCAGGATCGACGGCGCACGGCCCACCTGCATCGATGCATACAGGTAGCGCCGCAACATGCTCTCGGTGTGCTTCCTGTAAAACGCCACGCTCGTCGTTGGTGCCGCCTGCTCCGCACTGCATTCTTGATGTGCAGGCTCTTTCGGTCTTACCTTCCCTTCTCGTTTTGCATGATCCCCAGAGGTCCATGCGCGTTGCGGGCCACTCGTGCCCCACACCATCGATAACTGGAGTGCTGCACTCAATGTGCACCTCCAGCAGCTTCGGCAGTGCCCCACACATCAACCAGCGCCTTGCCGAACCGGCGCCCGCGCCGCTTTCGGCTGTTAGTCGCCGGAAAATGCCGCAGGTTCCTCTCGCACGTGTTGCAGTACACGCCTATCTGCGTTTGTGCACGATACCAAAGACAACCGCAACCCTCGCAAATCTTCAATTGAACGCGCAATTCCATGACGAACTCTCCGATGCTTCCGTTCCCGCCGGCTGTTGTTCTTGCTTGTTTGCGGGCGGGGTGATGAGAGCCAGGCGGAGCTACTCGGGTTTCTATAGTCCCGATGGGGGATTGCTGCCGGTGCCCTCATGTTATATGTCATGCTCATAGCGCGCAGATCGTGGAATTTTCGCGCAAGTCTGCCTCGGACGTTCTGGTGATCGTCTTCGCATGGGGCGAGGATGATCCGCTCTGAACCAGGGCCCAGAGGCAGAAGTTTGGGATTGCCGCGGAAAGACGCTCGTCTGTCTCCCCGAGGTTTCATCGCCAAACGCTTCTCCTCGAAAATTCCCGCATACTCGTGCGAGTTAAAGTAACGCCAATCTAGAATCCTACTTTTCTTGCGTCAATGAAGCTTGGTTCATTTCGTCCCCGGTCGCTCTTGAGCAATCTCAGACCTTCAAAAAAGAAGGCAATCACTGCAAAAACTCTTTGCTCAAAGAAAACGGAGGTCTTTCGTCTCCGTGGCTGGTGGCGGATTTTCCACAAATGAACTTTACCCAGATGCACGAGCGGCTCCGTCTGGAGATGATGCGCAGGATCCAGCGAGGCTCACTCACTCTTTCGCTGCTCGCGCGTCAGACCGGCTTTGGCCAATCGCACCTGTCGAACTTCCTGCATTGCCGCCGGCAGCTCTCTCTCGAAGCACTGGACCGCATCCTGACTGCGCAGCACCTGAGCGTCTCCGATCTCCTGCCCGCGCATACGCGCACGGCCGCGCAGCATCTCCAGGACGGCGCAAACGCGGTCCCCATCGTTTCGCACAGCATGGCTCTCTTCGAGCCCTACGTGCGCCCTTCTGCCGTGCATTCCATCTTTCATCTGCCGGGCGGCGCGCTCAAATCGCTCCGCACCCGCGCCGCAGCCTCGCGCCGTCACTGGGAGCGCTTCGTCGCCGTGCGCATTCCCGAGCTCGACGCGCACCCCATGACTCCGCTCGTCTTACCAGACGCACTCGTCGTCATCGACCGCCACTACAACTCGCTCGCGCAATACCGCTCGGATCGCCCCACCCTCTACGCCGTCCGCAAGGGTGCGCACCTCACCCTGCGCTACGTCGATTTCCTCGCCTCGCGCCTCGTGCTGCGGCCGCATAACCGCACCTTCCCCCTCGACCTCATCGAGATCGACGGCGAAGGCACGCCCAACGACTACATTGCCGGCCGCGTTGCTCTTATCCTCAATGAAAGCTGAATCCGCGCACTCCGCGGCTCACTGTTCGCTCTCCCCTTCGGCGGGATTCGCAAACCGCGTGTACTTCGCGATGAAGTTCAGATACACCGTCTCTGTCGGGCCGTTGCGCTGCTTGGCGATGATGATCTCCGACTTCGCCTTGTCCGCCTCCGACATCTCTTCGGTCCGGTTGTAGTACGCCTCGCGATGAATGAACGCCACCACGTCGGCATCCTGCTCAATCGAGCCCGATTCGCGCAGGTCGCTCAGCATTGGTCGCTTGTCGTCCCCGCGCCGCTCGCTCGCACGCGAGAGCTGCGACAGCGCCACCACCGGCACTTCCAGCTCCTTCGCCAGCGCCTTCAGCCCCCGCGAAATCGCCGACACCTCCTGCGTCCGGTTCTCATAGCGCTTTCCGCCCGCCGAGGGCAGCGTCGCCGACATCAACTGCAGATAATCCACCACAATCAGATCCAGCCCGCTGGCATTCTGCTTCAGCCGCCGCGCCTTGGCCCGCATCTCCGCCAGCGAAATGCCCGCCGTATCGTCAATAAACAGCTTCGTCTCCACCAGCTGCCCCAGCGCGCTCTGCAGCTTGTCGTGGTCCTCGCGCCCCAGAAAGCCTGTCTGCAGCTTCCTCTGGTCCACCCAAGCCTGTGAGGCCAGCATCCTTCGCAGCAGCGACTCCTTGCTCATTTCCAGGCTGAACACCGCCACCACGGCTTCGTGGTTCACCGCCGCGTTCTGCGCCATGTTGATCGCAAACGCCGTCTTGCCCATCGAGGGCCGCGCGGCAAGGATGATCAGTTCGCCCTTCTGCAGCCCGCTCGTCAGCCGGTCCAGCTCCACAAAATCCGTCGCCAGCCCCGTCACCTCGCGGCTCTGCTTGTACAGGTTGTCAATCGACCCAAACGAGTTCGCGACAATCTGGTCCAGCGGCTGCAGCCCGCGAACAATTCCCTTCTCGCTCACCTCCAGCAGCTGGCTTTCCGCCGCGCCCAGCACATCCAGCGCCGGCTCGCTCTGGTCCGCCGCCCGCGCAATCGCCGCTGAGCAGATGGCCATCAGCCGCCGCAGCAGGCTCTTGTCCTTCACAATCCGGATGTATTCCTCAATCACCGGACGCAGCGGCAGCCCCTCGGTCAGCGACGCCAGGTACGCCACGCCGCCCACCGACTCGATCTCCTTGTTCCGCGCCAGTTCCTCAGCCAGCGTGACAATATCCACCGCGCGCTGCGAGGTCAGCAGCTCCGTCATCCGCAGGTAGATGCGCTGGTGCGAATCCAGCGAGAAGTCATCCGACTCCAGCCGCTCAGCCGCCTCCGCGTGCGCCGCATTGTCCAGCAGAATCGCGCCGAGAATCGTCCTCTCGGCGTCCACATTCGCCGGCAAACCGGCATCCAGGGTCAGGTTGGGAATCGTGGCCATACATTCGAGTGTAGGCCGGGAGGAACCCTCGCGCAGCGTGTGAATTGCCGCGCTTCTCTGTGGGAATCCGGGGCGTGAACCCACCCCGCTCAGACGTCGGATCCTACTGCGAAATCACCATCCCTGACGTACTGCCCACCGTCAGCGTGGTGCTCCTCCAGAACGGAATGCTCAGCGGGAACGGATAGGTCACCGTCACCCGCACCTGATAGCCTTGCTGGTTGCAGGGTTCCGAAGCTGTGGCGACGCACGACGACCATGTCGCGGCCGGAGGCGAACTCGCTTGCAGCCACGTCGCCGTCACCGTCATGTTGCTCGAATTGATTCCGGGGTAAGACAGCGACTGCACATAGGTTTGGATGTCGGTCTGTGCGGCGTTGCAGTGGTCCAGTCCCGGCGTGTTCGTGCTGCAGTCTGACCCGCGCACAATTGCCCACCGCGAGCCCTCGCGCGCCGCATCCGAGATGTAGTTATATGTGTAGAGCGCCAGGCCCATTTCAATAATGCCGATCAGGATCATCAGGAACAGCGAGATGCCAATCGCCATCTCGACAATCGCGTTCCCGTCCTCGCATGCAGCCGCGCCCCTGGGCGCCCGCCACGCCCCGCACAGCATGGCAACTGCCTTCGTCATTGGCATCTCTCTCTTCATTGCAGCAGCACCGTCTGCTGATCTCTTCCTGTCAGCGTGAAGGTCGTTCCCAGTCCCGCCACATGAAAGAAAGGATTGAAGCTTGCCGTCGTCACAACTGTCAGCATACCCTCCACCGTCGCATTGGGGCTGGCACAGGTCAGCGGCGAGCCCGAAGGCGTCGTGCCGTCGGAACACGTATAGGTCAGCGTAGGCGTGGTGCTGGCGAGCGTAATGTTCGCCGCGTCATTCGCCGCCGCATTTTGTATCCCCGTCGTATCTGTGGCGTAGAAAATGCTCTGCGCTCCGTACTGCGCCCCGGCATGGGCGGCATTGGAAACCTCGATCGCCACATAGGCCACCCGCGCCAGTTCCACCGCTCCGATGAGCATCAGAACCAGCACAGGCATCACAAGGCCAAGCTCCGTCAGCGCCTGGCCGGACTCCGCCCCGCTGAGTCTGCCCAGAAATTGCCTCGGACTGTGTGTGCGCAACTGCATGGCAGCCTTTCTTTACTCCACAAGGATGATCTGGGTCAGTGGCGATGTTCTCGGATTCGCCG
>JBAUTX010000289.1:0-6140 GCA_049582405.1 Occallatibacter sp. | reverse complement strand
GTCAATGCCCCCGGAGGCAGCCACCCGGAGAAAGCTGAGCGGATTGATCATGCTCTTGAAGTAGAGATCGTTCCGTTCGCGCTGGGTCATGGGTTGAAAATCCTGCGCCTTGACCGTGCCCGCCATGTTGAAGAGATTGAAGACGTTGCGAACGAAGCTGGAGTGCTGCCGGCTTTGGCTGGCCTGCGTGCTCTCCTGCGCATCCGGCGGCGCGTCCTGGGCGCTGCCCGACAGGCTTGCTGCAAGGAGCAAGAACAAGAAGCACGCACAGCGACACACGACGGCCCTCCCGTTTTCTTCCTGACTGAAAACGTAGGCCTCTGGTTGACCGAAGGAAACTGGCGGAAATTACAGGTTTGCCGGGAAAAGTCAGCGGCCATTCCGTCCGGAGGTCATTCTTTGACTTCGTGGAAATCGGTCAGGATCCTTGACGAGGAGCGGAAGCGATGGAAGTTCTGAAAGCGGATCTGGTTCAGGTCCATCCGATGACGGCCTTTGCTCAGAATGACCTGTGCACCGATGGGGACGAGGTACTGCTGGTCGCCGATGGCGACATAGTCGTAGTCCGCAGTCACCAGAGCCGCGCGGATGGGGAATTTTCTGGGAACATCATCGGCGGCTTCCGTGATGCGCCGGACTCCGTGGGTCACGCTGTCGATGTACACGAGGCCGTGATAGCCGACGGTGACGACCTGGGTAGGACCGACGCGGAGACTGAGGTTCGAGTTTTCACGGGTGACCCGATATTTGAAGATCTGTACGGTTTGATTGCCGAGAGAGCCGGTTTGCGTCCAGGTCATCTCTGCTTTAGAGGAAGGCCGGAAGAGGCCTCGAATCACGCCGCCGAAGATTCCAGCCGATGCAATGCCTTTCTCGGAATCCGCATTACCGTCGTGGCTCTTGCGGTGATTTTGCTCGGACTCGACAAACCTCCAGTCTTCCTGACCATCCAGGTAGGTGAGCTCGCCGGTGAGTGTGTCCGTGTGCTCCCATTTGTCCTTGCCATTCGAACTGATAAATCGTTGCGTCACGTTGTTGCAGGTGAAGTTCGGGAGGGAATCCCAATAACTGTTGGCGTATTGCGCGGCATCGGCGAGGAGGGCTTTGAGCTCTTCGTCGGCGGGACGCTGCGTTGCATTGCTGGAAACGGTGATGGCGAGCGGACCGGCAGGCCGGGCGACGGATTCGAGAGACTCTGAACCGCCGGGCATGGGCGAGTCTTCCGATCCGACATCCATCAGAGTGAAGGAAGTGTCCGACCGCGCGGTCTTCCCGCCCTGCACAAGCATCGCCTCGATCTGATAGGTGCCGTCAGTAGGGCTACTGATCGAGAAGTTGGTGAGGTAAGTGAAGAACTCATCGCCGTTCAACTGTCGAGCGACGACCGGAGCGCCCCCCAGGATGCGTCCATCACGGAGCACGGCGATTTGCAGCGTCGCAGGTTGAGAAGCGTGGGGGTCAGTGTGCGCGGCGAAGAAGATGGAGACGCTTTTTTCGCCGGGAGAAAGCGTGCCGGAGAGATTGGGCGTGATGCGGTTCTTGCCGTCTCGCAGGGGATCGCCAGGGTCGTCGTCCTTGGATGGGACGGGATCGGTGTGGCGGACCAGGACGAGGTTGCTGAGCGAGGGTGCGGCGGACTCGCCGGGTATCTCGAAGGGAATGCGTTTTGCGCCTGCCTTGCCGCTGGTGGAGTCGACGACGAGGAGTTCCAGGGTGTATTTACCCGGAGGCAGGATGAAGTGGCGTTGCAGCGAGATGACCTGGATGCTTTTGCCGTCGGCCTGCTTGAAGGGAAGGCGCTGCGGGGTGTTGGAACCGAAGTGTGCCGCGACGGCGCCGGTAGCGTCCTTGACCTCGGCGATCATCGTGAGGTGCGCAAGAGAGCTGGGAGAGTTTGCGTCCTTCTCCATGTGGAGGTTTTCGACGGGAACTTCAATGGCCAGCGTGGCCCTCTTTCCGTCGGCGCTGTCGCCCATGTTGAGGACTGCGGCGCGGAAGGGCATTTGCGCAGGCAAGGGCGATTGCTTGAGCAGCTTGAGCAGGGGCAGCTCGAATGGCTGGGGGCGGCTGCCGTCCGCAGCGGGAGGCGGAAGGGCGAGATAGCCGGTCTGGGTGCGGATTCTGAGGCCGGAGCGGACGGACGCGACGGCGAGCGGATGGAATTTGCCATCATATTCATCCATCTTCGGGATGAAGGAAGCCTCGTAGTAGGAGGTCATGTCGCCGATGAGCTGCTGAAGGGATTTGCGCTGTCCGTCGCCGTTGATATAGGTGCCGCCGGTCGCCATGGCGAGGCGCTTGAGGTCGGCATTGACGGGCGCATCTTCCGTGACCTCGAGGTCGCCCGCGTCTGGCGGGATGGAGATTCCGCCGCCGGGCAAGGAGAGCGTGTTCAGGGCAACAAGGGCGCCCTGGCTGTTTGGATCCAACATCTTGATTCGCGAACCATGGGGGCCGAGCGCGGTTCCGTCGACGACGTCGATGCCGATTCCGGCCTGGTTGGCCGAACCGATGATGGAGAGCATCGCCTGCCTTGCTGCATCGTCGATCTGCGCCTGCTGCAAGGAGCTGAGGTAGATGATGGTTTTTCGTCCGGTGAGATCCTGCTGCGACTGGACGAGGGCCAGGATGGAGGGAAGCGAGGGCGCGATATGGCGGTCCTGCGCGATGCGGGTGGAGTTGCGGAGCGCGGAGTAGATGGACTGCGCGAGGAGGCGATCGCGCGCATCGACGCGCTTGCCGGAGGCGTCCACTCCGCCGAGGGCGAGGGAGATGATCGCCTTTTCCGCGGCGGCGGCTTCTTTCTTGTCGCGGGTTGCGAGGGGGCCGGCGGTGGAGTTGATGGCCTTTTCAACGGCGTTGAGGTCGGAGGTGAATCCCTGCTGGAGATGGAGCCGCGTGTCGACGTTGAAGACGGAAAACTCGAATCCGCTTTCAGAGAGCAACGAGAGAATCTTCAAGGCCGCATCGCGGGCGTTCTCGATGCGGGAGGAGTCTTTGGATGGCTGCTTGCCCTTCACCTCGGGAAAGGGGTCGAAGACGAAGGTGACGAGATTGGCGGCCTGCTTCTGGCGGTCGACGAACTGAAGGCTATCGAGCTTGACGGGAGATCCGTCGTCAGTGATGGTCAACTGGTCCGGTTTGAGGTCTAAGACGGGCTTGTCGTGCTTGTCATGGACGACCAGATAGAGCTGCATGGCATCGGTGGCAGCCGGCCGGACCACGGCGGCAGGCGGATCCGGCTGATTCGCAGGGACGCCGTGCAGCCCTGTCACCAAAGCTGCATCGAACACCAATCCCAACATGAGGTACCGGATCATCACCCTCTACATCCGTGAGCGAGATCGTCGATGATCCCGCCCTCAGCTTCCGGCCCGCTTTGCCTGCAACAGAGAACTCGTCACAGGCCTGCAAGAATCCAACCCCGCAGGACAGAAAGCACGCTCTTCGATTGTTCTTGCACACAGTCTACCGCAATTCAGTCCACCGCTCCATTCGCGGGGTTCTTTGCAGTTGGGGCGCGGGTGAAGCGAGATGAAGCGGGCGGGCAAGAGCGGCGATGGTCCGCATGGAGCACATAAGTCTATGGATGATAGGTTTAAGAAGGGAGTCCGGGTGCGGTGTCTGCAGGTTGTTTGACCTGATGGAAGGCTTCGCGATGGAGGGTGGTTATGAGTGAGAACAAGAACGGGGGGCGCTTTCACCTTCACGAAATTGCAGCGGCATTCCCTGAAACGGCCGAGACGATGCTGCTGGACACCTACCTGACCGATGAGGCCTCGGCGAGCAGTCGCCTGTTTCGCGTCTACCGGCCAACGCCGCCGCACTACCATGTCCAATGCGATGAGTATCTATACGTGCTGTCGGGGAAAGGGACGTTCTGGATTGGGGACCGCGCGCATGGCGGCGAGTTTGCCCCCGGCGACTTTCTCACGTTCAAGCGCGGCACCGTCCACGCTCTGCCGGAGATTCTTGAGGAGCCAGTGGTGTTTCTTGCCCTCGATGCGCCGCGCCGCGATCCGAAGGACATCCACTTTGTGAATCCGGAAGACGGGACTCCGGAAAGCTTCATTCGCGACCGGGGATATTGAGGGCGTAAAGCGCCTTCGGCTGCCTGGTCCCTGGGGGGATGCGACGACCGGGATCGGCCTGCGTTGCAGTCTCGCGTTGGCGCTTCCACGCTCTTCAGTCCATCGCGGTGCTGTTCACGCAGGCCGATCCGTCGGGATTTCCTGTCGTTCCGCTCATTCAGCCGGCTTGGCGGCGATGGCCTTGTTCTGCAGCACGCGCACCACGACGCGCCGATTCTGCGCCTCGCCCTCCTTCGTGGATGGGCTGCCCACCTGTTCGCTCTCGCCCATGGCGCCCGGGGCCAGCATACGGGTCATCGGCACCTTGCACTGCTGGAGCAGGATATTCGTGACATTGTCCGCGCGATCCTCGCTCAGGGCCTGGTTCGAAGCGGTGTTTCCGGTGGCGGAGGCGAAGCCCTTGACCTCGATCATGTAGCCGTTAATCGTCCTGGCCTTTTCGGCGAGCGCCTGCAACTGGGACACATACTGCTGCTCTACGTTGGTCTTCGCGTTTCCGAAATAAATGGTGAGCTCGTCGAAGATGTAGTAGTCATCCAGTTGCCCGAAGCGCGCCACGGCTTCGTTAATCGCCGCCTGGTTTTTCCCAATGGCCGCCTGGTTTTCCGCAATGGCCGCCTGGTTTTCCGCAATGGCCTGCTTGTTTACTTCAGCCCGCTGCTTTGTTTCGCTCATTCCAGCCTGGATGGCCTTGGCCTGCTGCAGATCGTTGCCCTTGAAGCGGACCGTATCGGCCACGAAGTGGTTGTTGTCAGCGTCGTAGTGCCCCTTGACCTTTACGGGCAGGCCAGGGACCAGCGCCGCCATGGACATCTCCTTGTGGCGCGCCTTCAACATGCCTTCCACTTGCGCGACATCCGTGGTGTCGGCCAGATATACGGTTATCTCGGAAGCATCACTCTTCTGGAGCAGCATGGTGTCGCCGCTTCGCGCCTTGATGATTCCATTGACTTCGGTTGACTGGGCTGTCACGGCAACGGTCGACATGATGCATACGAAGATGAATCCCGTGACTGCGCGCAATCCTTTGAGCACCCGCATGTGAGACATTGTTTTATCCGCCTTCCTTCTCGATGCCTGGCCGGGAATATCGCTCATCCGCTCATGCGCGCCCTGACACACGCATCCAGCGATTTGCGAACGATGCTTCGCCCGGCTTCTTTCGAATACGCATTCATCATGTTGGGTGGCGGCGTCGGGCACAACTGGCAGTTTTGCCAGAGGATGCGCACAGGAACTTGAGGGCGGCGAGTTGGTTGCGTCAGGAATCGCTGGGCGCCTACCTAGTAGGTTGCGCGTCCGCCACTGATGTCAAAGACGGCGCCGGTGGTGAAAGAATTCTCTTCCGACACGAGCCACGCAACCATGGCGGCGACCTCGTCGACCTCGAGGAAGCGGCCGCGCGGAATCTTTGCCAGCATGAAGTCAATGTGTTCCTGCGTCATCTGGTCGAAGATGCGGGTGCGCGCGGCGGCGGGGGTGATGCAGTTGACGGCGATGTTGCTGGAGGCTGTCTCTTTGCCGAGCGATTTGGTGAGGGCTATGACGCCGGCCTTGGATGCGCTGTAGGCGGGAGCGTTGGGGTTGCCCTCTTTGCCGGCGATGGAAGCGACGTTGACGATGCGGCCGTAGTTCTGGCGGAGCATGTGAGGGACGATGGCGCGGCAGCAGAGAAAGACGCCGGTGAGATTGACGTCGAGGATCTGCTGCCATGCGTCGATGGGATATTCCCAGGTTTTGTGATTCGGGCCTGCGATGCCGGCATTGGCGACGAGGATGTCGATGCGTCCGTGGCGGGCGAGTGCCGATTCGGTGGCCAGGCTGACTGCCTGCGGATCCGCGACATCGACCACTTCGGTTGAGATCTGGGTGGCCTTGTGCTCAGTGTGCAGCTCCGACTGCGCGGCGTGGAGGACGGCGGCGTCCTTGTCCCACAGGGAAACCGACGCGCCGGATTGCAGAAGGCGGCGGGCGATGGCGAGTCCGATGCCCTGGCCTGCTCCGGTCACGACTGCATTGCGATGCTTGAGATCGATTTGATTCATGGGC